>NZ_JAQCWA010000002.1:0-257078 GCF_027684505.1 Butyricicoccus sp. AF18-9LB
ACGCCTACATCTAAGCAGCAACGAAAGTTGCTGCTTTTTCTTTTGCATAAAATGCAGGAGAATCTTTTCTTTTTCCCGATTTTCCTGTACAATAGAACTATCGAAAAATTTTTCGCCTGCTGTCGAAAAATCCACTGTTTCGTCGGCAGACCGATCAACGGAGGGAGAAATGTTATGTCGATTCAGGAAAACTGCCGTGTTGTAGAAAATACACGGCTGGGCGAGGGTCTGTATCTGATGGTGCTGGACGCGCCGGAAATCGTTAAACTGACGCAGTGCGGCCAGTTCGTCCACATTGCATGCGGTGAGGGTCATCTGCTGCGCCGCCCGATTTCGATCTGCACCTGGCAGGGCAGCCATCTGCGCATTGTTTTTCAGGTGAAGGGCGACGGCACGAAGTGGCTGAGCGAACGCAAGGTCGGCGATGTGCTCGACGTGCTTGGACCGCTCGGACACGGCTTTGACGTACAGGCACTGGGTGACCGCCCAATCTTTATCGGCGGCGGCA
Source organism: Butyricicoccus sp. AF18-9LB (assembly GCF_027684505.1). NCBI lineage: Bacteria > Bacillati > Bacillota > Clostridia > Eubacteriales > Butyricicoccaceae > Butyricicoccus > Butyricicoccus sp. AF18-9LB. The sequence continues at coordinate 509 of NZ_JAQCWA010000002.1, forward strand.
TTGGCGTACCGCCGATGCTTGGATGTGTTCGCACGGCAGTAGAAAAGGGTGCACAGCCTGCCGCAATCCTCGGTTTCCGCAACAAGGGTGCGGTGATCCTTGAGGGCGACTTCCGTGATGAATGCGAGACCTTTGTCACCACCGACGACGGCACCTACGCGCGTCACGGCTTTGTCACCGATGTGCTGAAGGAGCAGGTGGCAGCTGCGACCGGCGTGGCTGCCTGCGGTCCGAAGCCTATGCTGAAGGCGATTGCGGCGATTGCAAAGGAAGCCGGCGTGCCCTGTCAGGTTTCGATGGAGGAGCGCATGGGCTGCGGCATCGGTGCCTGTCTGGTATGCGCGTGCGCGCTCAAGTCGGAAAACGGCGAAACCCGTTACGGTCATGTCTGCAAGGACGGTCCGGTGTTCAATGCTGAGGAGGTCGAGTGGTAATGGCAGATTTAAGAGTGAACTTTTGCGGTGTTGAGCTGAAAAACCCGATCACGACCGCATCCGGCACCTTTGGTTTCGGCCATGAGTACGGCGAATTTTTCGACCTGTCCCAGCTTGGCGGCATCGGCGTGAAGGGTCTGACACCGACCGAGCGTCTCGGCAATCCGGCGCCGCGCATCGCGGAGACCCCGCAGGGTATTCTCAACTGTGTCGGTCTGCAGAACCCGGGCATTGACCGTTTCATCGAGGAGCAGATTCCGTTCCTGCGCCGGTACGACACCAAAATCATCGCCAACGTCTCCGGCAACACGGTCGAGGAGTACGAGGGCATGGTCGAGAAGATTTCGGACGCGGATGTTGACCTCATCGAGATGAACATCTCCTGCCCAAACGTAAAATGCGGCGGCATGGCATTCGGCACCCAGCCGAAGATGGTCGAGGAGGTTGTTTCGGCAGCCAAGGCCAAGGCGAAGAAGCCGCTGATTGTCAAGCTGTCCCCGAATGTCACCGATATTGCGGAGATTGCACGCGCGGCGGAGTCCGCAGGTGCGGACGCGCTTTCGCTCATCAATACACTGCTCGGTATGCGCATTGATATCGAAAAGCGCAAGCCGATCCTGTCCAACGTAATGGGCGGTCTGTCCGGTCCGGCAGTGTTCCCGGTTGCGGTTCGCATGGTATATCAGGTGCGTAAGGCGGTTTCCGTGCCGATTCTCGGCATGGGCGGCATCCGAACCGGACGTGATATTGTCGAAATGATGCTTGCGGGCGCAGACGCGGTTGCCATGGGTACGGTGATGTTCAACGACCCGACCGCTCCGGTCAAGGCGCTTGCCGAGCTGAACGAGTGGCTGGATGCACACGGCGTGAAGTCTGTCACCGAGCTGTCCGGCGCGGTTGAGGTAGGCTGATGAGAACCACGGTCTACATCATCCGTCACGCTGAGGCAGAGGGCAATGTATACCGCCGGTGTCATGGTCAGTACAACGCGCTGCTGACCACGCGGGCGTACAAGCAGCTGCCGTATCTGGCAAAGCGGTTTGAGAATGTGCCGCTCGCGGCGGTTTACTCGTCCGACCTGTTCCGCGCACGCGTAACGGCGCAGGCTGTGGCGGAGCCGCACCATCTCTCGGTGGAGACCCGACCGGTGCTGCGCGAGATTGATATGGGAGACTGGGAGGACATTCCGTGGGCCGAGCTGCCGCACACATGGCCTGAGCAGTACGCGCTGTGGTGTGCCCGTCCGTGGGAAGCAGCGCCGCCGCACGGCGAGACGGTCATGCAGGCCGGTCAGCGCATGCTGGACGGCGTGCGCGCGATTGTGCGCGAAAATGAGGGCAAAGAGGTCGCAGTAGTGACGCACGGCAGTGCGATTCGCGGCATGCTGACGATTGCACACGGTTTTGCACCCGAACAGATGGGCGAAATCGGCTGGGGTGACAACACCTGTGTTGCCAAGCTGGAATTTGACGAAAACGGCAATATCGACGTGGTTTACGAGAATGATGCCTCGCATTTGCCGCAGGAATACTCCACGTTTGCGTCCATTGGCTGGACGAATACCAAGGGTATTCCGGCGTCGCCGCAGATCTGGTTTCGCCGCGCTGACCCAAAGAATCCACAGGATGTGGATAAAATTGTGGGATTCATGCGCGAGCTGCACAAGAATGCCTACGGCACGGATGCAAACCTCGATCCGGATGCGCTCATCCGCGATGTAGAGCGGGCACAGAAGGTTTCGCCGCGGGCGTGTACCTTCGGCTGTCTGGAAGGCGGGGAAGAGACCGCGCTCGTTTACCTGAAAACCTGGTGGGAGGAGCAGCCGGAGATCGGTCTGGTCGGCGGCTTCTGCATTGCCGGTGACTACCGCGGCTGCGGTCTGAGCGGACAGATTCTCGGTCAGGCCATCAGCGTGTACCGTGCGCTCGGCAAGCGCGAGCTGTGTGCTCGTGTTGCCGAGAAAAACATGCGTGCACAGGGTTTTTATCATAAATTCGGTTTTCTGCAGCGCGGCGAGTACCGCGATGAGAACGGACTGCATTATCAGATGATAAAGCCGATTTCGGTCGAATAAATAGGAAAAGCGCTCTGTTTTTGGCAGAGCGCTTTTGATTTTACAGCTTGAGCAGAACCGCACTGTATCGCGGCAGTGCAACCGTACACAGATCATCCTTGCGGGAGACGGCAAGTGTCTCTCCGGTGCCGCCGAACTCTGCGGCATTGCTGTCAAGCAGAATCGTAAACTTCGGCAGGGAAGCGGTAAATTTCTGTTCGCTGTCCGCGAAATTGCACAGGGCGAGCAGCGTTTCTCCATTTGCGCGGCGCTCCATGCCGAATACGCAGGGGGCATCCGCATGATTTTTTGCCCACCGGAAATTATCCGGCGCATAATCTGCGTGCAGCGCGGGATTCTCCACATAAGTTTTACACAGGCTGTGGAAAAAACGGTGGAACGGACGCTCGGCCAGTGCCCAGTCCAGCGTACCGGCTTCGCTCCATTCGTACAGCTGACCCAGCTCGTTACCCATGAAATTCAGCTTTTTACCCGGATGTGTGAACATATAGAGGTACATCACGCGCGCCTGCGCATACTTGTCGCATTCGTCCGCGCCCCACATTTTCTGCACGATTGCCGCCTTGCCGTGCACAACCTCGTCGTGCGAGAGCGGCAGCAGATAGTGCTCGTTGAAAAAATAGTGCATCGACCAGAGAAGCTTGCCATGATCGCGCGGACGCAGATCCGGCTGGGTCTGACAGAACTCGAGCGTGTCGTGCATCCAGCCGAGATCCCACTTGTAGTCGAAGCCCAAGCCGCCCTCGTCCACCGGACGGGTGACACCGGGATAGGCAGTCGAGTCCTCAGCGATGAGGAGAGCCGAGGGATGGCGGGCTTTGAGACCGCGGTTCATATTTTTAAGGAAGTCGAGCGTGTCGCCGTTGACGCCGCGTGCGGGATCGCCCTGCCAGTAGATCAGGCGCGAGACCGCATCCATGCGCAGACCGTCAAAATGAAACTCAGTGAGCCAGTAATCGGCTGCAGACTGCAGAAAACAGCGTACTTCCCGTCTGGAATGAATGAAATTGTAACTGCCCCATTCGCTTTCACCGACCGCGCTGTGCGGGTACTCGTACAGGTGCGTGCCGTCGTATTTCGCCAGACCGTAGGAGTCCACGGCAAAGTGTACCGGTACAAAATCCATGATCGCACCGATACCGGCATGATGCAGCTTGTCAATCAGCAGTTTCAGCTGCGCCGGCGTGCCGTAGCGCGAGGTCGGGGCAAAAAATCCGGTGTTCTGGTAGCCCCAGGAGCCGTCAAACGGGTGCTCGGACAGCGGCAGAAACTCCACATGCGTGTAGCCGTTTTCCTGCAGATAGGGAATCAATCGGCGGGCGATTTCATCGTAGGTGTACCAGCCGTTCGCGTCGTCCGGATTGCGCATCCACGAGCCGAGGTGCATCTCGTAGATGCTCAGCGGTGCGTCCGGCGAAGCCGTGCGGTCAGCCATCCACGCCTCGTCTGTGAAGCGGTACTCGTCAAGGTCGGTGATAATCGAGCAGCAGGCAGGCCGCAGCTCCATGGCAAAGCCGTAGGGATCGCAGTGCTCGGTGACAGAGCCGTCCGGGCCGTAGATGCGGTATTTGTAAAACTGGCCTGCGCAGGCGTCCGGCACAGAGACCGACCAGAAGCCGCTGCGGCCGTCCTGTACCAGATCGGTTTCGGTCCAGCCGTTGCACGCGCCGGTCAGCGTAATGCGGTTGGCATTGGGTGCAAATGTACGGAAAACGACAGCGTTTTGCTCTATGTGAGCGCCAAACCAGCGGTAGGCGTCGAAAATTTCTCCTGTGAAGAATTGGTGCTGATTCATGGAAGCACTTCCTTTCTTTTCCCCTAACGGGGGATGGTCGCTTGCGAAGTGAAAGAACTGCGGCGGTTTCGCCGGGGAAACCAAAAGGGTAGACACCTACGGTTTCTACCCTCTTGGGACTCCCGTTTCCCTTGGGGATAGCACGGCGAAAATTAGTGAACTGAGACTATAAGGACGCGACAGAGGATTTTCTCTACCGCAGGACGTGCTTTGCGCGTCCATGTATCCGTATATTCGCAGGGTCAGATACCGTTCTGCTACACATGTGGTATAATCAACGCAGAGTGCGGCATGACAGTGCCGCACAAATTATTAACGTGTTATACCGGAAGGCATCTGCGAATTTAGGTGTTGGTACAGTTTATCTTCGTAGGTGCCGTCCGTCATATTCAGACGAACGAATTGCGCGACACTGTTATCCCCCAGGGGACCTTCTCTTGCCCTTCGGGCAATTCACCTTGTGCCCCCGCCGGACAGGCGACACCACCGCTGGAGTCAGCGGAACTGGCATATTCATACATCCAGTATAGAATACATCCACGTTAAACGCAACCGTCAAAACTGTACAAAGTGTCCGTTAAATAAAAATGAACCGGCCCGCCGCTTTGCGGCTCTTATACTCGGGTGCGTCGAAGGACGCGGATTTCACTGAAAATAAAATGAACCGAGTCCAAACTGGCTGCTCTTATATACAGACGCACCCAGGGAAAGGATAGAAAGTTATGAACGATAAAGAGCTTGTCAGTCGCATGCAGCACGGCGATATGCAGGCGTTCGATGAGCTGTACGAGCGCTACAAGGACGATGCATACCGCCTTGCGTGCCTGATCACCGGCAGCAGGACGGACGGCGAGGATCTGGCGCAGGAGGCCTTTGTCACCTGTGCGCAGTCCATCAAATCGCTGCGGGACGGCAGCAAATTCCGGCCGTGGCTGCTCAAAACGCTTTCCCGCGCGGCATGGAAGTACTGCCGCAAAGCCAAACGGGAAACGCCGGTCTCAGAGTTTTTTGACGCAGGCGAGAGTGAAAGCGCACTGTCCGCCGTGCTGCGGACGGATGAGCAGCGCCGCCTGTATGCCGCACTCGATACGCTGGACGAAAAACGTCGCGTGACCGTGGTGCTGTATTACTTCGATGATCGCTCGGTGCGCGAGATCGCGCAGGCGACCGGTGTGACCGAGGGAACGGTGAAATCCCGCCTTTTTTCCGCTCGCCGTCATCTGCGGCAGGCGCTGACCGAAGAACGGAAGCCGAAGGAGGCTGCAAATCATGGATGAAATCAAAATGGAACGTGAAATCAAGGAAATGCTGCATCAGTGTGCAGATGAGCTGCATGCACCGGATTCGATGCAGACGCGCGTCAAATTCGCACTGAACAATGCACCGGCACGCAAGCGTCATCTGTGGAGCAAACGCTTTGTGGCGGTTGCCGCAGTCGCTGCTATAGCAGTGACCGGCGCATTTGCGGCAGGCGGCATGGGCGGCATTTTCAGTGAGGGCTGGTCTGACCAGCGGCTGGATCTGTCGAGCACGCAGGCGCATCTGGCTGATGCCGGTGTAGCGCTCACGCTGCCGGACAAGATTGGCGAGTACGCGTTCAGCTACGGTTCTGATGTGGATACCACGGCGCAGAACGACATGGGCGAGACCGAAAAAGTCAGCGAGGTGGACGCGACCTACACGAAGGATGGCGCGGAGCTGAATCTGTCCGCGCACAAGAGCTACACCGTGTTCACCGAGGACGAGATGGAGAATCCGGTTCCGGCAACGACTGCCGAGGTAAACGGCGTTACGCTGACCTATCGCGATGCGCACTACCGCTTCGTACCGGACGACTACGAGAAGTCTGACGAGGAAAAGCAGCAGGAGAAGAACGGCGAACTCGTTATCAGCTATTATGGCTCGGACGAGGTGGAGGATAAGATGTTCCAGTCCGTACTCTGGGAGCAGGACGGCGTGACCTACCTTATCAGCGGCTTTGATACCGGTCTGGATGCACAGACCATGTTCGATATGGCAGCTGAGCTTGTAAAGTAAATCACAGCAGACGAAATTTCACGAAAAAAGCATCGGAAACGCAGTTTCCGATGCTTTTTTATGCTTAGAGAGATGGTTTACTCCACCGAAATGATGTAGTAGTAAACCGGCTGACCGCCGTTGATGACGTTGATCTCCATCTCCTTATTTTCCTTGTGCAGCAGGTTCTCGACCTCAGCGGCCTGCTCCTCGGTAACGCCCTCGCCGAAGATAACGGTTGCAAACGCGCTGTCGTCGGATACCATCTCGCGCGCCAGCTTCTTGATGACCGAGGTTTCCTTGCCGTTGGCGCACAGCTTGCCCTCGCACAGAGAGAGATACTCGCCCTGCTTGATCTTCTTGCCGTCAAACTCGCTGTCGCGGGCCGCATACGTCACCTGACCGCTGCGGACGTGCTTTGCCGCGTCCAGCATGGCAAGCGCCAGCTCGCTGTCCTGCTCAGCTTCCGGATCGACTGCCAGCATGGCCGAAATGCCCTGCGGGATGGTTTTGGTCGGCACGACGATCACCTTTTTCTTCTCGGAGAGATGAACCGCCTGCTCGGCAGCCATGATGATGTTCTTGTTGTTCGGCAGCACGAAAACGATCTCTGCCGGAACGGCATCGACAGCATGCAGAATATCGTCGGTGGACGGGTTCATGGTCTGACCGCCCTGCACGACAACGTCCGCGCCGAGGTCGGTAAACAGGGTTTTGAGACCCTCACCGGCAGCAACGGCTACAAAGCCAAACTTCTTCTCTGCCGGAACGATCACGCGCTCCTTGGGCGCGTCTGCCGTGCCCTCGATTACCTTGGCGGTGTGCTGCTCGCGCATGTTTTCGATCTTAACGGTCAGCAGCGGACCGAATTTCAGACCCTCCTCGAGCGCCTTGTTCGGCTGGTCGGTGTGAACGTGTACCTTGACGATATCATCATCCTCGACAACAACCAGCGAATCGCCGATTTCGTTCAGGATAGAGCGCAGACGGGCAACATTGCGCGCCTTGTCCTTGCGGGATGCGATGAACTCGGTGCAGTAGGTGAAGGTGATGTCCTCGTCGTTGATCGCAGCGAAGTCTGCGGTGGACTTGGTCGGCTCTGCCGCAACAGCACGTTCCTTGTGGATGCCGCGCAGCGCGTCCAGCATGCCCTCGAAGATGGTGATAAAGCCGAAGCCGCCGGCGTCAACCACGCCTGCCTTTTCAAGCACCGGATTCTGGTGAACGGTCTCCTCGAGTGCGGTGTGGCCCTGCTCGAGGATCGCTGCCAGAACCTGCTCTGCGGTGAGCGTCGGCTCGGCCTGACACAGCTCGACCGCGTGCTGTGCTGCAACGCGCGATACGGTCAGGATGGTGCCCTCAGCGGGCTTCATAACCGCCTTGTAGGCGGTGTCTACGCCTTCGCGCAGCGCAAGCGCGAGTGTGCGGCCGTCAGCCTCCTCGGTCTCGCGCAGCTTTTTCGCCATGCCGCGGAACAGCAGCGACAGGATAACACCCGAGTTGCCGCGCGCGCCGCGCAGCAGCGCGGAAGCGGTCGCATCCGCCGCTTTGGCGAGGGTCGGCTCAGCGAGCTTTTCCATCTCAGCCATCGCGGAACCCATCGTCATGGACATATTCGTGCCAGTATCGCCGTCCGGCACCGGGAATACGTTCAGTTCGTTTGCCTGTTCCTTCTTTTCGGCAATGGCGAGTGCGCCCTCGATCACCATGGACCGGTACAGCGCACCGTTGATTTTCTGATCTGCCATTTAATTTAATCTCTCCCTAAAAGTAACCGCGCAGTTGCGCGTAATAAGATTTCGGTTTGCTTGCAAACCGTAACCGCATAGCAGGATTTCCTTAGGGCAATCCGAGCCATTGGTCCCGTCCGCAGACGTCCGCGGTTGTACCGCGGTATTCAAACAGCGGCGTTATGCCGCAACAAAACCCGCGACATGAGCGTGGGTTTTGTTACTCCGACTCAGCGCCCTTGGGGCGCGTCGTTCGGGTATCGGAAGTCAGTTTCTACGGAACTGATTTCCGTATATAGGGGACTTGCGAAGTCCCCTATAGGTGTCAGTCCGCCTTAATACTCTCTACATAGATATCGACGTTCTTCACGTCCACACCGGTCAGACGCTCAACATTGTAGCGTACCTCGCCGATGATAGAGCGGCAGACGGTGGCAATATTCACACCGTGCTCGACTGCAATGTGCAGGTCGATGTTGACACCGCCGTCCACAGCCTCGGTGACCTTTACGCCGCGCGACTGGTTTTCCAGTCCGAGCAGGTGCGCCAGTCCGTCCGACATGGAGCGGATGGTCATGCCTTTGACACCGAAGCAGGAGGATGCTGCGTAACCGGCAATGCCGGCCAGCACCTCGTTGGTAATGTCGATATATCCGAGATCGGTCTTGATGGTCATATAAAAACCTCCCTGCGAGTTAGGGGTGCAGAATGCGGGTCCCCTTGCAATAATCAATACTTTTGCTGTTTATATGATATAACAAAATCATGTAAAATACAAGCAATGCGGTGATGAAACTGCGTTACTTTTTCAACACGGCGGCAGAAAACCGGATAAATTGAAGAATAGTGTCGATTAACGCGGAAAATTCGTGCAGGTTAATACAAACAAATGTTTGCTTATTGCAGCGGATTGCGGTATAATAAGGATAAAATTACGAACGTATGTTCCGACGGAAACAGCAAGGAGTGCCGAAAATGAAGAAGATTTCCGCCAAACAACAGCAGATACTGGATTATATAAGCAGTTATTCCCTTGAACACGGCTATCCGCCTTCGGTGCGCGAGATTGGTGCAGAGATGGGACTGCGGTCGCCGTCCACCGTGCATGCGCACCTGAAAAAGCTGCAGGAGGCCGGTTATCTGGAGCCGAATGAGCATAAATCGCGTGCGCTGACGCCGGTCAGCGGCCCTTCCATGGTGCCGCGCGTGCCGATTCTGGGCCGCGTCACCGCCGGTATGCCGATCCTCGCGGTGGAGGAGTATATCGGCTATGTGCCGTTCGAGCCGGCAGCGGGCGGCGGCGAGTATTACGCGCTGCGCATTCGCGGCGATTCGATGATCGGCGTGGGCATTATGGATGATGATCTGGTCATTATCCGGCAGGATGTGCAGGCGCGCAACGGCGACATCGTAATCGCGCTGCTCGAGGATGAGGCCACCTGCAAGACGCTCAACATCACGCCGGACGGTGTATGGCTCATGCCGGAGAATCCGGCGTATCCGCCGATCAACGGCACCGGGTGCCAGATTTTAGGCGTGGTGAAGGCGGTTTACCGCGAGTATTAAGAGCAGCCTTTTTCAGCATCGGCTGAGCGAGGAGTGCGCTGACGCCGCGCGGGCGCACAAGAGGGTAGACAACCTACGGTTTTCCACCCTCTTGTGAATCACCCCTTTCCCCTTGGAGGGTCTGGCGCAGATTGCCGACATGTGACCGCTCCGAAAAAAGGGAACGGCAGAGGAGTTTTTCTACCGTAGGGGAGCACAGTGTGCTCCCATGTCGAGACATATTCGCAGTGTCGGATACTGTTCTGCTACACAGGCGGTTTACTCTGCGCAGGGCGCGACATACCCGTGTCGCGCAACTCTTTAACGCGTTATACCGCGTGGCACCTGCGAATTAGGCGATTGGTACAATTTATCTTCGTAGGTGCTGTCTATCATAACGCGCTCACGAATTGCGCGGCACTGTTATGCCGCGCTTGCGTGGATTTAACCGTATGTGTAGCAGTCGGGTATCTGACCCTGCGAACAGGTTTCGAAAGACACGGAAGAAAAAATCCTCTGTCGTACTCTTATTTTCGAAGCTGTCGCCGGTCTCTGGTCTGCGTCAGGCTATCAAATAAGGGAAAGGTAGGAGTCCAAAGAGGAAGGGCACTCATTTAATCCGCGCACGGCGCGGGAACAATGTTTAGCAGCCTACGGGCAAACCGCAGGCGTCCCTTCCTTTTTGTCCCCGCCGCGGACGCGGCAGTCTCCCGCGCTCCGCAGAGCGCAGCTCCTTCGCTGAGGTTCAGCGAAAAACGCTCCGCCCGTTAGGGCGAACCGCCTGCGCGGTTCGTGCGCCCCGGTCAATCGGTGCAGAAAAAGGGTGCCGCCCAGAATGGTCGAACCGCCTGCGCGGTTCGTGCGCCCCGTAAAGCGGGTGCTTTGTAAATCAAAATTCCCAAAGGAGAGTCCACATGCCATCGGTTGATGACAGCATCCAGTTCGTCAGGGGCATCGGCCCGAAAAAGGCGAAGCTGCTCGAAAAACTGCATATACGCACGCTGCGTGACGCGCTCGAGACCTACCCGCGCGACTATGAGGACCGCACCCACATCACGCCGATTGCGGAAATCGACATGGAGGACAAGTATGCTGTGCGCGCTGTGGTCGGCACCGAACCCAAGGTCAACCGTATCCGCAAGGGCCTGACGTTGGTCAAGTGTACGATTTACGATGAAACCGGCACGCTGAACGTCACCTATTTCAACAATCCGTATGCTGCGGCGCAGCTCCATGTGGGACAGGAGTATGTGTTCTACGGCAAGGTACAGGGCTATGGACGCGGCCGCACAATGGTTTCCCCGCAGTCCGAGAAGGTCGCACCGGACGCCGACCACCCGGGACGCATCGTGCCGGTCTATCCGCTGACAGCGGGACTGACCCAGCGCGATCTTGAGCGTGTAACCGCTGCCGCGCTCGACACGCTGACCGGTGAATGGCCCGATCCGCTGCCCGAACTTTTGCAGGCGAAATACCGCCTGTCGGACGCAGTAGACGCACTTTCTGCAATTCACCGACCGAAAACCAAGGACGATGTGGCGCAGGCGCGCCGACGCATGGTATTCGAGGAGCTGTTTTTGCTCTGCTGCGGCCTGCAGCAGCTGAAGGAGCGTCGAAAGGCGGATTCCGGCATTGTTTTCACCTCAAATGGATTGGATTCGTTCTTTGAAGCCCTGCCGTTTACGCCGACCGGTGCACAGCGGCGTGCGATTATGGAGATTGCGGCAGACTGCGCCTCCGGACGGCCGATGAACCGGCTGGTGCAGGGCGATGTCGGCTCGGGCAAGACAGTGGTAGCGGCCGGATTGTGTGCGCTGGCCGCGCAGAACGGCTGGCAGGCGGCTTTCATGGCGCCGACCGAAATCCTCGCTGCGCAGCACGCGGAGACGCTTGCACCCATGCTGGATAAGCTGGGCATCTCGTGCACGCTGCTTACCGGATCGATGACTGCCGCGCAGAAACGTGCGGCACTGGCCGCCATCGAGACCGGCGCGGCGCAGGTGGTCGTGGGCACACACGCGCTCATTCAACAGGGTGTGCAGTTTCATCGGTTGGGTGCCGTTATCGCGGATGAGCAGCACCGGTTCGGTGTGGCGCAGCGTGCCGCGCTGTCCGCGAAAGGCGGCTCGCCGCATGTGCTCGTCATGTCGGCTACGCCGATTCCGCGTACGCTCGCACTCATCATGTACGGCGATCTGGATGTGTCCGTGCTGGACGAGATCCCGCCCGGCAGAAGTCCGGTTGAGACCTACGCCGTGGGCGAAAACATGCGCAAGCGTATTACTGCCTTCATTGATAAGCAGGTCGGTCTTGGCGGACAGGCTTACGTTGTGTGTCCGCTTATCGAGGACAGCGAAAATGCGGAAACAAAGCTGAAAAGCGCGGAGCAGCATGCAAAAGACCTGCAGAAGCTGCTTCCGCACCGGCGCGTGGCTGTACTGCACGGACGCATGAAAAACGCGGAAAAAGATCAGATCATGCGCGATTTTGCAGCGCAGAAATACGATATTCTGGTCGCAACAACGGTTATCGAGGTCGGTGTGGACGTGCCGAACGCCAATCTGATGGTGGTCGAGGACGCAGACCGGTTCGGTCTGTCGCAGCTGCACCAGCTGCGCGGACGTGTCGGCCGCGGTACACGGCAGTCGTACTGCGTGTTCTTCGGCGCGGATAAGGGACAGGTCGCGCGGGAGCGCCTGCGCATCCTGTGCAAAACCGGCGACGGCTTCGAGGTCGCACGCGCAGACCTCGCACAGCGCGGTCCGGGTGACTTTTTCGGTCAGCGGCAGCACGGCCTGCCCGCACTGCACGTTGCGGATTTGGCGGCTGACCTTGCGCTCATGCAGAACGCCCGCGAGGAAGCAGAAGCGCTGCTGGCCGCCGACCCAACACTCGCCGGATATCCCATCCTGCTCGATCGTGTGCAGCGTATGTTCGCCGAACAAAATGATGAAGCGTTCAACTAAATAAAAACAGGAGAGAACCTCGGTTCTCTCCTGTTTCAGTCTGTCAATAAAGTCCGGTTTCGCGACAGTTATTTATACGGGTCGTCCGGCTTGAGGTAGCAGCATTTCTTATACTTCTTGCCGCTGCCGCACGGGCACGGATCATTCGGGCCCGGCTTCTTGCCGGCACGCTTGGGCTCTGCCTTGACGGAGCCGTCGGTTGCGCCTGCTGCGCCGGTCTCCTTGGCTACCTGCTCACGCTTGGGTTCCTCACGGGTGCGAACCTGTGCAAGGAAAATCATGCGGACGGTATCCTCACGGATGGAATCGATCATCGCGTCGAACATATCAAAGCCCTCGCGCTTATACTCGACCACCGGATCGTACTGACCGTATGCACGCAGGCCGATGCCGTTGCGCAGCTCGGTCATAGCGTCGATGTGGTCCATCCACTTGCTGTCTACGTTCTTGAGCAGTACAACGCGCTCCAGCTCACGCATGATGGGCGAGCCAAGGGCCTGCTCCTTAGCGTCATAAACCTTGTGCGCCTGATCTGCCAGAATGTTGGTCAGCTGGTCAGCGGTCAGATCGTCGCACTCCTCGGGCGTGAAGGTGCAGTCCTCCGGACGCAGGAATACGCCGATGAACGGACGGCGCGCCTGTTCAACCATTTCGGTCGAAATCAGGCTGTGTTCGCCGATGGCAGCATGCACCGCACGGGCGATGGTCTCGTCGATCATCTTGACGATGTTGTCCTTAACGTCCTTGCCCTCGAGCACCTGCAGACGCTGTGCGTAGATGGTCTGACGCTGGGTGTTCAGCACATCGTCATACTCAAGGACGTGCTTACGAACGCCGAAGTTGCGGGATTCGATCTTCTTCTGAGCATTTTCGATCGCGCCGGACAGAATCTTCTGATCGATCGGCTCATCATCGGCAATGCCGAGGGTGTCCATCATGTTCTGGATACGCTCGGAGCCGAACAGACGCATGAGGTCATCCTCCAGCGAAATGTAGAAGCTGGATTCGCCGGGGTCGCCCTGACGACCGGCACGGCCGCGCAGCTGGTTGTCGATTCGGCGGGATTCATGACGCTCGGTGCCGAGGATATACAGACCGCCTGCCGCACGAACCTTTTCGGCTGCCGCGTCGGTCTCGGTCTTGAACTTGCTGTACAGTTCCTCAAACTTGGCACGGATAGCCAGAACCTCCTGATCGTCGGTGTCGGCATGGCCGTTTGCCTCGTAGATCATGTGGTCGATGTAGTCGTGCGCAACGCGCTCGTCCATCTCGCCCTTCTGCACACGGTCCTCGACCTCGTGACGGAGATACTTCTTAATTTCATCCAGCGCCATGGTCTCGGCGTTGCCGCCGAGCATGATATCGGTACCACGGCCTGCCATGTTGGTTGCAATGGTAACTGCGCCCGGCTTGCCGGCCTGTGCAACGATCTCTGCCTCGCGCTCGTGATACTTTGCGTTCAGGACGGTGTGCTTGATGCCCTTGGCCTTCAGGATCTTGCTCAGTTCCTCAGACTTTTCGATGGAAACCGTGCCGACCAGAATCGGCTGACCCTTTGCGTGGCACTGCTCAATGCGGGCAATGGTCGCCATGATCTTGCCGCGCTCGTTCTTATAAACCGCATCCGGATTGTCCTTACGGGCGATCGGCTTGTTGGTCGGGATTTCGATAACGTCCAGCTGATAGGTGTGGCGGAACTCCTCCTCCTCGGTCAGCGCGGTACCGGTCATGCCGGACAGCTTACCGTACAGACGGAAGTAGTTCTGGAAGGTGATGGTTGCCAGCGTCTTGCTCTCGTGCTCGACCTTTACGCCTTCCTTGGCCTCGATCGCCTGATGCAGACCCTCATTGTAGCGGCGGCCGAACATCAGACGGCCGGTAAACTCATCAACAATGATGACCTGACCGTCACGGACAACGTAATCTACATCGCGCTGCATAACGCCGCGTGCCTTGATGGCCTGGTTGATGTGGTGCTGCAGCGTGGTATTCGCGGGGTCGGACAGGTTTTCTACCTTAAAGTAAGCCTCGGCGCGCTTCTGACCGTGGGGGGTCAGCGTCGCGGTCTTTGCCTTTTCATCGACGATGTAATCGGCATCGATGTCGTCCTGCTCCTCCTTGGCATCCACTTCCTTGACGCGCAGGCAGGAAAGCTGAGCGGCAAAGCGGTCCGCGATCTCGTACAGCTGAGAGGACTTCTCGCCCTGACCGGAGATGATCAGCGGGGTACGCGCCTCATCAATCAGGATGGAGTCAACCTCATCGACGATGGCGAACGCATGGTCACGCTGAACCATTGCATTTTTGTAGATTGCCATGTTGTCGCGCAGGTAGTCGAAACCGAACTCGTTGTTCGTGCCGTAGGTAATGTCAGCGGCGTACATCGCCTTGCGGGCCTGCGGCGGGACCTCGTGAATGACAAGGCCAACCTTGAGGCCGAGGAAGCGGTATACCTTGCCCATCCACTCACTGTCTCGCTTGGCGAGGTAGTCGTTGACGGTGACAATGTGTACGCCCTTGCCGGTCAGTGCGTTCAGATAAGCGGGAAGGGTAGCCACAAGGGTCTTGCCTTCACCGGTCTTCATCTCTGCGATACGGCCCTGATGCAGGACGATACCGCCGATGACCTGTACACGGTAATGACGCATACCGAGTACGCGCCATGCGGCTTCACGGCAGGTGGCAAATGCCTCCGGCAAAAGCTGGTCGAGCGTTTCGCCGTTCTGGTAGCGCTGCTTGAATTCGTCTGTCTTGGCGCGCAGCTCGTCGTCGGTCAGCTTTTTGAACTGATCTTCGAGTGCGTCCACTTTATCCGCAATGGGGTAGATCTTTTTCAGCTCGTGCGACGAGTGCGTGCCGAAAATTTTGGTCAAAAAATTAGCCATTACTTTTCTTCAGCCTTTCAAAAGGGCGCAATAGCCCCATTTGTTACATATACGATAGTATTATAGCATAAAGTGGACAGGATATAAATAAATTTTTTGTGAATAAGCAAATTGCTGATATTATAAAGCTGTTAAAGCAGCGGCTGTGGCGGCAAACACGGCGGCGGACGGGTCGTTTTCCCGTTCGGACAGGGGATGCCACAGGCGGTCTACACGCGCCATGCCGCCGGAAAGCCGGGTGTAGACTACCACCTGCTCCATGCCGAGCCGCACGCCGGTCAGCCGCAGGTGCATCATGCAGCGGTTCTCGCTCAGATAGATGGGCTGGGTGCGGTGCAGTGCAACGTAGCCGCGCACGTTGGCCCAGCGGTAGATTTCACTTTCGGCGAGGTCGTGGATGCTGCCGTGCTCACCGAGATGGACGGCGGTGCTGCTCAGCACCAGACTGCGGTCCACCGAGGTGACTTCGTCGTGACCGGTCAGCGGTCGTTCGTCCGCACCGAGCGTGCACAGCGCGATATTGTTGCGTAACGGGTAAAATCGCAGCGGAAGCGCGTTTGTTTTAGCCGCTGCGGTGAAAACTGCTGTCTGCGTAAAAACTCCTCCGTTGCGGCGTGATTTTGCACGGATTTATCCACAGACTTGTGGATAATTAGATGACTCCATGCCGGTGCCGCGGAGTGTTATTGTATCACGCGGAATGCGCGGGATTTGTCAAAATGGAAATTTCAGCAAGCGGGATTTTCCGGGTGGAACCTTTTCAGCACCGACTGTGCGTGGAGCACGAACTGCGTGAGCGTGTTCGTTCTTAACGGGCGGGGAGTTTTTCGCTTGTATCAAGCGGGGGAGTTGCGCTCTGCGGAGCGCGGGAACGTGCGCTGACGCCGCGCGGGCGCACAAGAGGGATGGACACCAAGGTTTCCACCCCTCTTGTGAATCTCCCCGTTTCCTCTTAGCGTCTGCCTGCCAGAGAGCTGAGACTATGGGGGAACGGCAGAGGATTTTTTCTACCGTAGGGGAGCACAGTGTGCTCCCATGTCTCGACCTATTCGCAGTGTCAGATAGCGTACTGCTACGCATACGGTTTCATCTACGCAGAGCGCGACATAACCGTGTCGCGCAATTTTTGGGCACGTTATACCGGAAGGCACCTGCGAATCTGTCTGTTTGGCACAATTTATCTTCGCGGGTGCTGTCTGTTATAACGCGCTAACGAATCGTGAGGCACTGTTATGCCGCACTCAGCGTAGACTGAACCGTATGTGTAGCAGTACAGTAACTGAACTGCGAAAAGGTAAAAGAAAAGGACGGACCCCATAGGTGGTCCGTCCGTACGCCTGAAAAAATCCTCTGCCGTATCCCTTTTTCGAAGCGGTCGCCGGTCTCTGGTCTGCGCCAGACTAAGAAATAAAGGAAACGGGATTCACAAGGGTGGAAACCTTGGTGTCCATCCTTGTGCCCACCGCCGTGGGTACGGCGGTAACGCGAAGTGCGGTAAATTACATATTACCGCCCTTGCTGCCTTCCCACACGCCGGTGGCGAGTGCAGACAGGTATGCGTTGATAAAACCGTCAATATCGCCATCCATTACAGCGTTGATATTGGCATTTTCAAAGCCGGTACGCGTATCCTTGGCGAGCGTATACGGCATGAAAACGTAGGAGCGAATCTGGCTGCCCCATTCAATCTTCTGCTGAACGCCCTTGATGTCCGAGATTTTCTCAAGATGCTCGCGCTCCTTGATCTCAACCAGCTTGGAGCGCAGCATGCGCAGGCAGTTTTCCTTGTTCTGCAGCTGGCTTCGCTCGGTCTGGCAGGCTACAACAATGCCGGTTGCCTTGTGAATCAGTCGAACCGCAGACGAGGTCTTATTGATGTGCTGACCGCCTGCACCGGACGAACGGTAAACCTGCATTTCGTAATCATCCGGCTTGATCTCAAAGTCCGTGGAGGTATCCGGAATATCCGGAACGACCTCTACTGCCGAGAACGAGGTCTGACGGCGGCCGGATGCATCAAACGGAGAGATACGGACCAGACGGTGTACGCCGTTTTCACCCTTGAGGAAGCCGTAGGCGTTTTCGCCTTCAATGAGAATATCGGCGGACTTGATACCCGCGGTATCGCCATCCTGGTAGTCCATGATCTTATAGGTAAAGCCGTGACGCTCTGCCCAGCGGGTGTACATGCGGTACAGCATCGCGCACCAGTCCTGCGCCTCGGTGCCGCCGGCACCGGCGTGGAAGGATACGAGCGCGTTGTGGCTGTCGTACTCGCCGGTCAGCAGCGTGCGCAGCTTTTGCTCGGCAATGCCGTCTTCCAGCTCCTTGTAGCCGCTTTCCAGCTCCTCAAGCATGGATTCGTCGTTTTCTTCGATCGCCATTTCGCAGATGGTGAGCAGGTCATCGCACAGCTCGGTCATCTTGTTGTACGCTTCAACCTTGCCCTTGAGCGAGCCCATGCGGGAGACGATCTTCTGGCTCTCCTCCGGATTATCCCAGAAACCCGGCTGAGAGGACTTGATCTCCAGCTCCTCTACCTCACGCTTCGCCTGCTCCAGACCGAGCGAGGTGTACAGCTCCTCAAGCTCGGGCTTGAGGTTGTTCAGCTTGACCTTGTATTCCTCAAATTCCAGCATGAAAATGCTCCTTCACTTTCAGATTGTTCAAAATTTCAGTACCTTATAGTATATAGGTTCACGAGGGACTTGTAAAGATTTTTTCGTGAATTATAGCAGTTTAGATAAATAATGCGGCAAAAGTAGCGTATAAAGCGCGCAAAGAGCAAGGAAATTTTATGAAGCCGTGCTGGGCGCATGGCGAATGAAATTGACGATGCTATTTGCGTGCTGTATGCGCGCACTTGTTGCAGTATTTGTCTGAACTGCTATAAGGGGTTGTCCCGTAAAGATTGTGTACATTTCCACAAGTTCGGCTTGACTAATCGCTTTTTTTCCCATATGATAGTTACTGTAAAAGGGAGTAGCTCACGCAAGAGCGCGTGGTCGGTGCCGACAAGCCCGATTGACGAAAAGTCAATCCGTACCGAGCCGTAAGCAGCAAGACTTTTACCGCAGTATGCGGTAAAAGTCTTTTTTTGTGCTCTGCAGCCGGAAATCGAGCGAAAACTCCCGCGTAAGCATGTACACTGTTGGGGACAAGGGCATTGCCGTGATGGAGCGGTGCTGCCCGAGATTTTCCGGAAACGAAGGAGGAAACTGTATGCTGTCATTTGTATTTCTGGTGATTGGCTTTGCACTTATGATCTGGGGTGCGGATAAGTTTGTTGCGGGTGCATCCGCACTGGCGCGCAAGCTGGGCGTATCACCGCTGCTGATCGGTCTGACCATCGTTGCGTTCGGCACGTCCATGCCGGAGCTGGCGGTCAGTGTCACCGCGGCCCTGCGCGGTGCAAACGAGATTGCGGTCGGCAATGTTGTCGGCTCGAACATTTTTAATCTGCTGGTGGTGGCCGGTCTGTCCGCCGCTGTCTGTCCGCTTGTGATGGATAAAACGCTGCTCCGCCGTGACTGGCCGCTGTCCATTCTCGCGTCTGTACTGCTGTTGGGCGCCATCGCACCCGACCTGACCATCGCCCGTTGGGAAGGCGTTGTACTGCTGATTATATTCGCATTCATTCTGACGCACCAGATCCGCACCGCACTGCAGAACCGCGAGCAGCTTGCTGCCGCAGCAGCAGAAGCTGAGGCCGAGGCAGCGGAAGCACCCATGTCCACTGCGATGATCTGGGTGAATATCCTGCTCGGTCTGGCGTGCATCGTGATCGGCGGTCAGCTGGCCGTAAACGGCGCGACCGGTATTGCGCGTATGTTCGGCCTGAGTGAAACACTCATCGGTCTGACCATTGTGGCCATGGGCACCAGCCTGCCTGAGCTTGTCACTTCCATCGTGGCTGCACGCAAGGGACAGAACGACATTGCAATGGGCAATGTTATCGGCTCGAACCTGTTTAATATTTTCCTGATTCTCGGCGTTTCGTCGGTTATCACGCCGATTCCGGTACAGGCGACCTCTATCGTTGACTGCCTGTTCCTGATTGCCATCAGCGCGGTATTTTATCTGCCGGCGCGCAAGGGCAAGCTCGGACGTGTGCCGGGTATCGCCATGGTGGCAATGTATGCTGTCTATACGGTGTATCTTATTATGCGATAAGGTATCGCGGTCTCTTGCCTGCCCGGCAGGGGCACAAGGGTGGACACCAAGGTTTCCATCCTTGTGAATCCCGGTTCCTTTATTTCTTAGTCTGGCGCAGGTCAGAGACCGGCGACCGCTTCCATATAGGGAACGGCAGAGGAAAATTTACCATGACTTTCGGAGAAAAGAACGTAGACAAGCCGATTCGCAGTGCTGCCGTTGAGAAGAAGGGTGCGTCTCAGACTTGGCGCGCTGCCCCGAAAGGTGAACGGATGGATATCCGCGTGTTCAACACCGAACCCGCGATAAAATCTCTCTTAGACATAGAAAAACACCCGATAGGATATTCCTGTCGGGTGTTGCCTTAATTGTAACGCAAAATCGTCATTCCGGCGGGCAAGGTGAGTGAGAACCATGCCTGCGCTCAGCACATTGGAGATAACGGTCGCAATCGGCACACCGGCCACACCAAGCTGTAGCGCGAATAAAATCAGCTTGTCCGCCAGACCGCCCTTGTGTTTGGTCTGTGCCATGAAACGATGATTCTCCTTGCATGAGAGCTGCGGCATTATCTTATCATGCGGCGGGCAGCGGCGCAATACGCGGGAAACGGATTTCATCATTGTAATTTTTCCTCGAAAATTGTATAATATTTTTGTATAGAAAAGCAATTTGCGTGCCGAATCTATCGTTTTGCGCCGCAGAGGAGGATAGAGGACATGAAATTTTTTGAAGCCGTGCCGGACGAACTGTTTTCGCCGCTGGCGTCACCGAACCGTGCGCTGTACGCGGATGCGCTCGATGTGCTGTACACGGCGTACCGCGAAAAGCTGAAGCTGCCCGAGGATATGCTGTATTCCATGCTGCGGAGCAGACTGGAGCAGCAGCTGGCCGAGGCTACCTTCGAGGGCGAGGACATCGACGAGGACGAGCTGCGCGATATTTCCGGCCGTGCCCGTTTCCTCATCCGCAAGCTGGGCAGCAAGGGCTGGTTTGAAAAGGAGCGCGGCACAGACTTTCGGGAATATATTACGGTGCCGGGCCACAGCAGCCGTCTGCTCGAGCTGTTCCACGCGCTGCGCGAGGACACGCCTGCACGCGGCTATTCATATGTGTTCGGCACCTATTCCACGCTCAAGGTCGCGCATGAGTCGGACAGCGTGTATGACAAAATGGCTGCTGTCTACGGCGCATATGACAACACGCGCGCGCTCATCAACCTGCTGCAGATGGTATATCACAACGTCAAGCATTATTTTCAGATGCAGATCGACATGCACAATGTCGGGGAAGTGCTCGCATCGCACTTTGATGATTTCGGGCAGAAGGTGATGGAGGCGTACATCCGTCCGCTCAAGATCAAGGATTCCGTGCCGAAATATCGTGTGCCGATACAAAATGTGCTGACAGACTGGGCGGAGAACGATGAACTGCTCATCGCCATGGCGAATGCCGCTTTGGCTGACCGCCGAGGGGACACGCCGGAGGACTGCCGCGCCGATCTTCTTCGCAAAATTTACTGGATACAGGAGTGCTACGACAATCTCGAGCGTGATTATCTGGATGAGATTGACGCACAGGTGCGCCGCTACACGCGCGCGGCCACGCAGAAGATCGAAAACCTGACCAACCGAGATCAGAACATCCGCGGCAACCTGCACACGGTGCTGACCGCGCTGTCGCGCAACCGGCGAGCCGCCGATCTGGTGGACACGATTCAGCCGGTGTTCCGGCTGTGCGAGCAGACCTATCTGTCCGAGAGCAGCCTGTGGTACCGCAAGCGTCCGGGCAAGCGAACAAAGGCCGCGCCTGTGCTCGTGCAGGAAACCGAAGCGGATACGGCAGCAGCCGCAAAGGCGGCTGCACTTTTGCGCTCGGAGTATGGCCGCGGCGCCATCGCGGCGTATGTGCAGGGCTGGCTCGGTGAAAGCGATGTGTGCCGCTCGGAGGATATTCCGCTCAAGAATGATAAGGACTATGTGATGAGCCTGCTGGCGGTGCTGACCGGCGGCGACCGCTCGGCGGATTTCACGGTGCAGGAGCTGGACGGCGAACGCCGGGAAAACGGCTATGCTATTCCGGAACTGCAGATCAGCCGGAAGGAGAACAACGAATGAATTTGGAATTTCTGAATACCGCTACCGCAAAGGAGCTGGAGCAGTTCAAAGCGGTGTGCAATCAGCTGCTCAGCCGCACCTATGTGGTGCGCACGCTGTACCGTCCGGGCAGGGGACGGGTGAGCAACCCGGACTACACCTTTTTATCCATTCATTATGAGTCCGTGCGCGAGTATCTCAGTCTGCTCGACTGGGATTTGCGGCGCGACGACATAAACGGCTACTTTTATGTGCTGAACACGGATGAAGCCAACAGGTGCATCCTGTCCAAGCGCGAAACCGCGATTCTGCTCGCCCTGCGCATGCTGTACGACGAAAGCCAGGAGCGCCTGGGACTCGAGCAGGACGCGCTCTGCACCGTGCGCGAGGTGCTCGAAAAGATCGTGACCGATTACGCCATCCTGCCGGCTAAGCCGAATATGGAGGAGGTCAAGCGGGCGCTGACCGTGTTTGAAAACCACTCGATTCTGCAGCGCATCGAGGGAAAATTTAATCAGGCTGACTGCAGATTTGCCATCCTGCCGACCATTCAGACTGCCGTTTCGAGCGAACGATTGAATGAGGTCGCAGCCGTGCTGCGAAAGGAGGAGACCGCCGATGAAGAAACTGAAGAAGATTCTGCTGATTAACTGGCTGTATTTCAGCAAGGAGATCATCGAGGTCGGCGACGTGAACTTTCTGACCGGCAAAAACGGCGCAGGCAAGTCCACGGTGATTGACGCGCTGCAGATCGTTCTCTTGGGTGAGACCAATGCGCGCAACTTCAATCTGGCGGCGAATGAGCGCTCACAGCGCACGCTGGACGGCTATCTGCGTGCCGATATGGACGAGAATAACCCGTATTCCCGCCGAGGCAAGGACTTTTCGACCTATATTGTCTGTGAATTTGAGGACGATATGGAGCACAATAGTTTCGTGTGCGGCGTGATGTTCGATTGCCGCAGTGACGGCAGCAAGCACGATCATTTCTTTATCTATGTCGGAAAACTGCCGGAAAACTGCTTTGTCGAGGACGGCGAGGCGATGGATATTCACGACCTGCGCAAATTCCTCAAGCAGAATTTCTCCCGCGCCGAGGTGTACGATACCCAGTGGGAGTACCGCCGCAACATGCTCTCGCGGTGGAACGTACACAACGAGCAGGTGCTCCGCATGATGAAAAAGGCGGTGTCGTTCCGCCCAATCGTGGATATTCAGCAGTTTATCACCGAGAATATCTGCGATATTCCGGATAAGCCGGATATCGAAGCCATGCAGCAGAACATCCGCAACTACAAGCGGCACGAGCAGCTGGCGCAGCAGCAGGAGGAAAAGCTGACCGCGCTGCAGGAGATCAGCACTTTGTACCGCGAAATGACGCGCTCGGTGGACCGCTGGCGCGTGCAGTCCTTCCTTGTGCAGTGGGCGCAGAAGGAGGACATGCAGGCGCAGATCGACAGCCGCGAGCAGGAAAAGCGAAACTGCCTGTCCGAGCTGACCGCGGCGGACACCGCGATTGAGGATTTGGCCGGGCAGGTGCAGGCGAAGGAGGAACGCCGCCGTCAGCTGGACCGCGATTATGCGCAGAGCGACACCTATCAGGAGCGCGAGCGGCTGGAAAATCAGAAGCAGTCGCTGCTGACCGAGCAGAGCAAGCTGGTGCAGGAGATGGAGCGTGACGCACTTGAGATCAAGAGGGAGGCTCTGCGGCTGACGCACCTGTGTGAGACCGCGCTTGCGTGGGACGCCGAGGAGGTGCTCGTTCCGGTGCAGCAGGCGGCAGAGCAGGTGCAGCGCACCTACGCACAGCTGTCGAGCGGCGAATGCGCGATCTTCTCGCAGGAGCAGACCGTATTCGAGGACGCCCAGCAGGCGGCAGCGGCCCTGTCGGACGCGCTGGCGAAGGCGGCGCATCAGCTTGGCGATAAAGTTGCAGAGCTGCAGCAGCAGCTGACCGAAAAGCAGACTGCACTTGCCGATCTGCGCAGGAATATCAAGGACTATCCGCGTGGACTGCTGCTGTTCCGTGCCAAACTGACGGAGGAACTGGAGCAGCAGACGGGAGCGCCGGTTGCGGTAGATATTCTTGCGGATGTGCTGGAAATTGAGGATGAGCGCTGGCGCGGAGCCGTGGAAGGCTATCTCAACAACCAGAAGTTTTATTTTCTGGTCGAACCGGCGTATTACGAGCAGGCTTTGCGTATTTACAACAAACTTAAGTGGGAAAAGAGCCTGAACGCCTACGGTCTGGTCGATATCGGCACACTGCGCGAGCGTGAGCATATTGACCCGCAGAGCGGCAGTCTTGCGGAAAAGGTGGAGACCGGGAACGCGCTTGCGCGAACCTATATGGATTATCTGCTCGGACGCGTGATGTGCTGTGACACGGTTGAGCAGCTGCGCGGGCATCGAACCGCTATCACAAATGAGGGCATGCTGTATCAGGGCTATGTGGCGCGTGCGCTCCGCAGAGACCGTATGGAGGATGCGTTCATCGGCCGTCATGCGGTCACGCTGCGTATCGCTCGTCTGGAGGAGGAGGCCGCCGGTCTGCAGACCGAGAT
Organism: Butyricicoccus sp. AF18-9LB; assembly: GCF_027684505.1. Lineage (NCBI taxonomy): Bacteria > Bacillati > Bacillota > Clostridia > Eubacteriales > Butyricicoccaceae > Butyricicoccus > Butyricicoccus sp. AF18-9LB. The sequence goes on from NZ_JAQCWA010000002.1 coordinate 24,769, forward strand.
TTCGCACTGGAAACCCATTTGGCAGGCAGTTTCTCAGCAGAAAACGCCCATGCTGACGCCATATTATGTGCGAAATATCGTACCGCAGCGGCAGGCGGATTTTCTGTACCGCGCGGAATTGGAGGAGGAGATCAACGCGATCGACGAGCAGGTTTCCCATCTCGACCTGCTGTGGTTGGAGCAGCAGAAGCAGCTGATCGCCGAAATCAGCGACGAGATTGCGGCGCTGAGTCGTCAGCGCGAGGTGCAGATCGCACACAAGGCCAGACTGGAGGAGCGTATTCGTCAGCTGGACGAGGAAATCCTGCCCGAGCAGTACCGCAGCCGCACCGAAATGGAGCGCAGGCTGGCGGAAAGCTTCTCGGAGACCTACCGCGATGATATCGGTCTGCCGCGCTACCGGCAGGAGCTGGAGCGTCTGCACCGGCCGGACATCGTGTACCGCAATTTCAGCAATCACCATGCACAGGTTGTCAACGAGATGGAGAACGCCCGCGCGGCACTCCTGCGGGCACGCCGAGAATATGTTGAGCGGTTGGGGCCGTGCTCGTTCCGCGTGGAGGCAGATGACAATGCGGAGTTCGATGCGGAACGCCGTGTGCTCGAGGAAAGCGAGCTGCCGCAGTACCGCACCAAAATCCGTGCCGCACGCGAGAGCGCGATGGAGCAGTTCCAGAACGACTTCCTGTCCAGGCTGAAAAGCAGCATCGAGCAGGTGCAGGATCAGGTAAAGAACCTCAATCGGGCACTGCGGCAGGCGCAGTTTGGCACGGACAGCTACCAGTTCCGCGTGGATCGCAATCCGGATTACGCCGAATATTACGACATGATTATGGCGCCGGAGCTGATGGAAGGCGATATTACGCTGTTTTCCGCACAGTTTCAGGAGAAATACGGTCCGCTGATCGACAAGCTGTTCAGCCAGATCACCATGGCGGACGATACCCAGCTCAACGCCCGCAAGCAGAGTGAGCTGCAGGAGAACATCGAGAGGTACACCGACTTCCGCACCTATCTGAAGTTCGATCTGGAGACCACCGATCAGAACGGCTCCAAGCAGCTGCTGTCGCAGACACTCAACACCAAGTCGGGCGGCGAGACGCAGACGCCGTTCTATATTGCGGTTCTGGCCTCGTTCGCGCAGCTGTACCGCGTGAGCGATACGTCCAGCTTCGGCAATACGGTGCGTCTGGTCGTGTTCGATGAGGCGTTCAACAAGATGGATAGTGAGCGTATCATCGAAAGCGTGCGTCTGCTGCGCAAAATGGGTCTGCAGGCGATCATCTGCACCCCGCCGGATAAGGTTTCGGATATCATGCCGATCGCGGATAGAACGCTGCTGGTCGATAAGCATAAGTATCGGATGCACATTCTGCCGTTCAGCAAGGAGAATGCACAGTAAAGAAAAATCCCGCTTTCTCGCGTGAGAAGGCGGGATTTTGTGTTATTTCGGACAGGCTGGCGTATTCTAAATTGTACGCTGCGGGCAGAACATCTTACAATTCACCGCACATGAGTGCGCCGAGCGCGTCCTCGAAGGTACGGCTGCCGAGAGAAATCGCACCGAGTGCTTCGGCACGGCGTCCAACCTCGTATTTGTGCAGGTGCACGCCGCCTTCCGGGCACTGCGTGGTGATATACACGCGCGTACCGCTTTGGATCAGGTCGCGTACGGCGGATTCCAGACGGGCGGGTACGCCGCCTGCGCCGAAGGCTTCGAGTACAACCTTGGGGTAGCCGAGCAGCACGGAGAAGAATGACGGATCAAGATCAGGTGTCAGGCGCACGGGCAGAATGTGGGTGTCGATCTGCTCGATAAGCTGCGGCGCGCCGGAAGGTGCGGACGCGGGTTTGCTCCAGCGCACTTCGCCGCCGCAGATTTCACCGGCCGGTGCGGCATTTGCCGAGAGAAATGCGTCAATCTCGGTCGAATGCTGCTTGAAAACGTGGCTGCCGTGCAAAATCTGACCGTTCATTACGGCGTACACGCCTGCGCGTCCGTCTGCCGCAGTGCGGAACGCATCCAGCAGATTGCGCGGCGCATCCGAGTCCGGCACGCCCATCGGCAGCATGGAGCCGGTCAGCACGAGCGGCTTATCGAAATGCGGCAGCAGGTGGGTGAGCAGCGCGGCGGTGTATGCGAGCGTATCCGTGCCGTGCGTGAGTACAAAGCCGTCGAATTTCTCGCGGCTTTGCCAGACCGCCTGGGCCATGCGCTGACGGTCGGCGGCGGTTACGTCGGTCGAGTCGAGCTGCATGAGATCGAGCGTTTCGACTGTGCACAGCGCAGACAGTTCAGGCAGTGCGCCGAGCAGCGCGGTGCCGTCCAGAGCAGGGGAAAGACCGCGTTCGGTCTCGCAGCACGCAATCGTGCCGCCGGTGGCGATCATTAAAATATGAGGCATGATTTTCCTCCTGAAAGTTGTTTTTACGGATAGAAAGCCGGATTAACGGCACTGTGCTTGATAATTTTCTCCCCATTTCCACAGGGCGTCCATCACGGGTTTCAGGCTGTACCCGAGTTCGGTCAGCGTGTATTCCACGCGCGGCGGCACCTCGGCGTAGACCTTGCGCGTCAGCAGACCGCTCTGCTCCATCTGGCGCAACTGTGCGGTCAGAACCTTCTGTGTGACGTGCCCGATGGACTTTTTCAGTTCGCCGAAACGCAGGGTGCCGTTCATCAGGTCACGCAGGATGAGCACCTTCCATTTATCGCTGATAAGCGTCAGCGTGGTCTCGACAGGGCAGGCGGGCAGTTCCTGTTTTGCAGTCGATTCGGTCAGTTCCATGAGAAAAACCTCCTTGTTAACGCGATTTGCGCCAATAGTATCTTTTGGGTAACTACACCACAATATTGTGCTTACTTTACAGATTGTCACTACGGCTTTATTATAGAATCACCGAAAGGGAAAAGCAATCCCAATATAGAAAAAGAAAATAAAATCTTCATGGAGGTATTTATCATGAGCAAGGTCGTAGAATTTCTGCAGGCGAATCCGGTACAGTATCTGGCAACCGTAGGCCGTGACGGCAAGGCAAAGTGCCGCCCGTTCATGTTCTCGGGCGAGATGGACGGCAAGCTGTGGTTCTGCACGAACAACACGAAGGACGTTTACAAGGACATGCAGAGCAATCCGGAGATCGAAATCTCGGTTTCCAGCCCGGAGTACGCATGGATTCGCCTGCACGGCAAGGCTGTTTTCGAGAACAACATGGCTGCCAAGGAGATGTGCATCGCAAATCCGATCGTCAAGAGCCAGTACGGCGAGGCGACCAACCCGATCTTCGAGGTGTTCTATCTCGAGGATGCACACGGCAGCATCGCTGATTTCTCCGGAAATCCGCCGTATCAGTTTTAATTCCTGTCGCGAAACCACGGTTTCGCCGACAAGAGGAACGGACCGTTGGCCGTTCCAAAGTCGTCCGAAAGTTCCTATACAGAAACTTTCTCCCTCTATACGTAAGAAAACCGAGGCACATGTCCCCGGTTTTCTTGCATTTGCAGAGCAAATGCTATTGAATATGCGCTGCGGCGCCAGAGTATAGAAGCACAATATTACAAAACAACTATTTTATGCGTAAATACAAACTAACCATTGAACCAATGTACCCTGTCGATGTATACTAATATCTAGCTTACATCAAGGGGGTAAAACAATGGATTTTATCAAGAAAAACGGCGCCGGACTGCTGCTGTGCCTGTGCATTGCGATTCCGGCGTGGCTGCTGGGACAGGCGGTGCCGGTTGTCGGCGGACCGGTATTCTCCATCCTGATCGGCATGGTGCTCACACTGTTCTGGAAGAACAAGACCAAGGTGCAGCCGGGTATCGGCTTTACCTCGAAAAAGGTGCTGCAGTACGCGGTTATCCTGCTCGGCTTCGGTCTTAACCTGTCCGAGATTGCCAAGGTCGGCGCACAGTCGCTGCCCATCATCGTTTCAACCATCGGCACCTCGCTGATCGTATCGTTCGTGCTGTGCAAGGCAATGAAGGTACCGTCCAACATCTCGACGCTGGTCGGTGTCGGCTCGTCCATCTGCGGCGGCTCGGCGATCGCGGCAACCGCTCCGGTCATCGGCGCGGACGATGAGGAGATCGCGCAGGCGATTTCGGTTATTTTTCTGTTCAACGTCATCGCGGCGCTGACCTTCCCGACGCTCGGCGGCATGCTCGGCATGACTGACCACGGCTTCGGCCTGTTTGCGGGCACGGCGGTCAACGATACCTCGTCCGTAACGGCAGCCGCTTCCGCATGGGACGGCATCCACGGCAGCAATACGCTGGAAATCGCTACTATCGTCAAGCTGACGCGCACGCTGGCGATCATTCCGATCACGCTCGTACTGGCACTGTGGCGCACCCATAAGGCCAAGACCGAGCAGAGCCAGGGCGGCGAAGCCTTCTCGCTCAAGCGCGCGTTCCCGATGTTTATCCTGTACTTCGTGCTCGCGTCCATCATCACCACGGTGTGCACCACGGTCGGCGTACCGGCAGGCGTGTTTACGCCGCTCAAGACGCTGTCCAAGTTCTTCATCGTTATGGCGATGGCGGCTATCGGCATGAATACCAATATCGTAAAGCTGGTCAAGACCGGCGGCAAGCCGATTTTCATGGGCTTCTGCTGCTGGGTTGCTATCGCGTGCGTCAGCATCGTGATGCAGCACTTGCTCGGGTTCCTCTAAGCGAAAAGAAAAGCACAAAGGACTAATGTCCTTTGTGCTTTTCGCGTTTTTGCTGCTGTTTGAGTGCATAAAGCCGTTTGGCATCGGCCTGTTTGCGCGCACGGCTCCGGCGCTTGCGCGCCTGCTTGTTCTGCTCCTGCTGGAGCTGCAGCGCCTGCTGCGATTTGGTGCCGATGCCGACTTGCGCGGTCTGCCGTCCGGCTTCCCGCTGTGCTCGTTTGGGATTGCGGTGCGCAGGCTTTACGGCAGTCTCAACAGCCGGACTGAATTGCAATCGGTAGTAGTGCCGCAGCAGGTACATCAGCAGCTCCGGCTCCTTCGGCTCTGCGCCGAAGGTTACCTTTGCCGCGGATAACCTGCCGTTTTCGATCCGCTCGAATACACCGACCCAGAACGGGTCCTCAAAAAATACGGTCAGTCTGCCAATTACTTTGTCCATTGTTTTTCCCTCCTGAAAAATAAATGAACAAAGAATGGACAACCCGGAGGGGCAGGTTACTTACCCTGCAAAAGCAGGACGGCCGGGCTACCTACCGGCTCTGGTGCACGGAGTGCACGTTGCGTTTTTATCTTTGCAGTTTTATTATAGCATGGAAATGCAGGATGCGGTTGAAGATTTTGATTTGCGGGTTCGATATGCCTGCCTGATAGCATAACAGAAGTCCCTGTACCATACAGCACAGGGACTTGAAAGAAAGAGAGATTTAGGCGTTTTCCATGATGGCCTTAACGGCAGCTGCGGTATCGGTCAGCGGGAACAGCTCATAGCCGACACGGCCGGTGTAGCCGCACTCCTCGAGGTGACGGATAACCTTCTTATAGTTGATCTCACCGGTGCCCGGCTCATGACGGCCTGGAGCATCGGCAACGTGAATGTGGCCGAAGGTGTCGCCGTAGTTGGAGATGGTATCGCAGATGCAGCCTTCGTTGATCTGCATGTGGTATACATCATACAGCAGCTTGAGACGCGGAGAGCCGATCAGACGAACGATTTCAGCGCCCATCTGGGTGGTAGCGAGGAAGTTGCCGACGTGGTCGGTGGTGATGTTCAGCGCCTCGAGGTTGAGGTTGATCTCTTCCTTCTCGGCCAGTTCAGCGCAGGCGAGCAGCGTGTCGTACATCGAGCACAGCTTTACGGTGTGGGAAAGGTTATCGTAGTGGTTTACTACAATGCCGCCATCACCCAGTGCGTTGGAGTGGATGGTAACGCTGGCTGCGCCAACCTTCTTAGCCGCCGCGATGGACTCCTTCAGGTAGTCCAGATACTTCTGCTTGTGGGTCGGGTCTACGAGCGAGTAGTCCGCATCACCGTTGAAGCCGGAAATGGCAATGCCGGCCTTCTCAGCAGCCTCGCGGGTCGCATCCAGATCGCGGATACGCCAGTCCCAGAACTCTACGGCCTCAAAGCCGTCGTTCTTGGCAGCCTGAAAACGGTCGAGCCAGTCCAGCTCGGTGTAAAGGGTGTCGATGCAAGCGCATTTTCTCAGTGCCATAATAAATTACCTCCAAATTTTCTTGTTTCGGTTGTCTTACTCTTTTAAATTGATGATACATCAAGCGCAGCGGATATGCAACGCTGCTTTCCAAAAATTATGCTCCGATGCCGAGCGGCGAGAATGCCAGATAAACCAGCACAACGCATACGATAACGATCACGCTGACGATATTGCGGTACTTCCACGGCGTCAGGTCTACCGCGCCGACGTCCTCCTGTACCCAAACCTCAGCACCCTTGCGCTTATTGTGACGGTGCATGAGGTACATGATCAGCATTTCAAGCGGCCACAGAACGGATACGGCGTACAGATAGTGCATGGTGCCCTCGTTGCCGCCGAACAGCGAATAGCTGGGAGACAGGAGCATGAAGCCGCCATAGCAGATGATGTGGAATACCATGATGAAGCGTGCGCTGTACTTCGGCAGGCAGTTGAAGAAGAAGCCGCCGAATACACCGGACAGGACCGGCAGACCGACCAGCATAACAAACGAATCGAGGAAGGTCTTGAGACCGGCAGGGAAGAAGTAGACCATCGGACCGACGATCATCGAGAAGATCGCGAACACAATGCCGATATTCTTGCCGACCGAGACCAGCTTTTTATCGCTGGCGTTCTTGTTGATGAATTCCTTGTAGATGTCCATCGTGAACATGGTGTTTACCGAGTTGAGCACCGAGTTGAACGAGGACAGGATCGCGCCGAACATAACGGCTGCGAAAAAGCCCATGATCGGCTGCGGTACAACGCGGGTGATGAGTGCCGGGTAGGCATCGTCCATCATGGAAACCTGCGTGCCCTCGATGTTGAAGATCGCGTAAGCGATAACACCCGGCAGAGCGAGGAACATAAAGCCGAGGATCTTCAGGAATGCGCAGTAGAGTGCGCCCTTCTGTGCTTCCTTGAGGTTTTCAGCGGCAAGTACGCGCTGGATGAACGACTGGTGGGTGCACCACGACTGGAAGCCGAGGAATACCAGACCGAGGAATACGGTCGGCCACGGAACCGCCGGTGCTTCGCTCTGTGCGGGAGCGATGGAGTTGAGCATGTCTGCGTGGTTATGAATGAGGTAGCGCACACCGTCCATGATAGCAACGCTGCTTTCACTGCCGGAGGCATGACCGAGCACGTTGAGTGCCAGAAACGGGATCATCAGACCGCCGATCAGCAGGCCCACGCCGTTGATGGTATCCGATACTGCAACAGCCTTCAGACCGCCGAAGATAGCGTAAATCGAGCCGATGATAGTGATAAGGATACACAGGATAACGATGGACTGGAACTTGGTAATGCCAAGGATTCCGGACAGGTTGAAAATGTTTTCAAACACCAGCGAACCAGAGTACAGGATTACCGGAATCTGCACGAACAGGTACAGAATGATGTATGCGATGGAGAACCACAGCTTAGTGGGTCTGTCATAGCGCTCACCGAGCAGCTGCGGGATGGTGGTAATGCCGCTTTTCAGGTAGCGCGGCGCGGCAAACAACGCCAGCACGATCAGCGCGGTGGCTGCCATGACCTCGAATGCCATCGGGCTCATGCCGATCGCCCAGGTCTGTCCGTTTGTACCGACAAGCTGCTCTGCGGAGAGGTTGGTCAGCAGCAGTGAGCCTGCAATGACAATGCCCGGTAGACCGCGTCCTGCCAGAAAATAGCCGTCGGCGGTGGTCTGGTCATCGCCCTTGGTCTTGACGTAGGAGATGACCGCAACTAAAATGGTAAAAAATACAAAGGTTACGCAAGTGAATATCATTTTCTCTGTTCTAACTCCCTCGATTTGCATAAAAAACCGTTGGTGCATAGCGCACCAACGGTTTTAGCACATTGCTTAGACTGTGTGCGTGGTGTGAAAATTAAGCTGTGATCAAGCCTCGATCTCGGAGATCTTGACCGGGCGGCCCTCATGCAGCGACTTGGTAGCAGCTGCTGCCATCAGTACCGGATACAGACCGTCCTCGCCGGTAACCGGAGTCTCCTTGTCGTTGATAACGGCATCTGCGAATGCCTGCATTTCTGCAACGAATGCACCGGTGTAGCGGTCCCACATTACCTTGTAGGCTACGCCGTGTACCGCGCCGTCTGCGGTGGACAGAACAGCGGTGTTCGGGGTGTCGTTCTGGTCCTCGGCACAGCCTTCGGAGCCGAATACCTCAACGCGCTGGTCGTAACCGTAAACTGCCTTGCGGCTGTTGTCGATCACGCCGATCGCGCCGTTTGCGAACTTGAGGGTAACGAGCGCAGTGTCAACGTCGCCGGCCTCACCGATGCCCGGATCGATCAGAACGGAACCAACTGCATTTACCTCGGTAACTTCGCTGCCTGCGAGGAAGCGGGCCATATCGAAGTCATGGATCATCATATCATAGAAGATACCGCCGGAAACCTTGACATAGGATACCGGAGGCGGCTCCGGATCGCGGGAGGAGATCTTGATGATGTTGACCTTGCCGACCTTGCCGTCACGAACCATGTCGTAAACTGCGCGGTGGTTGTGGTCGAAGCGGCGGCAGAAACCGATCTGCAGCTTTACGCCGGCTTCCTTGGCTGCGTTGATGGCAGCGTGAACCTTCTCCAGATCATAATCAATCGGCTTCTCGCAGAAGATGTTCTTGCCTGCGTGAGCAGCCTCGATGATGTACTTGGAATGGGTGTCGGTAGAGGAGCAGATGAGAACTGCCTCGATCTCGGGATCGTTCAGAATGTCATTTGCGTCCCTGGTGGTGTTCGGAATGCCGCAGGACTTGGCAAATGCCTCGGTCTGCTCATTCATAAACGGGTCAGCGATGGTCTTGATCTCCATCTCCGGTACGAACATGGAAATGTTCTTTGCGTGTACCTTACCGATACGACCCGCACCGATAATACCTACTTTCATGGGTGTTCCTCCTTAAATGAACATTTGGAATAAAAAGAGAGGTTTGTATGAAGCGTTGGAGCGCGTTTCCATACATAGTTTCCGCCGCAGGCGGTATTAAATCGTGAAGGCGTTGCCTTCACAAAAAAACGCGGAGTATGTATCTGCGTTTTTTTACAAGTAAGAAAATCGGTGTGCCGCTGTGCGACGCGCTGATTTTCGCCCGGGAATCATCCGCGGCAAAGCCGCGGTGTTTCCCATCTCCTTGAAATGCGTGCATTTCAAGGAATTATTTCAGCCAGTTTGCGAAGTTGTCCAGACGAGCCTGTGCGTTGTCCTTGGTGATGATCTCGGTGCCGGTGTCTACGTCGCCGTACTCCTCGCCGTTCAGGATCTTCACGATGGTCTCAACTGCCTTGTAGCCGATGTCGAAGTTGTTCTGTGCAGCAGTCATGGTCAGCTCGCCGTTCAGAACGGCTTCTACTGCGGACTTCTGGCCGTCAAAGCCGAGGAAGATGGTTTTTGCGTAGTTCGGATTGTCCTTTGCGGTACGGGCAGCTGCCAGCGCCATATCGTCGTTGTTGGAGCAGATGATGGCAACGCCTTCCGGATACTTGCTCATGATGCCTTCCATCGCGGTTACAGCGAGGTCAGCGGTTGCGTTAGCGTACTGGGTCTCTGCATCAAGGAACTCGCCGCCGGCTTCGTTTACGCCTTCGCGGTAGCCTTCCATGCGGGCGGTGTTGGTTGCGTCACCCTGAACGCCTGCGATCTCGATGCACTTGATATCGGTCCAGCCGGCTGCCTTTGCAGCTTCAACAGCGGCCTTGCCGCCCTCCTTGGCTGCCTCCTTGTTGCCGGTGCCGACGAATGCGAGGCACTTGTCGGAATCAATGCGGGTATCGTATGCTACGACCGGCTTGTCGGTGTTTGCGATAGCGGTTGCAACAGCCTCGGACTGCAGCGGAGCGATCAGGTAGCCATCGTAGGACTCAACCGCAAGGTCGGTCTGGATGGTGTTGAGCTGCTCCTCGTAGTAGGTCTCAGCCGGAGGGCCCTTGATGTCCAGGCTGACCTGATCCGGATGCTCATCCTCATAAGCCTCTGCGCCTGCCTGAACGATGTTCCAGAACTCGGCAGCGTTGGTCTTGAGCACCATGCTGATCTTGTACGGGCCGTCATGGGTGGAGGCGGTGTCGCCGCCGTCGTTTGCTGCAGAAGAATCGGTGCTGCCGCCGCAAGCGGTCAGGCTGAGTGCGAGGGCGCTGGTGAGCAGGGCTGCTAACAGTCTCTTTTTCATAGTGAGTCTCCCTTTCTTTTCTCGTTTTTCTTCTCGTGTCTCTCTTTCAGCACTGTGCGTTTGTGTGCTCTGTGCTGTTTATGTGCTTATTATAGCGAGCGGGTACGGGAATGTCAACAGGCAATTTGCCTGTGTGAAAATCGTTAAAATGGAAATAACGTCAAAATAAATGGATAAAATGCGTGTAAATGCGTATAAACTGAGAAATACAAAACAAATATGTGGAAAGCGAGGGTGGTCACAAGGTTTGGTGTGTGCAATTGTATATGTCGCACAAAGCACATATTCTGTGAAAAACACAGAATATCGCATATGGTTTTGAAAAAATGAAAAATGGAGCATAAAACACCGAATATATCGGAAAATCTGCACCAAAAGCTGTGTGTGCAAATACACGGAAAGAGGGGGAGAACAGATTGCGTCTTCACAAAGCACAGAAATATGGTATAATAAGCACAGAGAAAAGAAACATTGCAGAGAGATGCAGGATAGTATAAAGAGCAATTACGAAAAGGTGAAGGATTATGAACAAAAGACCAACCATTCAAACGGTTGCCGAGCTTGCGGGTGTTTCCCGCGGCACGGTAGACCGTGTATTAAATAATCGTTCGTATGTGCGCGCGGATGTGCGTGCACGTGTGCTGAATGCCATTCAGGAGACCGGTTATCTTTCTCCGAAGGAGGCGCATCGGCAGGCCGCAGAGGCAAAGCTGCCGCTCAAACCTGTGCGTTTGGGTGTGCTTTTGCCAAACTGGAGCGGCCCGTTCCACGAGGACGTCCCGAGAGGCATTCAGGCTGCGCGTTCTGAGCTGGAAAAGCGCGATGTTGAGGTGCGTGTGTGCACTTGTGATACAGATATTCCGCGCGAGACCATCGAGCTGCTGGACGAGCTGGTAAACTGGGGCGCGCAGGGCATCGCACTGTGTGCATTAAATGATATTTCGATCGAAGCACGCATCGGAGAATTGGCCGAACAGGGTATTCCGTGCATCACGTTCAACTCGGATCTGCCGAACAGCCGCCGCTTGTGCTTTGTGGGTCAAAATTACGCACAAAGCGGCCGTATCGCCGCCGAGCTGCTCAGCAAGTGCGTGCCGAAAAACGCGCGTGTGCTGGCGATGGCGGGCAATCTGGAGTACGACGGCCACCGCACCCGTTTAGACGGCTTCTGCGAGCATCTGAAGAAAAAGGGCTTCTCTTCCTCGCAGATTGAGATTGAGGAGACCTATAACGACTACCGTTTGACCTATAACCGCGTCACGGCGGCGCTGCAGTCAGACAATCCACCGGCGGCCATCTATATGGCAAACCGCAGCGTTACCGGCTGCGTGGACGCACTCAAAGCTGCAGGCATGGATCAGCAGGTGCGTGTGATCGCACATGATATGTCGCTGAGACGCAAGCAAATGCTGCTTGACGGCTCGCTTGACCTGACCATCACGCAGGACATGTTCCGGCAGGGCAGCCAGCCGCTGCGCCTGCTCGCAGACCTGTTGCAGAAGAATATTCAGCCGGAAAACAGTAATAAGGGGTCGGAAATTTCCATTATCTGCGCACAGAATATCGAATAACGCAAAAAAGACGCTGTATCAAGCTGATACAGCGTCTTTTTTTGCTTGTTCTGGGTGTTTTTGCCGTTATGCGATAAGAACTCCGCCAAATGAGGCGGGCTGAGGGCAGCCCGCCCTACGGGATTGCAGAACCGGCTTTTATCGCGGATTCTGCGGCATCTGCCAGGCGAAATGGTCGCAATGCAGCAGCTCCTCCGCTCTGTGCGAGCACGGCTCATCCAGATACTCGCGGTACAGCGCCTGAACCGCCGGATTTTCGTGCGAAAAACGCAGCGGTGCATTCTGATCGAGTCGGAACAGAACCTTGCCGCGGTCGGCGGCCTTTTCGCGGTCGGTGCCGTCCACCGGCTGACCGCCGCCGCCGGCACAGCCGCCCGGGCATGCCATGATCTCCACAAACTCATAGTGTACCTCGCGGCGCTGCAGCGAGCGCAGAAGCTGACGCGCGTTGCCCAGTCCGCTCGCTACCGCGCAGCGCACAGTCCGGCCTGCCAGCTCGAACGTCGCTTCGCGCCACGGCAGCGGAGAGATCGTGCCGTCGTCACGTACCTCGCGGAACGCATCCGGAGACGGATTTTCGCCGGTGGTGAGGAAGTACGCCGAACGCAGCGCAGCCTCCATGACGCCGCCGGTCGCGCCGAAAATAACGCCTGCGCCGGTGCCGTCGCCCAGCGGAGAATCAAACGCGGATTCCGCGATATTTTCCACATCGAGGTGCTCGGCACGCGCCATGCGCGCCAGCTCTCGGGTGGTGATGACCAGATCGACATCGCTGCCGTGACCGGCCGAATCCATGCTCGGCAGCTCACGCTCGGCCTTTTTTGCGATGCACGGCATGATGGAGATGCTGTAAATTTTGTCCGCGTCCACGCCGAGATTGTGCGCCAGCCAGGTCTTGCCGACCGCGCCGAACATCTGCTGCGGCGACTTGGCGGTGGACAGGCGGCCGGTCATTTCCGGGAACTGCGACTTCAAAAAGCGCACCCAGCCCGGGCAGCACGAGGTAAACATCGGCTGGTTGTCCAGATCGCCTGCCTGCAGGCGCTGGAGCAGCTCGGTGCCCTCCTCCATGATGGTCAGATCGGCGGAAAACGTGGTGTCGAACACATAATCCGCGCCTAATTTGCGCAGAACGGACACCAGCTGACCGACGGTTGCCTTGCCGGTCGGCATGCCGAAGGCTTCGCCCCATGCAGCACGCACGGCCGGAGCAATCTGCACAATGGTCACGCGATCCGGATCACCGAGCGCGGCATACGCCTTCTGTGTGTCATCGCGCTCGCGCAGAGCGCCGGTCGGGCAGTGCGTAATGCACTGACCGCACAGCGAGCAGTCCGCCTGCTTGATTACGCGGTTTTCCGAAACATCAATGGTGGTGCGTGCACCAGAGCCGCTGATATCCCAGACGGACAGCGACTGCACCTTGTCGCATACCTGAATGCAGCGCATGCACTTGATGCACTTATTTACATCGCGGTAGAGCGGGAACGTGGTCGTCCAGTCGGCCTTTTTGCCGTGTGCGAGGTCGGTGGGGTAGGAAACACCCAGAATGCCCATATCGTTTGCGATCTTCTGCAGCTGGCAGGTGCCCGAGCGGATGCAGGTCGCGCACTTGTTGTCGTGCTGCGAGAGGATAAGCTCCATATTGACACGGCGCGCCTCGAGTGCACGCGGAGAATTGGTGTGGATGACCATGCCTTCACGCACGACGTTGTTGCACGAGGGAACCAGCTTGCCCTCGCCCTCTACCTCGACACAGCAGACGCGGCAGGCGGAGATTTCGTTCAGCTCTTTTAGGTAGCACAGGCTGGGGATTTCGATATCGACAGAGGCGGCGGCATCCAGAATGGTGGTGCCTTCCGGTACAGTCACCGGAATAGAATTGATCGTCAGATTTACCATTTAGAAGAACGCCCTCCCTTGAAAATACCGTAGCCGAAGTGATCACAGCGCAGACAGCGGGAGGTCTCCTGATGAACCTCCTGCTCGGTCATGCCGCACTTTACCAGATCGAAGTTGCCGACGCACTCCTCGGCGGGTCTGCTGCGCAGCTCGATGCGGCCGCAGGCCGGCATATTGGTCAGATGCGGTGCCGGAATCTCAACATCGCTCTTGATAACGTGACGGAAGCCGAGGTGCGCGTCAATGTTGGCTGCAGCCACCTTGCCGGCGGCTACCGCGCGGATAACGGTCGCCGGACCGGTAACGGCATCGCCGCCCGCGAATACATGCGGGGTGTTCGGCACGAAGGCGTCGGACTCGGCATGAATCTTGCCGCGCACGACCGGAGCGATCTGCTCGAACGGCTTTGCGTCGATGGACTGGCCGATGGCTACGATAACGACATCGCACGGCGTGCGGAGCAGCGGCTGATCGGCATCGTAGGGACGCGGACGACCGTCCTTGCCGTAGGAGCCGATGACCTGAGGACGCGTCCACAGAGCGGTAACGCGACCCGTTTCATCGGTCTCAATGTGATCGGGTGCCTGCAGCGAGAGAATCTGGCAGCCTTCGCTCTGTGCTTCCTCGATCTCCTCAGCGAGCGCGGTCATATCGGTCACGCGTCGGCGGTAGACGCACGTTACTGCGGAGGCACCGAGACGGATTGCGGTTCGGGTTGCATCCATCGACACGTTGCCGCCGCCGATGACGCAGACGCGCTTGCCCTTGAAGTCCGGCACACGGCCCTCGCCGATGTCGCGGAGCAGCTGTACCGCGGAGTGTACGCCGACTGCGTCCTCGCCGGGAATGCCGATCTTCTTGTCGTTATGCGCACCGATGGAGATGTAAACCGCGTCGTACTGGTTCTCAATCTCAGCGAACGAAATATCGCGGCCGATGGAAACGCCGGTGTGCACCTCAATGCCGGTGGACAGGATGAAGTCGATATCCGCATCCAGCTTGTCCTGCGGCAGACGATAATCCGGAATGCCGTAGCGCAGCATACCGCCGAGCTTGGGACGCTGGTCATAGACTACGACCTGATGACCCATCAGCGACAGGAAATACGCCGCCGACAGACCACCCGGTCCGCCGCCGATGATGCCGATGCGCTTGCCAGTCGAGGGTGCGGAATCCGGCGGCGTGGTGTTGTCCGCGTGGTCGCACGCGAAGCGCTTGATGCCGCAGATGTTGACCGCATCGTCCACCATACTGCGGCGGCAGTGTGCCTCGCACGGGTGCTCGCAGACATAGCCGCATACGGTCGGGAAGGGGTTGTCCTTGCGGATCAGGCGCACGGCGTCGTTGTAGCGGCCGGCACGCACGAGTGCAATGTAGCCCGGAATATCCACACCGGCAGGGCACAGTGCTACACACGGTACCGGATGATCCCAGCCGAACAGACAGCGGCCGCTTTCCACATGGGAGAGGTAGTCATCGCGGAAGCCCTGCACGCCCTGCAGAACCATGCGGGCAGCCTCATAGCCGATGGCGCAGTCCGCCGTATCCTGAATGACACGGGCGGTTTTCTCGATCAGGTCAATGGTCTCCGGTGTTGCGGTGGAATCCAGCACCTGCTCGAGCAGAGTGGTCAGCTGCCCCAGACCGATGCGGCACGGAACACATTTGCCGCAGGTCTGTGCATGGCACAGACGCAGGAACGACAGCGACATATCCACCGGACACAGGCCCGGAGGACTGGCGCTGATGCGCCGCTCGATATCGCGGTACAAGCCGGCAATGACGGTCTCAGCCTTGCCCGGCGTTTCAATGGATAAACGACTCAAAAAAGTCCCCTCCCTTTCTTGTAAAAACATATAAAAAATAATAGAACTTTTGGGCGGATAAGTCAATTGCAACTCAGTGATTTTGGAGAAAATACCAATAAAAAGCTGCTCGCAGTGACAGCTGGAGGACGGATATGCTATACTGACAGAAAAGAGAAGGAGAGCGAAGCTGTGCGTATCATCAATTTCGGTTCGCTGAATATAGATAAGGTATATCGGGTGGAGCAGTTTGTCCGGCCGGGACAGACCATCACCGCGAAGGACTGCGCCGTAGCTGCGGGAGGCTTCGGCGGCATCCGCCATCGCTGTCTCGCGCACAGGAACGCATAAATCATCGGAAACGGGGCAAACTGAATCTCCGAAAGGAGTGTATCGGTATGCACGTTACAATCGAACGAGGCGGCTGTATTTCCTGCGGCCTGTGTGAAGGAACCTGTCCTTCCGTGTTCCGCATTGCGGAGGACAGCCTTGCCGAAGTCCATCATCAGCCGGAAACCGCAGAGGAGCAGGCGGGCGCGCAGGAGGCCGCAGGCGGCTGTCCGGTGGCCGTCATTCATGTCAGCTGAGAACGTAAGCGTAAAGGCAGACTGTCGGGTCTGCCTTTTTACATCGACCGCAAGAATTTGAAAGTTTGCCCGAGAGACCCGCTCATATCCCGCAAATAGGGGCGTTCTTTTCGCAAGAATGCTCTGTTTTTTCAGCCCCCGAAACGCTACAATAGAATCATCAAATGGAGAGCGGCAAAACCGCCGCGTAAGAGAGAGAGTTACATATAAAAAAGGAGAGAATATACCATGAAAACTGTTAAGGTTGGTTCGGTAGGTCTGGGTCGTCTGGGTTATGAGCACGCGAAGAACCTTGCAACGCAGGTTCCGGGCTGCGAACTGGCAGCCATCTGCGACGTAGATGCAAACCGCGTAAAGGAAGTTGCGGCAGAGCTCGGCGTGCCGAATACTTACACCGATTTTGAGGAAATGTGCAAGAATCCGGAGCTGGACGCGATCGTTATCGTTTCCCCGTCCTTCCTGCACTGCCAGCAGATTGAAATTGCCATGAACCACGGTAAGCACGTGTTCTGCGAGAAGCCGCTCGGCACGGATGTTGCACAGTGCAAGGCTGCCGAGAAGGTCATCGAGGCACATCCTGACCTGATTTTCCAGCTTGGCTTCATGCGCCGCTTTGACAAGTCCTACGCCGAGGCAAAGCGCAAGATTGACAACGGCGATATCGGCAAGGTTGTTCTGGTTCGCTCCTACACGCAGGACCCGCGTTCCACCATCGAGTCTACCCTCAAGTTTGCACCGCACTCCGGCGGTCAGTACCTCGATATGTGCGTACATGATATCGACCTCATCCGCTGGTTCACCGGCTCGGATGTCAAGAATGTATGGGCAATCGGCGGCGTATTCGAGTTCGACCTGTACAAGGAGCTGAACGATGCGGACAACGCAGCTGCTACCATCCAGATGGAGAACGGCGCAATGGGCTTCATGTTCACCAACCGCACCCATGCCGCAGGCTGCAATGTCGAGACCGAGATTATCGGCACCCACGGCACGCTGCGCATTGCAAACGTTGGCGCAAAGAACCTGCTGAATATCGTGGACGAGCACGGCTCCCGCGAGGAGTATTATCCGGACTTCATGAGCCGCTGGCACGAGGCTTTCGTAGCCGAGATGGTTGCCTTCACCGGCCATGTCCGCGACAACACCAAGCCGGCTGACCTCACCGTTTATGACGGCACCGCCGTTTCCGAGGCTGCTTACCGCTGCAAGGAATCCTTCGAGACCGGCAAGATGCTGCCGATTCGATAAAATCAGCATAGAGAAAGCCTGTCACCATAGGTGGCAGGCTTTCTGTTATCCGCAGCCCTGCCGGACCGCAGCGGGCGAAGCGCTGCATTGAGTTTTCATCGCAGGAGCGCTATAATAAGTTTATCTGATTATATGTACCGCGATCTGACAAAAGGCAGTATCGCCAAAGGTTTGATCTGGTTTGCGCTGGCAGGGCCGGTCGGTGAGGTCGGTATCCGGATTGCTATTCCGACCGGCTGTTTTTTCGCGGATACTATTTCCACCGCAGAAAGGCGCTTTTGCCGCGGAATTGAGGGAAAAGGAGCGTTTTTATGATTCAATGCTTTGTGAAAAAGGAATATGAAGCGCCATTCGGCCTGACGCAGATGCCGCGTCTGTTTTCGGTCAGCCGCACAGATGAGAAGGCGTCGGCGCATCCGCGTGTTATGCACGCGCATGACGATTTAGTGGAAATTGTACTCGTGCGAGGCGGCGAGAGCCGCTATTTTGTCGGCGGCACGCCGTATGAGGCACGCCGCGGCGATCTGTTCATCTTCAACAGCCGCGTCGTGCACGATGAGCCGTCCGGACCGGATCGTCCGGTGGCAACCTCGAGTCTGGCGCTTGGCGGACTGGCTGTGCCCGGACTGCGCGAAAATACGCTGATCGCGGAGGATTCGTGTCCGGTGTGCCGCCTGACCGAGCCGCAGACCGTGCGGCTGGAGCATCTGTACGACGTGCTTTACGATGAGCTGACCGAGGGCAACGACGACGGTGCGCATCATCTTCTGCTTGCGATCCTGACGCTCGTGCAGCAGTTCCGCGCGACCGCAGCCGAGGGCAGCACGCACAGCGGCAACGCCTTTGCACAGCGCATCAAGGACTACATCGACAAGCATTTTGCGGACGAATTTTCTCTGCAGCAGATGGCGGATGTGCTGCATGTCAGTCCGTACTATCTGGCGCATATCTGCAAGGAAGTGACCGGATATTCGCCGCTGCAGTATGTTCTGCGCCGCAGGATTGGCGAAGCGCAGACGCTGCTCATCACAACTGATTTGCCGGTAACGCGGATTGCATCGCAGGTGGGGTATGACAACCCGAGTCATTTCAATGCGCAGTTTTCCAAGGCGGTGGGTATGGCGCCGAGGACTTTCAGAAAAGAGTATGTTTTCCACAAATGAGTTTGTTTGCCGGGTGTAGACGGTGGTTTGCCGTTCGCCTCTCAGGCGAAAACCCTGCGTATCAGCACAGACTATATGGTATACAAAAGACTCCCGTTCCAACCGGAACGGGAGCCTTTCTATATAAGAGGTGCAAAGAGTATGTGTTATTCGGTCTTCATATACAGCATGCGGATCGAATTGAGCACGCACAGCATAGCCACGCCGGTATCAGCGAATACGGCCAGCCACATGGATGCGATGCCGAACAGGCCGAGGAGCATAATAAGAATCTTGATCGCGAGTGCAAACACGATGTTCTCCTTGGAGACGATATTCGCCTTGCGGGCGATCTTGACCGAGATCGGGATGGAGGCCAGGTCGGCGTTCATGAACACCACGTCTGCAGCCTCGATTGCCGCGTCTGCGCCGCTGCCCATTGCCGCGCCGACATCTGCACCGGCGAGTACGGGAGCATCGTTGATGCCGTCACCGACGAACATAACCGCACCGCGCTTCTCGCGGATATCGGTCAGCGCCGAAAGCTTATCCTGCGGGAGCAGGCGGGCACGCACTTCGTCAATGCCGACTTCCTGTGCAACCGCGTCCGCACTGGCCTGACCGTCACCGGTCAGCATGGCGGTGGTGAGTCCCTGAGCCTTCATGCGGCTGATTGCGGATTTGGCATCTGCCTTAATGGTATCGGCAATGTCAACATGACCGAGGAAGTGACCGTCCATCGCCAGCAGCACTTCCGTGCTGCCCGGGGTGCCGTGGTAGCCGGAAAGGTCGATATTATTGCGTTCCATCAGTTTTACGTTGCCGCAGAGTATAGTTTTGCCTTCCAGCTCGGCGGAAATGCCTTCGCCGGCCTGCTCGCGGATGTTCTCAACCGTTGCACCAACGGCAACAAGAGAAAAGTCGCCGGCCTTTGCCGCGGACGCTTTGCGCTCCTCGTAGGAGTTGATGATGGACTTGGCGATCGGGTGGGTGGAAGCGCCCTCGCAGGCGGCAGCCAGCCACAGAAGCTCATTCTCATCGAGCGGAACGCCCTGCGCCGGAACGACCTTCTGTACCACAAAGTTGCCCTTGGTGATGGTGCCGGTCTTATCCATAACAATGGTTTTAACGTTATTCAGTGCTTCCAGAGAAGCGCCGCCCTTGAACAGGATACCGCGCCTGGAGCCTGCGCCGATGCCGGAGAAGTAGGTCAGCGGTACGCTGAGCACCAGTGCGCACGGGCAGGAAATTACAAGGAAGGTCATCGCGGTGTAGACCCACTTGTGCCACTCGCCGGTAACAAGGCTCGGGATAATGGCGGTCAGCAGGGCAATTGCAACAACTGCCGGGGTGTAAACGCGGGAAAAACGGGTGATAAAGCGGTCGATCTTCGGCTTGCGGGCCGCTGCGTTCTCCACGCTGTCGAGAATGCGCTGTACCATGCTTTCAGCGAGAATGTGGGTGACGCGCAGCTTGATCGCGCCGTCAGTGTTGACACAGCCGGAGGTTGCCTTGTCGCCGGCAGCGACACGAACCGGAACCGGCTCACCGGTAACAGCCGAGGTATCCAGACGGCTTTCGCCTTCGACAACCTCGCCGTCCAGCGGAACGCGGTCGCCCGGGCGTACCAGAACAATGTCGCCCTCCTGTGCGTCCTCGGCCGGAATAACCTCGATTTCGCCGTTGTCCTTGACCAGATTTACCGTCTCGGGACGCAGGTCGATCGCGTCCATGATCTGCTTGCGCGAACGGTCAACCGCACGGTCCTCAAAGTATTCGCCGACACGGTAGAACAGCATAACGCCGACGGCCTCGTCGAACGAGCCGACCGCCCATGCGCCGATGGTTGCAACGGCCATCAGGAAGTTTTCGTCAAATACCTGACCGCGGCCGATGTTCTTGACAGCCGTCAGCAGGACATGGCGGCCGAGCAGCAGGTAAGCCGCGATGAGCAGCACCAGCTTGACAGCCATGACCGGAATGAGCAGACCGGCAACGAACAGCGCTGCACCGATGAGCATTTCAGCAAGCGGATGGCTGCTGCTCTCTTCCTTTTCCTCCTCGGGAGCGATTACCTTGACGTCACTCTCGATATTTGAGCAGATTTTGCGGATTTCGGGGAGCAGTGCATCAGGATTGTCACCCTTGATACGTAGCTGCTTGGTCTCATAAACCAGTACGCAGTCATCGATACCGTCGAGCTGGCTGATCTGGTGCTGCATTTTCGCGGCACAGTGCGCACAGCCGAGGTTTTCGAGCGTGTAAACGCGCTGACCGTCCTTGCCGTAGTGCTTGGGCTTGGGTGCGATGACCTTGGCTTCACTCTCAATGCCGGAGCAGATTTTGCGGATTTCAGGCAAGAGCGCATCCGGATTTTCGCCGGTTACGCGCAGCTGCTTGGTCTCAAATACGAGAACGCAGTCCTCCACGCCCTCGAGTTCGCTGATGCGCTGCTCCATTTTTGCCGCGCAGTGTGCGCAGCCGACATTCTGCAGCGTGTACACGCGCTTGACGCTGTGCGCGCCGGCGGCGTGCTCGTGATGGTGATGCTCGTGCTCCTCGTCCTCATCGTGGTGGTGATGGTGTCCGCAGCCGCAGTCGCAGTCATCGTCATGATGGTGGTGGTGCTCGTGCTCCTCGTCCTCATCGTGGTGATGATGATGTCCGCAGTCGCAGTCATCGTCATGATGATGGTGGTGCTCGTGCTCCTCGTCCTCATCATGGTGGTGATGGTGTCCGCAGTCGCAGTCATCGTCGTCATGATGATGGTGATGCTCATGTTCATCCTCGTCGTGATGGTGATGATGACCGCAGCCGCAGTCGCAGTCATCGCCGTCATGATGATGGTGGTGCTCATGTTCGTCCTCATCGTGGTGGTGATGATGCCCGCAGCCGCAGTCGCATTCATCTTCATCGTGTTCGTGATGATGATGTTCGTGCTCATGCACTTCTTCATTTAATAAGGTATCCTCATGCTTGTGTTCGTCTGCCATTTTGGATCGCCTCCTGTCGGTGATAGTCGATAACATATGAACGATTGCTCATATGTTCATGTATTCATATTATAACCGAAGAAAGGGAAAGTCAATAGCGGTATACGAAAAATGTGCACAAAAGGCAGGAGGCAAAACTTCGCATTTTGCGCGCATTTCAGCCGGTTTTGCGAAAAATGCAAGCCGGAAAGGGAATACCTGCATCCGTCTAAACTGACCGAACCCGAGCGTTATTCACAAAGAAAAAGCGGATAAAAATGATAGACTTAACAAGATGTACAAAGTTTCCCTGTATTTTATTCGATTTTTTTTTGCTTTTGGTCTTGCCAATACTGTACAAAAACCAGTATAATCTATACTGTAAGGCTATGCTTCACGCATAGCCAGCCAATTTCTGAAGAAGAGGAAGCCGGGCGCGCGTCCGGTTCTTCTTGCGCAAAATATTAGAGAGGTGAAAGAAATGGCGTATTCGTTCCGTGGCGGCATACACCCGGGTACTCACGCAGACCCGGGCTATAAATCCGCGACAAACACCAAGCCGATCGAGAAGCTGGCATTGCCCGATGAGGTAATCCTGCCGGTTTCCATGCACATCGGCGCACCGGCAAAGCCGATCGTTTCGGTTGGCGACACCGTGGACCTGGGACAGCCTATCGCGGAAGCCGGCGGCTTTGTCAGCGCTCCTGTCCATGCTACCGTTTCCGGTAAGGTAAAGGCAATCGAGCCTCGCCTGCATCCGAACGGCAGCAAGGTTCTGTCCATCGTAATTGAAAATGATGGCGAGGACCGCAAGCACGAGTCCGTGCATCCCTACGACTTCGCTTCCATGAGCAATGAGGAGCGTATCGAGTGCATCCGTTCTGCCGGTATTGTCGGCCATGGCGGTGCAACCTTCCCGACCCATGTCAAGATCCAGTCCGGTATCGGCAAGTGCGACACGGTCATCATCAACGCTGCAGAGTGTGAGCCGTACATCACGTCCGACCATCGCCTGCTGCTCGAGCGTCCGGAAGAGACCATCGGCGGCCTGAAGATGCTGGCCGACATCATGGGCGTACAGACCGCGATTATTGCAATCGAGGAAAACAAGAAGGACACCTTCGCCAAGATCGAGGAGCTGATCGCGGACGATTCCCGCCTCAAGCTGTATCCGCTGACCTGCAAGTACCCGCAGGGCGCTGAGAAGCAGCTGATCAATGCCTGCACCGGCCGTGAAGTTCCGTCCGGCAAGCTGCCGGCAGACGCCGGCTGCGCGGTATTCAACGTAGATACCGCAGGTGCGGTTTACCGCCGCTTCACCACCGGTATGCCGGTCATCCGCCGTATCGTTACCATCTCCGGTTCCGCTGTTGCTGAGCCGAAGAACCTCGAAGCACGCATCGGCACCCCGATCGAAAAGCTGATCGATGCCTGCGGCGGCTTCAAGGAAGCTCCGAACAAGCTCCTTGCCGGCGGCCCGATGATGGGCAATGCCCAGTTCTCTCTGGATGCCCCGGTTGTCAAGGGCACCAACGCATTCCTCGCCTTTGCAGGCAATGAGGATAAGCGCGTTAAGGATCCCCAGTGTATCCGCTGCGGCAAGTGCATCAACGCCTGCCCGATGCACCTCCTGCCGATCTACATGAATGTATACGGCAAGCAGGAGGATCTGGACAACGCCGTTGACTGCGGCATGATGGACTGCATCGAGTGCGGCTCCTGCGCTTATGTCTGCCCGGCTCGTATCCCGCTGGTTGCACAGTTCCGTCTGACCAAGGGCAAGATCCAGGCTAAGCGTGCTGCAGAGCGCGCCAAGGCTGAGGCTGAGAAGAAAAAGGCCGAGGCGGAGGCTGCTGCAAAGGCAGAGGCTGAAAAGCCCGCAGAGAACAAGTAAGGAGGAAAACGAAAATGGCTTATGATCTTAGCAAAGTAGTCGTAACCTCCTCGCCGCATATCAAGGCGGATGATGACACCCGGAGCCTTATGCTCGATGTGCTCATCGCACTTGTTCCGGCACTGGCGGTTGCTGTTTACACCTTCGGCGCTCGTGCGCTGATCCATGTTGTTATTGCAATGGTGGCAAGCCTTGTGTTTGAGACCATTTACAACAAAATCGTTCATCACCCGAACACCGTAGGCGACCTGTCCTGCCTGGTTACGGGCGTACTTATCGCATTCAACATTCCGGTTGCAGCTCCGCTGTGGCTGAGCGCTTTCGGTGCTCTGTTCGGCATCATCGTTGTTAAGATGCTGTTCGGCGGTATCGGCAAGAACTTTATGAACCCGGCACTCGGTGCCCGTGCGTTCATGATGGCATCCTGGGCCGGTTTCATGACCACCTGGACTGCTCCGCATGCAAACCTGCCGCTGTTCGGCAACGTAACCGTTACCGATGCGATTTCCACCGCAACTCCGCTGGCTACCCTCAAGACCGGTGCTGTACCGGCTGACACCGGCCTGCTGGAGATGCTGCTCGGCCAGACCGGCGGCGTTATCGGTGAGACCTCCGCGCTGGCTCTGCTGGCAGGCGGCGTTTACCTGCTGTGGCGCAAGGTTATCACCATCAACATTCCGGCAGCTTACATCCTTACTGTTGCTGTCATCACCTTCCTGTTCCCGCTGTCCGGCGATGTTTCCCGCGTACAGTGGATGCTCAGCCAGGTACTGTCCGGCGGCCTGATGCTCGGCGCGATCTTCATGGCTACCGACTACGTTACCAGCCCGGTTACCCCGAAGGGCCAGATTATCTTCGGCATTGGCTGCGGTCTGCTGACGGTATTCATCCGCTACTTCGGCGGTCTGCCGGAGGGCGTATCCTACTCCATCCTGATCATGAACACGCTGGTTTGGGCAATCGACAAGAAGACCCATCCGCGCAAGTTCGGCTATCAGCTTGACAAGGCTAAGAAGGAGGCGCAGTAAATCATGGATAACAGCAAAAAGGAAGGCGGCATCGTACAGCTTGTCGTCGTACTGGGCCTCATCACGTTCATCTGTGCACTGCTGCTGGGCGTTATCAACGGTGTAACCGCGGATAAGATCACCCAGAACGGTATCGAAACCCGCAACGCAGCAATGGCAGAGATCATCCCGGACGCTGATTTCGAGGATCTCGACACCGCACTGTCCGCTGAGGACGTTGCAGCCGCTGGCGTAACCCTGCCGGCAGGCCGTACCGCTGCTCAGATCGACGGCGTTTACAAGGCAACCAAGGACGGCGAAGAGATCGGCTACTGCGTACAGGTAGAGCCGAAGGGCTTCGGCGGCAACCTGACGATGATCGTCGGCATCAACGCGGACGGCACCGTTGCAGGCGCAAAGGTAACCTCTCACGCTGAGACCCCGGGCCTCGGTGCGAAGAGCCAGGCAGACCCGAACTGGATCACCCAGTTTGCAGGTCAGACTGCTGACGGTCAGCTCAAGGTGACCAAGGACGGCGGCACGATCAATGCGATCACCGGCGCTACCATCACCTCCCGTGCTGTAACCGACGGCGTTAATACTGCGGCAGCATATGTCGCTACTCTGGGTTAAGGAGGAAAAGCCAAATGAAATTTTCTGAACAGCTGAAATCGGGCGTTATCCTCGATAACCCGGTTTTCATGCAGACGATCGGTCTTTGCCCGACGCTGGCAACCACTACTTCTCTGCAGAATGCGATTGGCATGGGCGCGGCGGCTACCGTCGTTCTCATCTGCTCCAATATCGTTATTTCCGCGATGCGCAGAATTATCCCGGATAAGATCCGCATCGCAGCATTTATCACGATCATCGCAACCTTCGTAACCATGATCGACCTGTCCATGCAGGCATTCCTGCCGTCGCTGGCATCGTCCCTTGGTCTGTTCCTGCCGCTGATCGTAGTAAACTGCATCATCCTCGGCCGTGCCGAGGCGTATGCTTCCAAGAACAAGGTTCTGCCGTCCGCACTCGACGGTGTTGTAATGGGTCTGGGCTTCACCTTCGCTCTGGTACTCATGGGCTTCTTCCGTGAGCTGCTCGGCGCAGGCACCATCCTGTCCGGTTACGTTAACGGCGTTAACGGCATCGCAGTTCCGTTCTTCAACTCCAACCCGATGGTCATGATGATCCTGCCGGCCGGCGGCTTCCTCATGATGGGCTTCATCCTGGCTGCGATCCAGAAGATCATGGCTCGAAAGGAGGACAAGTAAGTGTTTAATTTACCTGCCTCTATGGGTTTGACCGATATCCTGTCGCTCGCAATCGCGGCAATCCTGGTCAACAACTACATTCTCGTTCAGTTCCTCGGCTGCTGCTCGTTCTTCGGCGTATCCAAGAAGACCGACACCGCGCTCGGCATGGGCATGGCGGTTATCTTCGTTATGGCGATCGCTTCCGCAGCATCCTGGGCTGTACAGTACTTCATTCTCGAACCCCTGGGTCTGGGCTACATGCAGACCATCGCGTTCATTCTCGTAATTGCAACGCTGGTTCAGTTCGTCGAGATGTTCATGAAGAAGGCTATGCCGTCGCTGTACTCTGCGCTCGGTATCTTCCTGCCGCTGATCACCACCAACTGTGCGGTGCTCGGTGCTGCTAAGACCAACATTTCCAACAGCTATTCTTTCATCGGCTCTCTGGTATACGGCGTTGCAGCCGGTGTCGGCTACACGCTGGCAATCGTGCTGTTCGCTTCCATCCGTGAGCGTCTGGACGCTACTTCCAAGTGCCCGAAGTGCTTTGAAGGCTTCCCGATCTCGCTGGTTGCAGCAGCGCTGCTGGCTATGTCCTTCATGGGCTTCTCCGGCCTGTCGATTTGGTAAGGGAGGACACAAGAAATGGATATGCAAAATGTTATTTACGCGGTAGCGGTACTGTTCATCATGGGTATCGTTTTCGCAATCCTGCTCGGCGTTGCCGCTAAGGTTTTCGCTGTAGAGGTTGACGAGCGCATCCCGCTGGTACGCGAGTGCCTGCCGGGCGCTAACTGCGGCGGCTGCGGTTTTCCGGGCTGTGATGGTCTGGCTGCTGCAATCGTAGAGGGCCGTGCGCCGGTAAACGGCTGCCCGGTCGGCGGTGCTGCTGCGGCTGAGAAGGTCGCAAAGGTACTCGGCGTTGAGGTTGCTGCCGGCGACCGTCAGGTTGCACACGTTTACTGCAACGGCGGCTGCAACGCAAAGGACAAGGCAAACTACGAGGGTCTGCAGGACTGCAACGCTGCAATGCGTGTAGCAAGCGGCCCGAAGGCTTGCTCCTTTGGCTGCATGGGCCTCGGCTCCTGCGTAAAGGCCTGTGCGTTTGACGCAATCCACATCGTGGACGGCGTTGCAAAGGTTGATACCGACAAGTGTGTTGCCTGCGGCAAGTGTGTTTCCACCTGCCCGAAGAAGATCATTAACCTGGTATCCGAGGTCAAGAAGGTTCACGTTAACTGCGTGAACAAGGACAAGGGCCCGGAGGTTATGAAGGTTTGCTCCAATGGCTGTATCGGCTGTAAGATGTGCGAGAAGACCTGTAAGTTCGATGCAATTCACGTAGTAGACGGCGTTGCCAAGATCGACTACGACAAGTGCAAGAACTGCAAGATGTGCACCAAGGTTTGCCCGAAGGGCTGCATCGAGCCGGTTCCGACCGAGGAAGAGAAGGCCAAGTTCAAGGAAATGCAGGCTAAGCAGGCTGCTGCTGCCAAGGCTAAGGCTGAGGCTGCAAAGCAGGCCGCTGAAGCAAAGGCTGCTGAGGACAAGTAATGACCGATCATCTGCACCCTGTGCTGGATGACGCTGCGATCGCCCGCATGACGAGTCTTGCACTCGCCCATGTGGGCGACGCTGTTTATGAGATACTCGTGCGCACGCATCTGGCGTGCGGCGGCACTCAGACCGCGAAAAACCTGCACAGCCGTACGATCCAGCTCGTTCGTGCGTCCGCGCAGGCGGAAGCGGTAAAGCGCATTCAGCCTATGCTCGATGAAGACGAGCAGACCGTTCTGCGTCACGGACGCAACGCAAAGCCGAAATCCGTGCCGAAGTCGGCCTCCGTGGCAGAGTATGCCTACGCGACCGCACTCGAGGCGCTGTTCGGCTGGCTGTACCTCAAGGGACGCTATGAGCGTATCAATGCGCTGTTTGAGGTTATCTGTCAAGGGTTTGACGCGAAATGAACAAAGAGAACCGCGGAAGCGGTTCTCTTTTTGTTTGCAGTAATTGAGAATGGAAAATGGAGAATTGACCAGATGGTTTTCATTCTCCATTTTTGCATTTTACGGGTGTTTTTTCGTTAGAAAAGGTGCGCCGAGTCGGCGCACCCTACGGTATAACATTTATCATCAGATGAAATTCGCAGGTGCTGTCTGTAGCTGCCAGGCCAATGAGTTGCGCGACACGGGTATCCCCCAGGGGACCTTCTCTTGCCTTTCGGGCAATTCACCTCGTGTCGCGCCTGCGGAGAGTAAACCGCCTGTGTAGCAGTAAGCTATCTGTGAACCGCGAATATTTCACGAAAGATACGCAAGAGTAACCCGACTGCCGTTCTCCTTCTCGAAGCGGTCGCCGGTCTCCGGTCTGCGCCGGGTTAAGAAACAAAGGGAAACGGGAGTCAAGAGGGTAGAAACCGCAGGTGTCTACCCTTTTGCCCCCGCGGCGTGGTACGCCGTCCCCAGCGGGCAGCGAAATTTGTGATGTTTCTGTGTTTTCGCTTGTGCCTGTTCCGAAATAGTGTTATACTGATAGCGTTCGTAAAATACAGAAAAGGGAGCATAGTAATATGAGCAAGTTAGTGCAGCGCATCGTTGCGCTGGTCGTTATGCTGGCTGTCGTTATGAGCGCAACTGCATACGGCGCATCCACCTTTGTGGTGGATTATCAGGAGCTGAAAAGCGATGCACCGGTCGTTATGACGGTCAACGGTGAGGAAATCCACGCAGATGAGTATGCAAGCTATATGATGAGCCAGATCATCAATTATCAGCAGATGTACTCTATGTACGGTCTCTCTGAGAAGAATATGGCATCTACATTCGGCGATGCCGCAAAGGAGTCCGCAAAGCAGCAGGTCGCTCTGATCCATATCGTTAAGCAGAAGATGGATGAGCTGGGTCTGTCCCTGTCGTACAGCCAGAAGAAGAACATTGTTATGGCAAACAAGCAGAATGCGGAGCAGCTCGGCGGCGAGGACGCTTATCTGCAGCGTCTGGCTTCGATCGGCTTTGACATGGATAACTACAATAACTACCAGTATGTCAGCGCATGCGCACAGGTGCTGAAGGATTACTACTTCGGTGAGAACGGCGTAAATGTTCCGAGTGATGACGAGCTGCAGAAGTATTTCGATGACAACTACATCACTGCAAAGCACATCCTCATTCTGACTACGAATCCGTCCACCGGCGAGACCACCCGCACCGATGAGGAAGCGAAGAAGGAAGCACAGGCGGTTCTGGATCGTCTGAACAACGGCGAGGACTTTGACGCGCTGCTGACCGAGAAGAACGAGGATGCAGGCGAAGCACAGTATGCCAAGGGCTATACCTTCACCGAGGGTCAAATGGTAGACGAGTTCTACAACGCTGCCAAGGCGCTGCAGGAAGGCGAAGTTTCCGGCCTGGTTAAGAGCAAGTACGGCTACCACATCATCAAGCGCTGCGAGCTGAATCAGGATGAGTTCGAGAATATGCGCGACGCGATCATCGCAGCAGTTGCTTCCGAAAAGGGAACTGCCGGCTCGATCGACGAGATGATGCAGCAGTGGATCGACGAGGCTGACATCCAGACCACCGATGCTTACGACGAGATCACCTATGATAACACCAAGGACTATCTGCCGGCTGACGTGCAGACTGTTCTGAACAGCAATACATCGGATGATGACGGCAATGCGCAGACTGAGGACGCGCAGAGCGAAGACCAGACCTCGACCGACAGCCAGACCGCGACTGACGAGGCGCAGACGGCTACTACCGAGTCCGCTCAGTAAAACCGCAAAACAGAAAGGACGCTCAAGGAGCGTCCTTTCTTCATGTCTGCGTGAGGTTTAGAAGCCAAACGCCGCATAATCCTCTGGCGTAAAGCGATGATAGACGGCATCACCGTCATCATCCAGCTTGATGCAGTAGCGGTAGCTGTCCGGTGTGCCGTCCTCGAAGTACACGAGGTAGTCAAACTCCTCGTTGCCCTCGAGCTTCTCACAGTGTACCTTGTCGGAAAACTGATGGAACACCGCAAGAATATCGTCAAAGCTGACCGTTAGACCGCGCATTACCTGCAGAAATGCACGCAGAAACGCGGGTTCCGGCAGCTGTTCATGTACATACTGTGTGCCTTCTGCGGAAATATGGAAGCAGAAGCGCTTGTCATCGCGGGTGACTTGGATTGCGCCAAGTGTGTCGGCGGTGTGCGCGGAAAGGGAAGCGAGCGCACGCTCAGTGCTGTCCGCGTCCTCCTCCGGTGTGCCGAGCAAACGCGCCACGGATTCCGTGGGATAATACAGCGTGATCGGGTGGTGGTCGTAGCCAATCTTGATTTGTGCCTCCTGAATGACATCGGTCAGGCTCTTTTCCAGCCGCTTATAATTCACAGAGTTCATAGGGAACACCTCGATAGTTTTTAATTCGATACGATTATAGCATACGATAGGAGAACGCGCAATATCGCGTCAAATGCCGAAAAAGTGTCGAATATGCACGAATATGCTTGCATATTTTCGGAAAATTCGATATAATATAGGTCTACGACGCTTATCCGAACAAAATGGGGGTAAGCGCCTTCTCTTGTCCGAAAGAGAAGAAAAGTGAGGAAGGAATCGGATACATGGAAGTATTTGCTGCGTTAATGAACAAAATCGACAGCGGGATCTGGGGGCTGCCCATGCTGGTGCTGCTGTGCGGTACGCATATTTTTATGACGTTCCGCACGGGCTTCATCCAGCGCAAGACCTTAACCGGCATCCGCCTGTCGGTGACAAAGGACCCGGATTCGCCGGGTGACGTCAGTCAGTTTCAGGCGCTGACGACTGCACTCGCATCGACCATCGGCACGGGTAACATCATTGGTGTCGGCACGGCCATCTATCTCGGCGGACCGGGTGCTGTGCTGTGGTGCTGGCTGACCGGCGTGTTCGGCATTGCCACAAAGTACGCGGAGAGCCTGATCGCGGTCAAGTACCGTGTGCAGACCGCGGACGGCCGCATGATGGGCGGTGCGATGTACGCGCTTGAGCGCGGCCTCAAGTGGAAGAAGTTCGGCAAGGTGATGGCGGTGCTGTTTGCGCTGTTCGCTATGCTCGCCTCGTTCGGCATCGGCTGCGGCACGCAGATCAACGCCATTGCCGAGGTGCTGGAGACCAACCTTCCCATCAGCCTGCCGCGTATCGCAATCGGCATTATTTTCGGCATTATCACCGCGATTATCATTATTGGCGGCATTGAATCCATTGCAGTTGTGTGCGAAAAACTGGTGCCGCTGATGGCGCTGTTCTATGTGGTCGGCTGCATCGTTATTCTATGCGCCAACTACGATTTTTTGCTGCCGGCTCTCAAGGCCATTTTCGTGCTGGCGTTCAAGCCGGGCGCGGTGACCGGCGGACTGGTCGGCGGCGGCATCCGTCTGGCTCTGCAGTACGGCGTGGCACGCGGCTTGTTCTCGAATGAGTCCGGCATGGGTTCGGCGCCGCTGGTTGCCAGCGCGGCACAGACGCGCAATCCGGTGCGGCAGGCGCTCGTTTCCGCGACCGGCACCTTCTGGACGACGGTTGTCGTGTGCCTGATGACCGGTCTGGTGCTCATCTCCTCGATGATGAAAAATCCGGCGGTCAGCGTGGAAAACATGGCAAACGGCGGTCAGATGACCACGGCGGCATTCGCACAGATTCCGTATATCGGTCCGCTGATTTTGATGGTCAGCATCATTACGTTCGCGTACTCCACCATCCTCGGATGGTCGTACTACGGCGAGCGTGCAGCTGAGTATCTGCTCGGTAAAAAGGCAATTCTGCCGTATAAGGTGCTGTTTATCGCGGTCGTTGTGTGCGCACCCGTGCTTGCGCTCGACCTTGTGTGGACTATTGCGGACGTGCTGAATGCATTCATGGCCATCCCGAACCTGATCGCTGTGCTGCTGCTCTCCGGCGTGATCGCGGCAGAGACAAAGCATTATCTGAAGCATCTGGATGAAAAGGATGAGTCTGAGATTCCGGTTGTGGATCGGTAAGTAATTGAAAATGGAGAATGAAATCATTTCATTCTCCATTTCGTCATTTTGCAGGACAGATTGTGTATGGTTTGCAGAGGTTATATCGTAGGGACGCACAGTGTGCGCCCAAGACTCGTGTGATTCAACGTTGCATAGGCGAGCATTGCTCGCCCAGGCGGATACACAATGTGCAGATGGGTCATACGGCGGGCTGCCCTCAGCCCGCCGGTTCAAACGATAGGCACGCGTTT
This sequence comes from Butyricicoccus sp. AF18-9LB, assembly GCF_027684505.1. NCBI lineage: Bacteria > Bacillati > Bacillota > Clostridia > Eubacteriales > Butyricicoccaceae > Butyricicoccus > Butyricicoccus sp. AF18-9LB. The sequence goes on from NZ_JAQCWA010000002.1 coordinate 56,728, forward strand.
TATATCTATGTCTGGTACAGCCGCTCTTGCACAAAGGTACAAAAAGAGGTATACTAACTCTATCTGGACTATTCCACTGGAAGGAGCATCACCGATGCGAGATGGATTTATCAAAATTGCCGCGGCAACGCCTGATCTGCACGTTGCGGATTGTGCATATAATACCTCTGAGATCGTAAAGCTGGCGAAGGAGGCCGCTGCCAAAGGCGCGAAGCTCATCACATTCCCCGAGCTGTGCCTGACCGGCTATACCTGCGGCGACCTGTTCCTGCAGGAAACACTGCTCGAGGGCGCGATGCAGGCGCTGAACACGGTCTGCCGCGAGACCGCAGAGCTTGCGGCTGTCATCGTAGTCGGTCTGCCGCTGCGCGTGCGCGGTAAGCTGTACAATATGGCTGCTGTCGTAAACGCCGGTGATGTGCTGGCGTTTGTGCCGAAAACCCACATCCCGAACTACTCGGAGTTCTACGAGCAGCGCCATTTCGTGTCTGCGGACACCCTGTCCGGCGGAATGGAGAGCGTGGACATCAAGAATGCAGACGGCGAAACCGTCTGTGTGCCGCTGGTGACGGACACGATCTTCCAGTGCGACGAGCAGCCGCTGTTCACCTTCGGCGTGGAAATCTGCGAGGATCTGTGGGTGCCGAATCCGCCGTCTACTACGCTGGCGCAGATGGGCGCGCACATTATCGTCAACCTGTCCGCATCGGATGAGATCATCGGCAAGGCGGGCTATCGCCGCGACCTTGTTCGTCAGCAGTCCGGACGACTGCTGTGCGCGTACCTGTATGCGGACGCCGGCTTCGGTGAGTCCACGCAGGACCTCGTTTTTGCGGGTCACGATTTGATCGCCGAGAACGGCGCGCTGCTGGCTGAGAGCAAGATGTTCTCGCAGGGCATCATTTACGCGGATATCGACCTCCAGCGTCTGGCGCACGAGCGTCAGCGCATGAACACATTCGAGTCTATCGAGGGCAGCGTGTTCTCGTTCTCGCTCGAGCCGGTGGAGAACGACCTTGTTGACCGGACCTTCCCGCGCACGCCATTCGTTCCGGCGAACAAGGCGCTCCGCGACGAGCGCTGCGAGGAGATTCTCACGCTTCAGGCCACCGGTCTGGCGACCCGTCTGCGCCATACGCACGCGAAAACGGCGGTCGTCGGCCTGTCCGGCGGACTGGATTCCACACTCGCGCTCATCGTGCTCGTACATGCGTTTGATATGCTCGAACTCGACCGCAAGGGCATTCTGGCTGTCACCATGCCGTGCTTCGGCACAACCGCCCGTACCAAGGGCAACGCAGAAAAGCTGGCGGAAGCCTACGGCGTTACGCTCGAGACCGTGGACATCAAGGCGGCGGTCGATCAGCATTTCATGGATATCGGCCAGTCCAAGGACGATCTGTCTGTCACCTTTGAGAACGGTCAGGCGCGCATGCGCACGCTGGTACTGATGAACCTCGCCAACAAGAACGGCGGCATGGTTGTCGGTACGGGCGACCTGTCCGAGCTGGCGCTCGGCTGGGCGACCTACAACGGCGACCATATGAGTATGTACGGCGTGAACGGCTCTATCCCGAAAACGCTGGTGCGCTACCTTGTCGCTTACGAGGCAGACCGCACCCTCGGTGAGCTGTCCGACGTGCTGCAGGATGTGCTCGATACCCCGGTATCACCCGAGCTGCTGCCGCCTAAGGACGGCGAAATCAGCCAGAAGACCGAGGATCTGGTCGGTCCGTACGAGCTGCACGACTTTTTCCTGTATTACATGCTGCGTTTCGGCTATCCGCCGCGCAAGATCTTCCGTGCCGCACACAAGACCTTCGAGGGCGTGTACGATGACGCGACCATCAAGAAGTGGCTGACGACCTTTATGCGCCGCTTCTTTACGCAGCAGTTCAAGCGCTCCTGCCTGCCGGACGGCCCGAAGGTCGGTACCGTAACGCTTTCGCCGCGCGGCGACTGGCGTATGCCGTCGGACGCAGTGTCCGCGCTGTGGCTCAGGGAAGCGGAGAGCCTGTAACAGAATTTTTGACATAGGGCGGGTACTCCCGCCCTATGATATTCCAACACAAAGGAGAATCTCCTTTTGAAGAATTTAATTCGCGGCATAGCGGTACTGCTGACAGCGGTATTTCTGTGCTTCAACATCTATTATGAGTTAGCACCCGGAATCACCGTTGCACCCGAGCAGAAATTCGTGTTTGCAGCGATTTTTGCGGTACTTTTGCGTGCTGCGCTGTTCTGCGGCGTGCCGGACAATACGCGTCCGATACGGCGGCGGCTGTACATGCTGGCGCTGTTTCTGTACTACATATGGGTGCTGCTGAATGTGCTGTTTTTCGATAACGCGTTCGGCCGCGGATTTGGTCATACCTCGCTCGATATGGTGAATCTGGAGCCGCTCCGTACGGTGAAAAATTACCTGCTGGCCTACGGCTACGGCAATATCTCGCTGCGGCTTGTGGTGCTCAATCTGGCAGGCAACCTGATCGCGTTTGCGCCGATGGGCGTATTTCTGCCCGCACTGTTCCGCTGGCAGAGAAGCATTTTCTTTTTCACGGCGTCGCTCACGCTGAGCATCACGGCGGTGGAAGTGCTGCAGGTGTACACCGGAACGGGCTCGTGCGATGTGGATGATCTTATCCTCAATCTGGCAGGTGCGCTGCTCGTGTTTATTATCTGCCGGATTACGCCGTTGTGGCACCGGATTTGCAGTGTCAATCCAAGACCGAAGAAATAATGAAATGACAACCGGCTGCAAAGGCAGTCGGTTTTTCATTGACAAACCCTGTCTGCCGTTATAAACTTTAACTGAATAAAAAACAAAAGACAGGGGGAACCCATTTATGTTTGATACCGTACTCATCGCCGGTCTGGGCCTGATGGGCGGCTCGATGGCGAAAACCATCAAGGCGCGCACGCTCAGCCGCGTTTTGGGCTGGAACCGTACGCGTGCAACTGCAGAGCAGGCACTGGCTGACGGCTCGATTGACGCGATTGCGACCGAAGCGCTGTACAAGGAGGCTGACCTTGTTATCATCGGTCTGTACCCGCAGGCAACGGTAGACTGGCTGCTTGAGAACATGTCGAAGATGAAAAAGGGCTGCGTGATCGTGGATATGGTCGGCGTCAAGCAGTTTATGGTCGATCATCTGGAGCAGGCGGCGCTCGACGCCGGTGTGCACTACGTCGGCGGCCATCCGATGGCGGGCCGTGAGTTCTCCGGTCTGGATTTTGCCCTGTCGACCCTGTTTGACGGTGCGAGCATGATCTTTGTGCCGACAAAGAGCAGCACCGAGCGTGTGCTTGAGCAGCTGGAAGCGTACTTCATGTCGCTCGGCTTCGGTCAGACCGTGCGCTGTACCGCGCAGCAGCACGATCACATGATCGCGTTTACCTCGCAGCTGGCGCATGTGGTTTCCTCGGCGTACATCAAAAGTCCGGAGGCGGACAAGCACAACGGCTATTCGGCGGGCAGCTACAAGGATCTGACGCGTGTTGCCAAGCTGAATGAGACCATGTGGAGCGAGCTGTTCCTGTGCAACGCAGAGCCGCTCGCGGAGGAGATTGATGAGGTTATCAAGCACCTTGACGAATACCGCAAGGCCATCCGTGCAGGAGACCGCGAGGAACTGACCATTCTGCTGAGAGACGGACGTGAGCGCAAGGAAAGACTGGGTTAATCAGGAATTCGGAACGATACGAAAGGGACAATGCCTGTGTGCGTTGTTCCTTTCCTTTTGCGCAGATTCGGGAAATTGTTAAGGAAACAGGTCGCAGAACGTAAATTTTTGCGCATACCTCCAAAATCCTGCGGCTGTCCGCGCAATCCATTTACATAGGAATTTGTTTTTGTTATAATTTATTTGCATGAAATCAGAAAGTGTTTTGCTAAGGGGAATGAATGGCACGGCACTTTACAGGACAACACAAAGGAGTGTGGGTATGCAAGAGAAAATTTCTATGGACGCAGCGCACGATTTTGAGGCAAAAATGCCTCTATCGCGCAAGATTCCGCTGGGACTGCAGCACGTTTTTGCGATGTTCGTCGGCAACCTGACACCGCTGCTCATCATCATGGGTGCGTGCGGCATTGCAGGCGGCGAGTTCGCGGACCTGCAGGTAAGCGTTCTGCAGAACGCGATGTTTGTGGCCGGCGTGGTAACGCTGGTGCAGCTGTTTTCCATCGGCCCGATCGGCGGCAAGGTGCCGATCATCATGGGTACAAGCTCGGGCTTTATCGGCGTGTTCAACAGCGTTGCGGCTACCATGGGCGGCGGTGTGATTGCCTATGGCGCGATTATGGGCGCGTCCATTCTCGGCGGCCTGTTTGAGACGGTACTCGGCTTTTTCCTCAAGCCGCTGCGCAAATTCTTTCCGGCGGTCGTTACCGGCACGGTCGTGCTGAGTATCGGTCTGTCGCTGATCTCGGTCGGCATCAATTCCTTCGGCGGCGGCAACTCCGCGAAGGATTTCGGCTCGATGGAAAATCTGCTGCTGGCGCTGTTCGTGCTGGTGGTTATTCTGGTCGTCAAGCACGGCTGCAAGGGCTTCCTTGGTTCGTCCGCGATCTTTGTCGGCATTATTGCAGGCTACATTGCGGCAATCATCATGGGTTTTGTTCTGCCGACCACCGCAGTTGATGCGGACGGTGTAGAATTCACCAAGGCATGGGTACTCAACTGGGACAAGGTAGCACAGGCCGGCTGGTTTTCCATCCCGAAGCTGATGCCGGTAAAGCCGGTGTTTGATCTGCGCGCCATCCTGCCGGTGCTGGTTATGTTTATTGTTACCGCAGTCGAGACCGTCGGCGATATTTCGGGCGTTATGGAAGGCGGCATGGGCCGTGAGGCAACCGACAAGGAGCTGTCCGGCGGCGTAGCCTGCGACGGTATCGGTTCGTCGTTTGCGGCGCTGTTCGGCGTACTGCCGAACACCTCGTTCAGCCAGAACGTAGGCCTTGTTACCATGACCAAGGTCGTCAACCGAGGCGCACTGGCCGTCGGCGCGATCTTCCTCATTCTGTGCGGTCTGATTCCGAAGCTGGGCGCGATCGTGTCCATTATGCCGCAGTCCGTGCTCGGCGGTGCGGCTGTTATGATGTTCTCGTCCATCGTTATCAGCGGTATCCAGCTGATCACCAAGGAGGAGATGACGCCGCGTAATCTGACCATCGTGTCGGTTGCTCTGGGTGTCGGCTACGGCATGGGTGCCAATATGACCATTCTGGCACAGGCGCCGCAGGCGGTTCAGCTGATTTTTGGCGGCTCCGGTATTGTACCGGCAGCATTTGTTGCGATTCTGCTCAATATCGTGCTCCCGAAGGATAAGAAAACCGAAGCATAATGCAAAACCCCGGAAAGAAGTTCTTTCCGGGGTTTGAGACTGTCGAAAAACTAACGTTTTCCGAGCAGTCTCTCGCTCGAAACCACGCTTTCGAGCGAATTCCGAAGAAAAACCGCGCCCTGACGGGCACATTTTTTCTTCCCTTGTATAAATTCCGAGATACATGCTCCCGGAATTTATGAATTTGCTTCGCAAATTCTATTTTATGCGTGCTGCCGCACGAAGCGTAAAAATTAAAATAATACTTTTTTGACAGACTGAAACCCCGGAAAGAAGCTCTTTCCGGGGTTTTTAATTGCGAATGGAGAATTGAGGATGGAAAATGATTGTAACGGTCAACCATTCGCCATTCCGATTGAGCGAGACGTAAAATGATACTGCAGGGTGCGACGGGCCGCGGCGCACCGTGTAAACTGACTGCACAGACGTAACCGTAGGGGCGCACAAGGTGCGCCCATGTAACGCCACATCAAATGGTTGGCATTACCGATAAAATGAATCGTTTTGAAAAATCATTTTTAATTCTGCGAGAACGTCCGGTGTATCCGCGTCCATCAATTCCGCCGGATGCTTTGCGGGAAACAGCGTAACCTGTTCCGCATGCCGTTTGACAACTACGCCGCCGCCCTTGCCTTCGGGAAGAGAGCGCAATTCCTCAAAATAATCCGCGCCGAACAGCACGGGACTGCCCGGCGTGCCGCTTTGCGGTTCGCACAGACGAAAAATCCGTGATCGTTTCCTCGGTTGCGCGCAGAATGCCGATATCATATCGCAGAGCGTTTTCCTCGTCAGCAGCGGCTGATCGCCCGGCAGAAACACGCAGCCGGACATGGACGGAAACCGCGGCAGCAGGTACTCCAGTCCCAGCCGCACGGTGTCGCTGCGAAAGGAAAGGGCATGGTGCAGGACGGGAATGCCGCATTCTTCACACAATGCCTGCACCTCGGTCGAGCGGGTAACGACCACGCGGTGCAACCCCTCTGTCACGGCAAACGCACGGCAGAGCAGCGGTTTTCGGTCAAATTCGGCGAGCAGCTTGTTGGAGCCAAACCGTTTTGCCAGGCCGGATGCCATGATCACACATCCGATTTCACTTTTCATCGGGGAAAAACTGTGGATAGAGCTGTTTTCCTGCCTGTTTGCAGGCGTCACGATACTGCTCATAGCGATAGAGAAACTCCTTTGCCTCGTCGGTGAGTATGCTGCCGCCGCCGCCTTTGCCTCCGATTTTGCGCTCGGTGAGCGCAAAACCGAGCACCTGCTCAGCATGACGGACGAGTCCGAGCGCCTTGGTATATGCCATCTGCATGGACTGCGCGGCGGCGCGAAGCGATCCGGTCTGCTCGATGGCATGCAGCAGGCGGCACGGTCCCTCACCGAAAAAGCGTTCGCCGTCCTCATCGAACAGCATCACGCGGATATTTGGCTGCATGGCGGCTCCTTTCCCACAACTTTTTCTTTTCGTTGTATTTTGATATTCACAACGGCATTATAGCAGATTTTGTGGTAAAATAAAAGTAGTATACTGAAAAGATAACACATTCCCCTGAAAGAGAGAGGATATAACGTATGTTGACGATACGGGAATACAAAAAAGCCGAGTCGCTCGAGGAAGCGTATGCGCTCAACCAGAAAAAGTCCAACCGTGTGATCGGCGGCATGATCTGGCTCAAAATGGAGACGCTGAATGTCGGCACGGCAATCGACCTGTCCGGTCTGGGACTGGACACCATCGAGGAGACCGACACCGAGTTCCGGATCGGTGCGATGGCCTCGCTGCGCGCGCTGGAGCTGCACGAAGGACTGGCAGCCTACACGAACGGTGCGATGCGCGAGTCTGTGCGCCATATTGTCGGCGTGCAGCTGCGCAATCTTGCGACGGTCGGCGGCAGCCTGTACAGCCGGTTCGGCTTTTCCGATGTGCTGACCATGTTCCTCGTGCTGGATGCACAGGTAGAGCTGTACAAGGGTGGCATTGTGCCGCTTTCCGAGTACGCCGAAAGACCCAAGGACCGCGATATTCTGGTGCGCGTGATCGTTCCCAAGCGAAAGGCGAAGTTCAATTACCAGTCTGTGCGCATCAGCCAGACCGATATTCCGGTGCTGACCTGTGCGTCTGTCAAGGATGAGAACGGCTATCGGTTCGCCATCGGTGCCCGTCCGGCGCGCGCACAGATTTATGCACAGCCTGTGGATAAAACGGCGGAGCAGATGGCGGAAGCCGTTCGGGCGGAAATCAAGACCGGCAGCAGTCTGCGCGGCAGTGCGGAATATCGCAGACACCTCGCGGGTGTGCTGGTGCGCCGCGCGGCACACGCGCTCGATGCAGAGTAAGGGGGAACGGATATGCTGATCACAATGACATTGAATGGAAAGAAAGTAGCAGACGATGTGGCGGCGGACACGCTGCTCATCGACTTTGTGCGGGAGCATGGCTGCCTGAGCGTCAAGCGCGGCTGCGAGACCGCAAACTGCGGTCTGTGCACCGTATTTATGGACGAAAAGCCGGTGCTGTCCTGCTCGGTGCTGGCAGCGCGTGCAAGCGGACATACGATCACGACCTTGGAGGGCTTGCAGGGCGAAGCCGCCGAATTCGGCGCGTTCATCGCGGATCAGGGGGCGGAGCAGTGCGGCTTCTGCAATCCCGGCTTTATGATGAACGCGATCGCGCTGTTCCGCGAAAAGCAGGACCCGACCGATGAGGAGATCAAGGAATATCTGGCGGGCAATCTGTGCCGCTGCTCGGGTTATGAGGGACAGCTGCGCGGTATCCGCGCCTATCTTGACTGGAAAAAGCAGAGAGAGGAGGACGCACAGTGAAGGTAGTCAATCAGCCGCTCCGCAAAAAGGATGCGATGCAGCTCGTCACCGGCCAGCCGGTGTATGTGGACGATGTAACGCCGCGCGACTGCCTGTGCGTCAAGCTGCTGCGCTCGCCGCACGCGAACGCCATCGTCAAGTCTATCAACAAGACCGCCGCGATGAAAGTCCCCGGCATGGAGGCCATCTTCACATGGGAGGACGTAGACCAGGACGGCCGCCGCTACACACAGGCCGGTCAGACCTATCCGGAGGCCAGTCCGTATGACCGCCTTGTTATCGACCGCCATGTGCGCTTTGTAGGCGATGTGGTTGCCATCCTCGCCGGTGCGGACGAAAAATGCGTTGATAAGGCGATGAAGCTGGTCAAGGTGGAGTACGAGGTGCTCGAGCCGGTGCTCGATTTCCACACCGCAAAGGACAATCCGGTGCTCGTGCATCCGGAGGACAACTGGGAGAGCCTTGCGCCGGTCGGCGCGGACAACAGGCGCAACCTGTGCGCGCACGACGAGTGCGGCAGCGGCGATATCGATGCGGTCCTCGCGGACTGCGATGTCGTTATCGACCGCGTGTACCACACGCAGGCATGCCAGCAGGCGATGATGGAAACCTTCCGCACCTACTGCGAGATCGACACCTACGGCCGTCTGCACATCATCAGCTCGACCCAGATTGTGTTCCACACCCGCCGAATCGTGGCGAACGCACTGCATATCCCGAAAAGCAAGGTGCGTGTCACCAAGCCGCGCATCGGCGGCGGCTTCGGCGCCAAGCAGACCGCGGTCAGCGCGGTGTATCCGGCGTTTGTCACCTGGATGACAAAGAAGCCGTCCAAGATCATCTTCAGCCGCGTGGAGAGCCAGATTGCCTCCTCGCCGCGTCACGAGATGGAAATGCACGTTCGTCTGGGCGCAAACAAGGACGGCATCGTGCGCGGCATCGACCTGCACACGCTGTCCAACACCGGCGCGTATGGCGAACACGGCCCGACAACGGTCGGTCTGTCCGGTCATAAGTCGATTCCGCTGTACGGCAAGGCCGAGGCGTTCCGCTTTACGAGCGACGTTGTGTACACCAATCACATGTCGGCGGGCGCGTACCGCGGCTATGGTGCGACGCAGGGCCTGTTCGCGGTGGAGAGCGCGGTGAACGAGCTGGCGAACATTCTCGGCATGGACCCGTTCAAAATCCGAGAGATGAATATTACGCACGAGGGCGAGATCATGCCCGCGTACTACGGCCAGCTGAACACAAGCTGTGCGCTCGACCGCTGTCTGGCGCGCGTGCATGACATGATCGACTGGGATAACAAGTATCCGTGCCGGGACATGGGAAACGGCAAGATTCGTGCGGTCGGCATGGGCATGGCAATGCAGGGCTCGGGCATCACGAGCATGGACGTCGGCAGTGCGACCCTCAAGGTCAACGATGAGGGCTTTTACACGCTGCTCATCGGCGCGGCGGATATGGGCACCGGCTGTGATACCACGCTTGCGCAGATTGCGGCAGAGGTGCTTGAGTGTCCGCTTGACAACATCACCACGCTGAGTGCGGACACCGACTGGTCGCCGTATGATTCCGGCTCGTATGCCTCGAGTACAATCTATGTCACCGGCAAGGCGACCGAGAAGTGCGCGCTCGAGCTGCGCGGCAAAATCTGTGCGCTCGGTGCAAAGCTGCTCGGCTGCGACAAGGCGCAGGTCAGCTTTGACGGAAAGGAAGTCCGCGTAGAGGAAGGCGAAAATGCAGGCAAGACCATTAACCTGAGTGATATTGCGACGGCTTCCATGAACGGCAACAGCATCGAGCTGCAGGCAACGGTTACGCATTCGTCCGAGATTTCGCCTCCGCCGTATATGGTCGGTGCGGCTGAAATCGAGGTGGATACCGAAACCGGCGAGGTAACCCTGCTGGATTACGCTGCGGCAGTGGACTGCGGTACGCCCATCAATCCGAACCTGACGCGCGTGCAGGCCGAGGGCGGCATTGCGCAGGGCATCGGCATGACGCTGACCGAGAGCGTCACCTACGATGACCGCGGCTATCCGATGGAGAATTCGCTTTTCCAGTATAAGATTCCCGCACGCGTGGATATCGGCAAAATCCGCGTGGAGTTTGAGAACAGCTACGAGGGCGAAGGCCCGTTCGGCGCAAAATCCATCGGCGAGGTTGTTATCAATACACCGCTGCCGGCGATTTCGGATGCAATCCGAAATGCCGTAGGCAAGCGGTTCTATGAGCTTCCCATCACGCCGGAAAAGATTGCGATGGCAGCGCTGGAGCAAAAGTAAGTGCAAAAAAGAACGTATCCGATCGGATACGTTCTTTTTCTTTGCCGCAGATGTCAAAATCTGTAGGGCGCGACGACTCGGCGCGCCGTTGTAACGGGTTGCAGATGGTTTACACGGCGTGCCGAGGTCGTCACGCCCTACGGCAAACATATTAAATCACGTTAAAATATCAACCCAAAGGTCGTTGTAATACTGGTTGATTTCCGTCGGCAGGTTGGTATAGGCCTCGGTCGGATACTGCGTAATATCTGGGAAATACAGCGGGTCACTGGTGATTTCCTCGTCCAGTTCGTTATAGACCTCAGTCTGCGGGCTGGAATAGCCGACATACTCCCAGTTTGCCATCGCCGCCTCGGTCGAGCACATGAAGTTGATGAACTTCTCCGCGCCCGAAACGTTCTTCGCGTTCTTCGGGATACACATGGCATCTACAAACAGGTTGGTGCCCTCCTTCGGAACGTAGAATGCGAGGTCGGGATTTTCGTCTATCATCGTGACGGCATCGCCATTATAGTACGGTGCGGCCACAATTTCCTCACTCGGCAGTTTTTCGAGAATCTGGTCCATCCAGATGCCCTGATACACCGGCTTCCCGGCGATAATGAGGTCGGCTGCCTGCCGAAGCTCAGCCTTATCGGTGGTATTGAGGGAGCAGTCAAGATACATCAGCGCAATGCCGAGCGCATCACGTGAGTTGTTGAACATCGCGGTGCGGTTGGTGTACTTGGGATTCCACAGCAAATCCCACGAGCCAATATCCGCTTTATCAACGTACTTGGTGTTGTACACGATGCCGACCACGCCCCAGGTGTAGGGCACGGAATACTTCTGCTCGGGATCGAAGTCCAGATGGGTGTATTTCTCGTCGATCAGCTTCATGTTGGGAATGTGGTCGTAGTTGAGCGGCTGAAGCATATCCTCGTCGATAAAGCGCGAAATCGCGTAGTCGGACGGGATAATGACGTCGTAGCTCGTGGTCTGGATGCGCGAATACAGGTTTTCGTTGGAATCAAAGGTGTTGTAGATAACCTTGATGCCGGTTTCCTCCTCGAACCGGTCGATAAGGTCGGTGTCGATGTACTCGCCCCAGTTATACACGTTGAGCACCTCCGCCGAGGATGCATTGCCGCAGCCGGAGAGAAGTCCGGTGCACATCGCGCCGCACAGCAGCAGGGAAAGCATACGTTTTTTCACGGCTGCATCGCTCCTTTCCGACGGGCGGCTTCGCGGCGTTTCTCGTCGCGGGACTGGCGCATATTGATGACGAGGAGCAGCACCAGCACGATCAGAAACAGAATGGTCGAGATGGCGTTGATCTTCGGTGTCATGCGGTGGCGCGTCATGGAGTAGATCACGACCGACAGCGGCTGACTGGTCGTGCCGGCGGTAAAGTAGGACACCACGAAATCGTCGATCGACATGGTGAATGCCATGATAGCGCCCGTGACGATGCCCGGCATAATCTCCGGCAGGATGACCTTGTGGAGCGCCTGATGCGGTGTAGCGCCGAGGTCGAGCGCGGCCTCATAGGCGTTTTTATCCAGTTGGCGCAGTTTGGGCATGACGTTGAGCACGACATACGGCGTGCAGAACGTAACGTGCGCGAGGATAAGGGTCAGGTAGCCCTTGTCCAGACCGATGGCGGCAAACAGCAGCATGAACGTTACACCCATGATGGTATCCGAGGAGGACATCGGGATGTTGTTGACGGTCAGGTAAGCCGCCTTGGCTCTGCGGCCCATGTTGTGGATGCCGATGGCGGCAATCGTGCCGAGCACGGTTGCAATCGCGGCAGCGGCAACAGCCACGAGCAGCGTGACATACAGCGAATGGAGAATATCCGCATCCTGAAACAGCTCGACGTACCAGCGGGTCGTGAAGCCGTTCCACAGGCGGCGCGACTTGGAATCGTTGAACGAAAAAATCATCAGCACAACGATAGGCGCGTACAGGAACAGGAAGATCAGCAGCAGATAGAAGTTCTTGAAAAACTTTTTCACAGCAGCAGCCCTCCTTCCTCGGAGGAGCCGTCATCGAACTTGTTCATGATCCACATGCAGATGAAGATGAGAATGATCATCACGAGCGCGATAGCCGAGCCGAGATGCGGGTTGTACGCACCGCCCATGAACTGAAGGTCGATCAGGTCGCCGACGAGCAGGTTTTTGCCGCTGCCGAGCATCTGCGAAATAACGAAGGTGGAGACAGACGGCACAAATACCATTGTAATGCCGGAAATCACACCGGGAATGCTCAGCGGGAAGATTACACGGCGGAATACAAGGTGCGTCGGCGCGCCGAGGTCCTGTGCGGCTTCGATCAGCTTGCGGTCGAGCTTGATGAGAACGGTGTAGATCGGCAGCACCATGAACGGCAGAAAGTTGTACACCATGCCGAGCACAATCGCGCCCTGCGTGTTGATGAGCGGAATATAATCCAGCGAATAGCCGAAATGGCTCTGCAGGAACGAGATAAGTCCGATGGAGCGGAAAAACTGGTTGATAAAGCCGTTGTTCTCCAGAATGGACATCCATGCGTAGGTGCGGAGCAGGAAGTTTATCCACATCGGGAGCATGATGAGCATCATGCACAGGCTTTGGCGGCTGGCGGACAGGCGGCTCATCAGATACGCCATCGGGTAGCCGAGCACGAGGCACACCACCGTTGAGAGAAACGCCAGCCAGAACGACCGTCCGAAAATCGGCAGGAAGCCGGGCAGATAGCTGAAATTATGCAGGGTAAAGCCGCCGTCCGCGTTAAGGAACGCATAGACAACGACCATGAGTATGGGCGCGAGGATGAACACCGCCAGCCACACGCCGTAGGGATAGGCAAAGGATTTTTTCACGCTTCCGCCTCCGCACTCTTGTGCATGATGTGGATGTCAAACGGAATGACGGACAGACCGACCGTCTTGCCGACCGACTCCGCCATGGTGGAATGCACCATGAAGGTGAAGAACTGGGTGCGAACCATCATCTCGTAGTGCACGCCCTTGAATACGATGGACTCAACAACGCCCTGCAGCAGACCGTCACCGGCGTAAACGATTTTAAGATCCTCCGGACGGATAACGACATCGACCGGCGCATTCGTCTCGAAGCCCTTGTCCACGCACTCGAAGGTGCGGCCGCAGAACTCGACCTTGCAGTCCTCGAGCATCACGCCGTCAATGATATTGGATTCGCCGATGAAATCTGCGACAAAGGCGTTGACCGGCTCGTTGTAGATGTCGGTCGGGCTGCCGACCTGCTGGATAACGCCGTGGTTCATAACGACAACGCGGTCACTCATCGTCAGCGCCTCTTCCTGGTCGTGGGTGACGTAGATAAAGGTGATGCCGGTACGCTGCTGAATGCGCTTCAGCTCGATCTGCATGTCCTTGCGCAACTTGAGGTCGAGGGCACCGAGCGGCTCGTCGAGCAGCAGCACACGCGGCTCGCACACCAGTGCACGCGCGATGGCGACACGCTGCTGCTGACCGCCGGAAAGACTGGTCACATCGCGGTTTTCAAAGCCGCGCAGACCAACCAGCTCGAGCATTTCTGCGGTTTTGCGCTTGATGTCTGCGCGGTCCAGCTTTTTGATGTGCAGACCGAAGGCAATATTCTCCGCAACATTCAGGTGTGGGAACAGCGCATAACGCTGGAATACGGTGTTGATCTCGCGCTGATACGGCGGAACATCGTTCAGGCGCTTGCCGTCAAAGAATACATCGCCGGAATCCGGCTGCTCAAAGCCGCCGATGATGCGCAGTGTGGTCGTTTTGCCGCAGCCGGACGGACCGAGCAGGGTCACAAACTCGCGGCGCTTGATGGACAGCGAAATGCCGCGCAGCACAGGCGTTCCGTCAAATTCTTTTTTCAGGTTTTGCAGATCGACCAGATTTTGATTCAATCCTCATCACTCTCCCCAAACAGGTAGCAGCCCCAAACCGAGCGGGTCAGGCTCGGTTTGGGGTCGCGCTATATATTGTAGCAAATAAATTTTTATCATATAATAGTATAGGGAAATGTCGTAAAAGTCAAGGTGATACGCAGATTCTGCTCGCAAAAAAGCAGGGAAATTCGAGGGGAGGATGCTCGATTTGGAGGATTTGCCAGATTTATTATATAAAGCGTACAAGCTGAAATGGTTTGATTTGTACACTTCGCAAACTGATACTGTTGAATATGCACAAAAAGATGGTGCTTCGATTGGTGAAGGTTCATAAAATATGGCTCTTGTAACAGAGGCGGTTATCGTGTATTATAATACCTGTGATCAGGAAATGATCCAAACACAAAAACGTAATTTAGTCATTAACTTTTAAGGAGTTGTATATATCATGATGAAGGGTTTCTTTAATGGTCTGGTAAGCGCACGCATGATGGAGCTGGATAGCGGCCGTGCTTTCGCTAAGGCTCGCAAGGCTGAGCGCACTGCTAAGTAAGCGGTAATCAAACCGAATTTATAAAGGCTTCCCGGAACAGATGGCCGGGAGGCCTTTTTTCTTTGTGTGACAGGATTGTGTTGGCTTTTACCGATAGAATGTGGTACACTTAAAAACATACGGTATTCAGGGGTAAAGGGGATAGGACGTTGCAGTTTATCAAACGGTTTCGGGTAGGTCAGCGCGCCATCAAGACTGCGATATCGGTCGGTCTGGCGCTTGCACTGGCGATGGTGCTGGGTTCGAGCCTGCCTATTTTTGCAGCCATCGGTGCGATCTCGGTGATGAGCCGTACCTGGGTAGATTCGCTCAAGGAGAGCCTTAATCAGATAGCGGGTACATTTCTCGGCTATCTGATCGCATGTGTGTTTGTTACCGTGCTGCCCAATCCAACGTTTTTCGTGTGGATGGCGCTCGGCGTGCTGTGTGTGATTTCACTGTGTATCGGTCTCAAGCTGAATTTTGCGATTCCGCTGGCGAGCATTGTGTTTGCGGATGTGTGCCTGTATACCGGCGGAGATTCAATTGTGTACGGCTTCCACCGATTTACCGATACACTGGTCGGTCTGGTCGTGGCGCTGCTCGTCAATGTGGTAATCCGGCCGTATAACAACCGTCAGAAGATCATCAATATGATGAACGAGATTCAGAAAATGTTTCTGCCGCTGCTGCAGTCGCGTGTGCTCGAGCATCGTTATCCGGATCTGACGCCGCTGACAGAGAAAATGACCTCGCTTGCGTCCGAGCTGCGTATTTTCGAGAAGCAGCCGGTAGCGCTGTGGCAGCATGCCGTGCGTGTTGCCGCCCGACGGCAGGAGGCTGCCTATCTGCGCGGCTGCGAGCAGCTGCTTGCCAAAATGTGCGGTGAGCTGGCGGCGCTGTGCAATATGGACTCCAATCCGGCACCCGGAGAGGAGAGTATAGAGCGGCTGGAGGCACATGGTCTTACCGCGCCGGAAAACCTTAAGGATTACTGCCGGTGCTCGCCGGTGGATGCACAGGTTATGGATTTTCATATCGGCAATCTGCTCGATGCGTATGATTTTCTGACTGCGTTTCATCATGTGTAAAAATATACCGCAGGTGCACGAACTGTTAAAATCGTGCACGCTGCGGTGTTTTTATAGTTATACAGCGCATAGACAAAATACGCCTTAATCTGCTATACTGTTGTTTAAGGATATATACACGCTGTTTTTGTATGGCGGTCAGCCCTTTCTTTCCCCGCGGTCTGCGGTGGAAAGGAGGTGGGCGCAGATGAAGAAGAAAGCACTTCAGCTTTTTATTTGTGCGGTCATTGTACTGTACATTTTCTTCGTAAAAGCGCGATGACCGCTCGGCTGGTCCCCGAACGGTCATTAGCATAAAACTTTTGATTCGATAAAGGGCTGACTGCATAGACAGCGTCCCTGTATATCCATAGTATACCGCGGAAAGCGCTGTTCGTCAAGATGGTGCTCTCTGCGGTGTATTTAATTTTGCGGAAAGCTGTGGTCTGCACCGATCGGCTTGACTTCTCCTCACAAAATGGTTATAATAAAATCATTATAATCGTTATTTATGCGATGACGCAGGAAAAGTAACCGGATCGCCTTGCGCGAAAGAGAGAAGCTCCTCGGCTGAAAGGGCTTTGCGCGGGAAACGGTGAAGTGCGCCTGCCGAGCAACAGGGTCAAACGCCCTGCGGAAAGTGCCCGTTACCGCACTGCACGAGCGAAAAATCGGAGTGGAACCGCGTTTGTACGCCTCCCGAGGGAAGAATATTCCTTGGGAGGCTTTTTTATTCCCGAAACTCCGCATAGCTTTCCTGAAAACCATCAAAAGGAGATAAAAATCATGAAACTCTACAACACGCTGACCCGTCAGAAGGAGGAATTCGTTCCGATCACGCCGGGCGAGGTAAAGATGTATTCCTGCGGTCCGACGGTATACAACTATTTCCATGTCGGCAACGCACGTCCGTTCATCATTTTCGATCTGCTGCGCCGTTACTTCGAGTACCGCGGCTACAAGGTTGAGTTCGTTCAGAACTTCACCGACATTGACGACAAGGTAATCAACAAGGCGAACGAGGAAGGCGTGGACTTCAACACCATCGCTGAGCGTTATATTAAGGAATATTTCGTTGATGCACAGGGTCTGGGCGTCAAGAAGGCGACCGTGCACCCGCGTGCGACCGAGACCATGGACGCTATTATTGATATTGTTGAGCGCCTGATTGAGAACGGTCACGCTTATGTTGCTGAGAACGGCGACGTATACTTCCGCACCAAGTCCTTCCCCGAGTATGGCAAGCTGTGCCACCAGCCGATGGAGGAGCTGCAGGCCGGTGCCCGCATCTCGGTCGGCGAGGTAAAGGAAGATCCGATGGACTTCGCGGTCTGGAAGGCTGCAAAGCCGGGTGAGCCGGCTTGGGATACGCCGTGGGGCAGCAAGGGCCGCCCGGGCTGGCATATTGAGTGCTCGGCTATGGCGAACAAGTACCTCGGCAAGACCATCGACATCCATTCCGGCGGTCTTGATCTGATTTTCCCGCATCACGAGAACGAGATCGCACAGTCCGAGTGTGCAAACGGCTGCACCTTTGCGCATTATTGGCTGCACAACGGCTTCCTGACCATCGACAATGAGAAAATGTCCAAGTCCAAGGGCAACTTCTTCATGGTCCGCGACGCAGCAAAGCAGTTCGGCTATGAGACCATCCGCATGTTCATGCTGAGCGCGCACTACCGCACTCCGCTTAACTACTCCGCTGAGTCGCTTGAGATGAACAAGGCCTCGCTTGCCCGTCTGTACGAGGCCCGTAATAATATGGAGTTCCGCATCGAGAAGGCATCCGGCGACACCATGACCGCCGAGGAGACCGAGAAGCTGGAGGCTCTGAAGGGCTACAAGCAGAAGTTCATCGATGCAATGGACGACGACCTGAACACCGCAGACGCACTGTCCGCTATCTTCGAGCTGACCCGTGAGATCAATGCGTACAACGGTGCACATCAGGATGCAACCAAGGCATTCCTGACCGCAGCGCATGATCTGTTCATGGAACTGACCGGTGTGCTCAATCTGGTGCAGAACCGTGACGATGCGGTTGATCCGGACGCAGAGAAGATCGAGGAGCTGATCGCGCAGCGCGCCGCAGCCAAGAAGGAGAAGAACTTCGCTGAGGCAGACCGTATCCGCGGTGTGCTGGCTGATATGGGCGTTACCATTAAGGATACTCGTCAGGGCACGCAGTGGAGCCGCAATTAAATTGCGAATCCCGACTATTTGATAGAGAAAGTCCTCTGTTCGTGTGTGAATAGAGGACTTTTTGCGTGTTTTCGCACTGGCAGAGCATCTTGCTGACGCAGCCCGCGTGTACCGGTCAACCGGTGATAAGGCAACACTGCAGGCGACTTTTTCACTTCAAATTGATAAAATCTTTGCACGCCGCGCACAAAAAACTTGCGTGCTATCAGGATGAACAAGCGGAAAACCTGCGAAAAAGCGGTTTTTGTCGGTTTATACAAGTGTCGTTGATTGACATTTTTGCAGGATTGCGGTACAATATATTCATTATCTGATTTATTGGGACGGAAAGGAGAAGGCGGAATGACGATTCAGCCTGATTATGTAAAGGAAGAACTTTTGCATGAACTGAGTGAGAGCTTTCGTATGCACAACCAGCTCCCACCTGATCTGTTTACGCGCTACCGCATCAAGCGCGGCTTGCGTAACGCGGACGGTACCGGTGTTCTGGTCGGTGCTTCTCATCTGGGCAATGTACACGGTTATATCGTCAACGAGGGCGAGCGTGAGCCGATCGAAGGCCGCCTGACCTATCGCGGATATAATGTATATGACCTGATTCACGGTCTGGAGCAAGAAAACCGCTTCGGCTTTGAGGAGATCGGTTATCTGCTTATGTGCGGCAAGCTGCCGAGCCGCCGTCAGCTGGCGGAATTTCAGCATACCATTGGTCTGGAGCGTGCCCTGCCGGACAACTTCACCGAGGATATGATCATGCGTGCGCCGAGCCGCGACATCATGAACAAGCTGGCAAGCGCAACGCTGGCACTGTATTCCTATGATACGAATCCGGATGAAACCACGGTCGAGAACATCATGCGTCAGGGCATCAGCCTGATGGCCAAGTTCCCGGTTATCATTTCGCACGCGTATCAGGCAAAACGCCGCTACTTTGATAATGATTCCATGTTCCTGCATGTGCCGGATTCGAACCGTTCGACTGCAGAGAATATTCTGCACCTCATCCGTCCGACCGGCGAATTCAACGATGACGAGGCTAAGCTGCTCGACCGCTGTCTGATCCTGCATGCCGAGCATGGCGGCGGTAACAACTCGTCTTTCACCGTGCGTGTTACTTCTTCGTCCGGTACGGATACCTATTCGGCGATCGCGGCTGCGGTTTCCTCGCTGAAGGGCCCGCGCCACGGCGGTGCAAACCTGCGTGTCGTCAAGCAGTTTGAGGAGATGAAGGAGAATATCCACAACTGGAAGGATGAGACCGAGGTCGGCAATTATCTGCGTAAGATTTTGAATAAGGAAGCCGGTGACGGCTCCGGCCTGATCTACGGCATGGGCCATGCGATTTACACCTTGAGCGACCCGCGTGCCGTTGCACTGAAGAAGGCTGCTCGTCCGCTGGCGGAAAAGACCGGCTATTCGGACGAAATGGATCTGATCGAGCTGGTAGAAAAGCTGACGCCGGGTGTCTTTGCCGAAATCAAGGGCAGCGACAAGCCGATGTGCGCGAATGTCGATATGTATTCCGGCTTTGTTTACAAAATGCTCGGACTGCCCAAGTCGCTGTATACGCCGCTGTTCGCTACCGCGCGTATCGTCGGCTGGATGGCACATCGCCTTGAGGAAGTTACCACCGGCGGTAAGATCATCCGTCCGGCGTATAAGCCTGTTGCGAAGAATGTCGAGTACGTTAATATTGATGAGCGGAATGACGGTCCAATCAATGATTGATTTTTAATTTTTAGTTTTTTTGAAAAAAGTGTTGACAACCTGCTTTATATGCGTTATACTAAATGAGCTTGGTCAAAGACAGCTGGTGCCGCAAGGCTTAAATGGCGATTTGTTCGCCGCCCGCCGAGGTCAACACGGACATGTTATTATCATATTTGATTATGTTTTCTGTGTACCCTCCCTGTGTCTTTGCACCGGGAGGGTATTTTTATTTTACAGGAGGTGAAAATGATGCCGAACGCAAAGATTCTGGAAGAGAAGAAGGCTCTGGTCGCTTCCCTGGTAGAGAAGATTAAGAATTCTCCGGCAGGTGTACTGGTCGACTATAAGGGCATCAACGTAGAGGATGATACCAAGCTCCGCAAGCAGCTCCGTGAAGCTGGCGTTGAGTATGCTGTCATCAAGAACACTCTGATCCGCTTTGCAGCTAAGGAACTGGGTTTTGACGAGCTGGATGCGTGCCTGCACGGTACCACCGCTCTGGCAATCTCCACCACCGACGACGTTGTCGCTCCGGCGAAGATCCTGGCTGACTTTGCTAAGACCCACGAGAACTTCACCCTGAAGGCTGGTTACCTGGAAGGTAAGGCCATCGGTGAGGACGAGGTCAAGAAGCTGGCTGCTATGCCGAGCAAGGAAACCCTTATCGCTCAGGTACTGTACAGCTTCAACTACCCCATTATGCAGCTCGCTATTGCTTGCGATGCTATCGTTAAGAAGGCAGAGGGCAATGAGGAAATGAAGGTTGCTGAACTGGTAGCCCCGAAGGAAGCTGCAGCAGAAGAAGCTGCTGAGTAATTTCCCCGCACTGACTGATTTATTCGGTCAGGAACACATTTTAACTTAAAAATTATCTAAAATTGGAGGTTTAATCCCATGACTGTTGCTGAGATTATGGAAGCTGTAAAAGAGCTCAAGGTTATGGAGCTCTCTGAGCTGGTAAAGGCTCTCGAGGAAGAATTTGGTGTATCCGCTACGCCGGTAGCTGTTGCAGGTGCTGTAGCAGGCGGCGACGGCGCAGCTGCTGCTGACGCTAAGACCGACTTCGACGTAGTTCTGGTTGACGCTGGCTCTTCCAAGATCAACGTTATCAAGGCTGTTCGCGAGATCACCGGCCTGGGCCTGAAGGAAGCTAAGGAGAAGGTTGACACCGCTCCGCAGACCATCAAGGAGGCTGCTCCGGAGGCTGAGGCTAACGAGATCAAGGAGAAGCTCGAGGCTGCTGGCGCTAAGGTTGAGCTGAAGTAAGGTTTCCTTACCGAACCAACTGCTTGCAATCAAGCAATTCCAAAGACGCAGAGTGTTTGCTCTGCGTCTTTTTCTATGCCAAATTTTCCGTCAGTCAGTGGTGACAAACCCGAAATTGTGCGGTATAATAAAATAGAATAATAATGTGGACAAGAAGGAGAATCTCATGCCGAAATTAGGACTTATTTCGCTCGGCTGCGCGAAAAACCTCGTGGACAGCGAGCACATGCTGGCCCGGCTGCGGGACGCAGGCTGGGAGATCACCGAGGATATGACCGAAGCAGACGTTGGCGTTGTCAACACCTGCGGCTTCATCGAAGCCGCTAAGACCGAGGCTATCGAAACCATTCTGGAGACCGCCCAGAACAAGCAGACCGGCAATATGAAGGGTCTGGTCGTGACCGGCTGTCTGGTGCAGCGCTATGCTGACGAGATGCGCGCTGAGCTGCCCGAGATCGACGTATTCTGCGGAACGGGCAGCTATGATGACATTGTGGACGCGGCCAATGCGGCGCTCAAGGGGCAGCAGGCGGCGTACATGGCCGATATGACCTCTGCTGCACTCGACGGCAGCCGTGACCGCCTGACACCCTCGTACACCGCATACTTTAAGATTGCGGAGGGCTGCTCGAACACCTGCGCGTACTGTATCATCCCCAAGCTGCGCGGCCGTTACCGCAGCCGTGAGATGGCATCGCTGCTCGAGGAAGCGCGTACGCTCTCTGACGCAGGCGTTAAGGAGCTGATCGTCATCGCGCAGGACATCACCAAGTACGGTATGGACCTGCCCGAGCACAAGCGTCTGCTGCCCGAGCTGCTGCGCGAGCTGTGCAAGATGGACTTTACTTGGATTCGTCTGCACTATCTCTATCCCGACCAGATTACGGACGAGCTGATCGACGTGATTGCGGATGAGCCGAAAATCGTAAAGTATCTGGATATTCCGCTGCAGCATGTCTCTAAGCGCATTCTGCGTGCCATGCACCGTCCGGGTGACGGCGCGGAATTTACCAGGCTGATCGAGGATATGCGCGAGCGTATTCCGGGTCTTGTACTGCGTACAAGCCTGATCGTCGGTCTGCCGGGCGAGACCGAGGACGAGTTTGCCGAGCTGTGTGAGTTTCTGCAGAATGTCGGCATTGAGCGCGTCGGTGTGTTCGAGTATTCGCCGGAGGAAGGCACGGAAGCTGCAGAGCTGCCCGACCAGATCGACGACGAGACCAAGCAGAACCGCCGCCTGATCGTCGAAGAGCTGCAGTCCGGTGTGCTTGACGACTACAATACCTCCCGCCATGGTGAGGTCATGCAGGTGCTCTGCGAGGGATTTGACGAGGAGCAGGGCCTGTGGTATGGCCGTACCTACGCGGATTCGGTCGAGGTAGACGGCCACGTCTACTTTGACGCGGCGGATAACGAACCGGCGGAAGGCGATTTCGTGTCCGTGCTCATCACTGAAAGCCTTGGCCCCGACCTGCTCGGTGTCCGTCAGAAGGAGGCATAATTTCCTATGACAACCGCAAATAAAATCACGCTGACCCGCATTGCGATGATCCCATTCTTCATCTATTTTGCGGCGCAGCCTATGCTGAATGCGGATACGACCGCTGCACAGGTGTCGTTTCCGACCTGCACGCTGATTGCGCTCATTCTGTTCTGCGTGGCATCGTTCACGGATTTTCTGGACGGCTATGTGGCGCGAAAGTACAATCAGGTGACGGATTTCGGCAAATTTGTCGATCCGCTGGCTGATAAGCTGCTCGTAGCCTCCGCGCTCATCCTGTTCGTGGAGCAGAAGGCAATGGCAGGCTGGATGGTCTGCGTTATCCTCGCGCGTGAGCTGATCATCACGTCTCTGCGCGTGGTTGCAGCCAATAAGGGCGTTGTTATGGCTGCGACGTGGACGGGCAAGGTCAAGACCTGTGTGCAGATTGGCGGCATCATCGTCATTTATCTGTATTATATCATCATGGGTGCGCTGGCAAACGGTATCGCCTTCGCGGACGGCGATGGTGTTACCGCTGTTATGTTCATCCCTCATGCGGATGGTATGCCGCTGCTGCTGACCATCGTCGGCTGGGTGGTAACGCTGGTTACCATTTACTCCGGCTATGATTATCTCAAGAAGAACTGGGATCTCATCAAGGACGGCGCGGTAAAGGCAAAGTAAAACCGCATACTGTTTCAGCCTCAGAGGTGCACTTCGGTGCACCTCTTTTTTATTATTTCCTCTGGTGCGGGAACAGGACATATGTGAAAATTTTCTTATTTTGAAAGACTTTTCTACGCTAAATCGGTATTCGTTCAAGGTGTGCAAACGCACACATCCGGCTCTGTGCAAGCTGTACAAGAGGGAAAATAAAAGAGTAATTTTTGTATAGAACAGAGTTACACAGTGCATTGTGATATAACCTATTCGCGGATATAATATAGTCAAACAAACGAAAACACCGAAAGTTAAAACAAAACAAAAACTTCTGGTAAATCGTGAAAAGAGTATGTCTAAGACTTAAATGTCAAGGAGGAAATTATCATGAAAGAAATCCGTATTGGTCTGGTAGGTTCCGGCTGGATGGGCAAGGCTCATTCCTCTGCACTGGCTGACGCTGAGATGCTGTTTGGCCCTGACTACGGCACCGCATCCTTCGAGATCGTAGCTGACGCTAACGAAGAGGCTGCAAAGTCCGCTCAGAAGAAGATCGGCTTCAAGCGCATCTCCACCGATTGGCACGATGTAGTTACCGACCCGAACGTAGACCTGGTTGATATCGCTACCCCGAACGCTTTTCACTATGTAGTTGCTAAGGCTGCTCTGGAGAACGGCAAGAACGTATACTGCGAGAAGCCGCTGTCCATCTCCGCTGAGGAGTCCAGAGAGCTGGCTGAGCTGGCTGCCAAGAAGGGCGTAGTTAACTACGTTGGCTTCAACAACACCCAGAACCCGGCAAACGCTTACGTTCGTGAATTGGTTCAGTCCGGCGCTCTCGGTAAGATCATGCGCTTTACCGGCACCTACGATCAGGACCAGCTGCTCGACGAGTCCCTCCCGATCACCTGGCGCCACATCAACAAGCTGGCTGGCTGCGGTGCTCTGGGCGACCTCGGTTCCCACCTGCTGTCCATCTCTCAGTTCATCATGGGCGACATCACCAAGGTAAACGCAGTTGCTACCACCGTATTCCCGAAGCGTCCGAAGTCTGCAGGCTCCACCGAGATGGTTGACGTTGAGAACGAGGACATCATGACCTTCATGGCTGAGTATGCTAACGGCGCTATCGGCCAGATTGCTTGCTCTCGTGTTGCTACCGGCCGCAAGAACTACCTGACCTACGAGATTCAGGGTACCAAGGGCTCTGTTCGCTACGATCTGGAGCGCATGGGCGAAGTTCAGGTTTACTTCCAGTCTGACAACGAGCGCGACCGCGGCTTCCGCACCGTACTGCTCAACCCGCTGATGAAGGGTTACTCCGCATTCCAGCCGGCAGGCGGCATCTCCATCGCTTACAACGACATGAAGATCCTCGAGGTTCATGCTCTGTTCGACGCTATCACCAATGGCGCTGACTATGTAACCGACTTCGAGTTCGGCTACAAGATCGACCGCACCGTAGCTGCTGTTATCGAGTCCTCCAAGACTCACGAGTGGGTTGACGTTAAGTAAGTTGCCCGTTTACATCAATTAAAACATAATGCCGAAACGGTCTCCGGCGGGAGTGATTCCGCCGAGACCGGAAAGGCTGACAGTTTCCTGAATAATTTGACAGGGAGGATAAAATTATGGCTATCAAGATTGGTATTGCACCGGACTCCTGGGGCGTCTGGTTCCCGGCAAGTGATCCGAACAATGCAAAGCAGCCCCAGTGGTGGCGCTGTCTGGACGAAATGAAGGTTGCCGGCTACGAGGGCTGCGAGATCGGTCCGTGGGGCTATATGCCGAACGACGATCCCAAGGTGCTCAAGAACGCTATGGACGCGCGCGGCCTGACTCTGGTAGGCGCTACCGAGGGCGGCAACTTCCTTGATGACGCGGCTGTTGAAGGCATGCTCAAGGACATCGACGATATCTCCAAGCTGCTGAAGGCTTTCCCGAGCGCGAAGTATATCGTTCTGCTGCCTCCGATGTACACCAACCTCGCTACCGGTGAGCTGGAGATGAATCCGGAGCTGACCGACGAGGAGTGGTCTACTTACTGCAAGAACGTGCAGAAGTGCGCGGACCGCTGCGCAGCGAACGGCTTTATCGGTCTGTTCCACCCGCATGTAGACAGCCACGTTCAGACTGAGGAGCAGATCGAGCGCTTCCTGAACGACACGACCGTCGACCTGTGCTTCGACACCGGTCACCATGTGTACGGCGGCGGCGAGCCGATTTCCTTCTACAAGAAGTGGGCGAAGCGCATCCCGTACATCCACTTCAAGGACTGCGATCTGGCAGTCAAGGCTAAGATGGACGAAAACAAGTGGTCTTTTGCCAAGGCTGTAACCGAGGATATCATGGTTGAGCCGGGCAAGGGCAGCATCGACTTCACTGCAATGCATAAGGCACTCGACGAGTGCGGCTATGACGGCTGGTGCGTTGTTGAGCAGGACCTGTTCCCGGTAAAGTCCTTCGACGTACCGCTCGAAAAGGCGACCATCGGTCGTGAGAACCTCCGCAAGGCGGGTTTCTAATTAAGTAGTAATCGCAATACCCATTTTACAATCGCATCTACACCATTCCCGTTTTCATTATTTTGTTATCCGGTCCCTCTTGAATTTCCGCTCCAACAGAAAATCAAGAGGGACTGCTGATAAAGAGTACACGCAAGTGCGAAATACACAAGCGTAAAAGGGCGCTGAGAGAGCAGGGCCCGGAAAAAGAAAGGAGAAAAATTATGAACAAGAAGAGAGTGTTAGCGATGTTGCTGGCAGGTGCGATGGCATTATCGATGACCGCATGTGGCGGCGGTAATTCTGCCTCGACCGATGGCAGCAGTAATGACGGTGGCGCATCCGCTTCCGGCGGCAGCTACAAGGTCAGCGTTATCCTGAAGACCCTGGCGGCCGAGTACTGGCAGTATGTAAAGTCGGGCGCTGAGGACTATGCTTCCGAGCATTCGGGCAAGGTTACGGTAGAGGTTAAGGGTCCAAGCTCTGAGACCGCTTTCGATGAAATGCAGAACATGATCGAGACCGACCTCAGCTCCGGCAGCTATGACGGCGTTATTATCTCTCCGCTGCAGTCGGATACCGCGGCGCAGCTCGTCAGCGGCACCAAGCTGCCGATTGTTGCTATCGACACCAACTTCACGGCACCAGAGGTTAAGTCCTTCGTAGGTACCGGTAACGAAGCTGCTGCCAAGAAGGGCGGCGAGGCTGCTGTAGAGGCTGCCAAGGCTGCCGGCTGGACCGATATCAAGTGCATTGAGATCGCAGGCGTACAGGGCGACCAGACCAACACCGCTCGCATGAACGGCTACAAGGCTGGCGTTGAAGAAGCAGGCGGCACCTTCCTGAGCGACGAAGTACAGTACGCAGACGCAACTGCTGACCGCGCTACCACCGCTATGGAAGCTATCATGCAGACACATCCGGAAGGCATCGCAATCATTTGCGCAAACAACGACGATATGGCTATGGCAGCAGCCCGTGCAGCGCAGGGCCATGACGCATACAAGAACACCATCTTCCTCGGCTTCAACGGTGACCGCGCTGCTTGTGAAGCAATCCTGGCCGGCCAGATGACGATGTCTGTTGCCCAGATGGCTTACGAGATGGGCTACAAGGCTGTTGAGACCATGGTTCAGGTTCTGGACGGCGAGACCGTTGACGAGTTCGTTGACTCCGGTTCTGACGTAGTTACCCCGGACAACGCGCAGGAGCGCCTGGGTACCCTGAAGACGCAGCTCCACTAAGAAAACTGCATTCCGCATAAACGCAGATTGTGCGATAATGTTCACGCGTAAGATCCTCTCTCCGGATCGGCAGGAAAACGCTCCAACGTTCTGCCAATCCGTAATGGATAAACGCAAATTTCAAAGATCCTTTCTCTCATTCTATTTCTCTATATGGTGGTGCCCCCTGCTCCTGCCCAAGCAGGATCAGGGGGCATTGCTATGGAATGAAGTTGGATGAGATAGACAAAATTAGCAATTCTGTACAGATTATCCTGCAGGCTGCAGAGAAAAAGAGGGACACGCTGCTGCAAACACCCGTGGCAGCGTATTTACACAGCAAACAAGAGGGGGTTTAAGAAAATGGTATTTACACTGGGTTCATTTGTGCTTGTCACCGTAGCGGTGGCATTCGTAAGCTGGCTTAAAACCAAGGGAACGGACGAGACCAGCAAAGACGGTTACTTCCTTGGAGGCCGAAGCCTGAGCGGTCTGGTTATCTTTGGTTCTCTGATGATGACCAACCTGTCCGCGGAGCAGCTGGTAGGCCGCAACGGTCAGGGCTATGCAGCCGGCATGACTGCAATGGGCTGGGAGACCATGTGCCCGATCGCATTGACGCTGATGGCACTGTTCTTCATCCCGAAGTATTTCAAGCTCGGCATTTCCACTATCCCGGAATTTCTGGAAAGCCGCTTTGACCGCGCAACCCGCGTCATTGTATCGTTCATTTTCCTTGTCGCTTATATTGTAACCATGCTGCCGCTGGTGCTGTACGCAGGCTCGGTAGCGATGGAGCGTATCTTCGGCATTACCGCACTGATGGGCGGCAACCGTTTCATGGCAACCACCGTAATGTGCGTTGCACTCGGCATAATCGGCGGTATCTATGCAATCTTCGGCGGCCTGAAGGCCGTAGCCGTATCGGACTCTCTGAACGGCATCATCTTTATCATCGGCGCGGTCATCCTGATCCCGGCTCTGGCATTTATCGCACTGGGCGACGGCAGCATCGCAGAAGGCATCCGCATTTTCGCTACATCCTCTCCGGAGCACCTGAATGCGATCCAGCCTGCTGACGCACAGCCGCCGTACATTCCGTGGCCGATGATCGTACTTGGCTGTGGTATCAACCACATCTCTTACTGGTGCACCAACCAGTCCATCATGCAGCGCGTACTCGGCGCTAAGAACCTGAAGGAAGCACAGAAGGGCTCTCTGCTGACCGGTCTTACCTGCGTATTCTGCCCGATCTTTCTGGTAGCGCCCGGCGTTATCCAGTTCATCCGTGACGGCGGTGTACTGACCGACTTCGATATGGCGTACCCGTCTCTGATCAAGGACATCCTGCCGACTCCGGTACTGGGCTTCTTTGCAGCAGTCATGTTCGGTGCGATCCTGTCCTCCTTTAACTCGGTACTGAACAGCTCCATGACGCTGTTCACCCTGGACATCCTTCCGGTTATCTCCAAGAAAAAGCGCACGGACGCGCAGCTGATCACCATTGCAAAGCGCTTCGGCATCGTGCTGTGTCTGGCGTCCATCGTCATCGCACCGTTTCTGCTGTATCTGCCGGCCGGCATCAGCACCTTCCTCAATCAGATGTGGGGTTACTACGGCGTTCCGGTTCTGGTCATCGTTGTTATGGGTATTTTGGCTCCGCGCATGCCGAGCTTTGCGCCGAGGGCTGCCATCATTGTCCATATCGTATGCTATGGCCTGATGATGAACCTTCTGCCGTTCCACTTCCTGTACTTTGAAGTAGGCGCATTCGTAATTGACCTGATCCTGATGGCGATTCTGACCAAGGCTGCACCGCGCAAGGAAGCATATGTACTGCCTGATCTTGAGGTTGTTGATATGACCCCGTGGAAGTATCGCAAGCCGGTCATTGCAGTTACGTTCATCCTGCTGGTAGGCATTCATGTGCTGTTCTCTCCTCTGGGTCTGGGCGGCTAAAGGCTTCGCCTCGATTGAAACCACGGTTTCAATCGAATTTCGACGAAAAACCGCGTCCTGCGGACACATTTTTTCGTCCCTTTATAAAAAGGCAGGCGCTATCCTTGCGCGACTTCTCGGTCGCGCTGCGCGTACACGCCTCGCCTTTTTATGAATTTGCTTCGCAAATTCGATTGAATGCGTGCTGCCGCACGAAGCACATTGCGGACAGCCGGAATTACGATTTACAAGAAGAAAAGACAGACCGTTTTGCGGTCTGTCTTTTTTGTGCGTTTAGAAGGAAATTGCGCGGAATGCCGTTGGAGAGATATCGGTTTCCTGCCGGAATGCCCGCGCAAAGTGCGACGCACTGTTGAAGCCGCAGTCCTCGGCAATCTGCTCAACGGTCAGGTCACTGGACAGCAGCAGACGCTTGGACTGACGCAGACGGTATTGCAGCAGATACTCATGCGGCGTACAGCCGACGTATCGCTTGAAGCTGCGGATAAAGTGGGATTTGCTGATGCCGCACATCTCGGCAAGGTCGTTCAGCGAAATGTCATCGGCAAAATGACCGTGAATGTACGCCAGTGCCGGTGCAAGCAGCTCACTGATGACGGTGGTTCGCACGGTCTGCGATGCCAGACCGCCCAGAATGCTGTGGACGGCAATGGAAATCTGGTGCTCGTTCATGGAGGCAAACTGCGTGCTCATGCCGTACTGCGCCGAGTGCACAACCGTGCGGAACTGGTCCTTGAGCGACAGCATCGGCTGCTTTTCGTGCACAAGGCCAAAGCGCTCGGTCAGATATTCGGTGTACTGCTTGCTGCTTGCACCGTTGAAGTGAAACCAGTAGAAGTCAACCTTGTCCGGACACCAGTAGCAGTGCGGCTTGCGGCAGTCGAACAGCGCTATTTCGCCCTCATGCGCCTCAGCGGTCATACCGTCTGTGCGGATGCAGAGCGAGCCGCTGTTGATGTAGATCAGCAGGTATTGGTCAATGCCGTTTCGTTCGATCCGGTAATCGCTGTTGCAGATGAACTGACCGAACTGCGGGCAGTAATACAGCGCACTTTTCGCAAATTCGGACGGCAGTGAGAAGTCCATGAAGGACGGAGTCAGTACGCCGGTATCTACAATTTGCATAAAATCCCTGCTTTCATTTGGTCTCGATAGCGATGAGATACAGGGGGCGGCTGCTGCACAGCCTTCCCTTCGCAGCTGTTACGCTTATTGCGCTGCCTTTGTCACAGGCGGTTTTACTCCGCCAGCTTATAAATCTCGATGATAGCCTGTTCATCAAGTGCGGAATAGCTCTTGACCGGACCCTGGACCGTGCGGACGGTATTTGCGGCCAGCTGTGCGTAATTCTCCGGTTTGATGCCAAGCTGCGACAGATGCGTCGGCATGCCGATCTCCTCAAAGAAGCGCTTCATGGTCAGGATGCCTTCGCGTGCGGTGCGCTCAGGATGGTGGAAATCCATCTCCACGCCAAATACGCGGTTCGCCAGCTGAGCAAAGCGCGGAAAATCGTTCTTCATCTCGTACAGCGCCCAGGCTGGGAACAGCACGGACAGACCGGCACCGTGTGCAATTTCATCGCGGAACGCGGACAGCTCATGCTCAAGCTTATGCACCGGGAACAGGCGCTTGCGGCCGCAGCCGGTGTAATCGTTATGCGAAACGCTGCCGGCCCACATCAGGGACGCACGCGCCTCATAATCGCGCGGATTGGCGATTGCCCGGCGGCCGGCATCGCGCACGGCAATGAGCAGACCTTCGGCAATGCGGTCGGTCATGTCGCTTTCGCCGCCTTCCGGCGTGAGGTAACGCTCGAGCGTGTGCATCATGATGTCCACAATGCCGCAGCCGGTCTGGAATTTGGACACAGTATAGGTGTTCTCCGGATCAAGGAAGCTGATGCGCGGACGGTTGGTCTCGCTCGTGATACCGCGCTTCTCCTTGGTCTCCTCATTGGTGAGTACGCAGGAGTTGCTGCTTTCCGAGCCGGAGGCTGCCAGCGTCAGTACAGTGCCGACCGGCAGGGTGGTATCCGGCTTTGTGCCGGTAGATGCAAACTGCCACGGATCAGTTTTGGTGGCAACGCCCATGGCGATGGCCTTCGCCGAGTCGATTACCGAGCCGCCGCCGACTGCCAGCACAAAGTCGATGCCCTCTCGCTCTGCCAGTGCAATGCCCTTGCGGACAAGCGATACCTTCGGGTTCGGCGATACACCGCCCAGTTCAACAAAGGCAAGACCCGCCGTAAACAGGCTCTTTTCCACACGGTCCAGCAGACCGGTCGTGCGTGCGCTCGAGCCGCCGAAGTGCACTAAAATGCGGTGCACTCCCAGCTCTTTCAGACGCGGGCCGATCTGTTCCTCAATATCTTTACCAAATACAATCTCAGTCGTGGTGTGCAGATTAAAATTCAGCATTAGGCGTTCCTGCCCTTCCTATTAAAATAGTATGATTCTATTATATCGTTCCCCTTGCAAAAAGTCAAAAAATTCGATAAAATAGATAAATACGAAATCCGAATCGTGAGGAGTGAGAGCGTGTATTACAGTTATTCCGCCGCCCAGTGGCTGCTGGTTTTCTACCTGTACTGTATGCTCGGCTGGTGCTTTGAGTCCACCGTGGTCTCGGTAGGACAGCGCAGACTGGTCAACCGCGGCTTCCTGCGCGGCCCCATGCTGCCGATTTACGGCTTCGGCGCCGTGATCCTGCTGCATGTTTCGCTACCGTTAAAACAGCATCCGGTGTGGCTGTATCTGGCGAGCATGATCGCGGCGACCGTGTTTGAATACATCGTCGGCGTGGTGATGGAGAAGATATTCAAGGTAAAATACTGGGATTACTCCAAGCAGAGATTCCAGTTTCAGGGCTATATCTGCCTGCGCTCGTCGCTATGCTGGGGCTTTCTCGGCCTGATCCTGACGAGCGTCATTCATCCGCCGATTGAAAAGCTGGTGCTCGGTCTGCCGTTTATCGGACTGATCGTGATCGACGTGCTGTTTTCGGCGGCATTTATCAGCGATGTGATCGTATCCGTACGCAGCGCACTCGATCTCGCCAAGGTGCTCGAGGAACTTGACCGTCTGCGCGAGCAGGGAGCCGAGCTGCGTCAGCAGCTGTCCGAGACTGCGCTTGTCGGTCTGACCAACCTGTCCTACCGTGTAGAGGAAGCGCACGGCGAGTTCACCGAGAAGGTGGGCGAGGCGAAGGCGCAGTTCTCCGAGAAAATAGATGATGCGAAGGAACAGCTTGCCGACGCAAAAGCGCAGCTCTCCGAAAAAATGGACGATGCAAAGGAACAGCTTGCCGCCGTGCATGAGATGCGCTCCGACGAGCGCAGGGCGCAGACCGCAGCTGCACGCGAGCAGCTGCAGGCTAAGCTCGACGAGCTGCAGCGCCGCTTTGACGAGCGGGCAGCCGCACTCGGCCGTACCCGCAAGAGCCTGCTGCGCGGCAACCCGACCGCCCGCTCCGAGCGTTACACTGAGGTGCTCGAACGGCTGAAAAAACGCCTCGATACACACACGCACCGGTAAAACACAGCTAACTTCCTTATAAAACTACACAAAATGCACAAACTAATGCAAAATGCAGCAGGATATGCTTGCTGTTTCGTCAGTTTTTCACTTGCTAAAATACCCGTTTCGGGTGTATATTAGTAGTACCCGCTGAACCTATCATTTTACTCGGGTTTTCGCGCGTCGAAAACCGCCTGTTCAGCTTGTATTTAAGACAACCTTTTTGGACAAAGAAAGGCAGATATACTATGGAAAAGAGATTCGTATATGCGGATAACGCGGCGACGACCCCGATGTCCGAAACTGCGTTCAACGCTATGAAGCCGTGGCTGACCGAGAACTACGGCAACCCGTCTTCGCTGTACCGCATCGGCCGTGCGGCAAAGGAAGCGCTTAACGATGCGCGCACCGTTGTCGGCAAGTGCCTGAACGCGGCAGAGCCGGTAAACGAGAAGAACGACTATGCACCGGGTGAGATCGTATTCACCGGCGGCGGTTCGCAGGCGGACAACCTTGCGATTCGCGGCTTTATGCACGGTCCGTCCTCCAAGGGCCGCAAGCACATCATCACCTCCAAGATCGAGCATCATGCAGTGCTGTACACCTGTGAGGCGCTTGAGAAGGAGGGCTACCGCGTTACCTATTTGAATGTGGATAAGGAAGGCCGTGTAGATCTTGAGCAGCTGAAGGCAGAGCTGTCCGAGGACACCGCACTGGTTTCCGTTATGGCGGCAAACAACGAGATCGGCACGATTCAGCCGATCAAGCAGATTGCCGAGCTGGCGCATTCGGTTGGCGCAAAGTTCCACACCGACGCGGTTCAGGCTGTCGGCCATATGCACATCGACGTACAGGAGATGGGCATCGACATGCTGTCCCTGTCCGGTCATAAGTTCCGCGGTCCACGCGGCACCGGCGTGCTGTATGTGAAGAAGGGCATCACCCTTGAGCCGCTGGTATACGGCGGCGGCCAGGAGCGCGGTCTGGTTTCCGGCACCGAGAACACCGCAGGCTGCATCGGTCTGGCAGCAGCGATGAAGGAGGCCGTTGAAGGTCTGGATGAGAAGATGGGCTACGTCAAGAAGCTGACGGACAAGCTCGTTAAGGGCATTATGGAAAACATTCCGTACTCCCACTATACCGGCGATCCGGTAAACCGTCTGCCGGGCACCGCTTCGTTCGTCTTTGAGGCGATTGAGGGCGAGGGCCTGATCCTGCGACTGGATAACGCAGGCGTATGCGGCTCCACCGGTTCGGCATGCTCCACCGGTTCGCTCGATCCGTCTCACGTTCTGATGGCGATCGGTCTGCCGCACGAGATCGCGCATGGCTCTCTGCGCCTGACCCTGGGTGAACAGAACACCGAGGAGGACGTTGATTATATCATCGAGACGGTTACCGATGTTGTTAAGACCCTGCGCTCGATGAGCCCGGTTTGGGAGAACGGTCATCCTAACCTGACCGCTGCAACCGAGCTGCACGCACATTAAGATAAACGGAAACGTATCCCGTAGGGCGCGACGACTCGGCGCGCCGGGGTCGTCGCGCCCTACGATTGATTTTCCTGCAATATATTCATTTGATTGGACAAAAAGGAGATAGATTTTATGCAGTACAGTGAAAAGGTGCTCGACCACTTTACGCATCCGCGCAATGTTGGCGAGATTGAGGACGCAAACGGTGTCGGCGAGGTCGGCAACGCAAAGTGCGGCGATATTATGAAGATTTACCTCAAGGTGTCGGACGACGGCATCATCGAGGACGTTAAGTTCAAGACCTTCGGCTGCGGTGCAGCGATCGCAACCAGCTCGATGGCTACCGAGATGGTAAAGGGCAAGAGCCTGGAGGAAGCGCTCAAGCTGACCAACAAGGCCGTTGCTGAGGCTCTGGACGGTCTGCCGCCGGTAAAGATGCACTGCTCCGTGCTGGCAGAGGAAGCGCTGCGCTCTGCAATTTCCGACTATTACAAGCGTCTGGGCAAGGATCCGTCTGAGATTCTCGGCTGCGATGCAGACTGCGAGACCTGCCACAAGGCAGACTAACACGCATATTTCGCAAAAAATACGCATAACATTAGGGCAGATTGAGAAATCTGCCCTTTTGGTGTCTCAATAATTAAGAATGGAGAATTGAGAATTAGCGCTATCCTTGCGCAGACTTCAGTCGCGCTGCGCTGGTATCTTGCTTTGCGCAATTATTCAAATAACCGCCTTTACAGGCGGACTCCTCCATTTTCCATTATGAAAGGGAGGTGAACCTCTTGAACGAAATTACAAAAAGTATAACTTATCTAAAAGAATACAAACAGTTAAAACAAGCCGTTGATGAGGGCAAATCTCCGGTGCTGGCGGTCGGTCTATCTGCCATCCATAAGGCGCACCTCGCGGCGGCTCTGGGTCTGGACACCGGCCGTCCGGTGCTGGTGCTGACCGATGACGATAACGCCGCGAACCGCTTTGCCGCCGACCTGCGCGGCTTTGCCGAGCGTGACGTCGTGCTCCTTCCCTCGCGCGAGCTAGTTATGGCGGACGTGGTCGGAGTGTCGCGCGGCTACGAACAGCGCCGACTTGCCGTACTGGACGAAATGCGCGAGGCGCGTTTCGCGGTCGCGTCCGTGCAGGCGGCAGCACAGCGCACCATGCCGCCCGAACTGCTCGTGCAGTCGGTTGTCACCCTCGCGGCCGGTGAAACTGCGCCGTTGGACGAACTGGCGCAGTCGCTCACGCGCGCAGGCTACGAGCGCTGCGTACAGGTCGAAGGCACCGGTCAGTTTTCCATTCGCGGCGGTATCCTCGATGTGTTTCCGCCGCAGGCGGAGCACCCGTACCGCGTGGAATTCTGGGATGATGAGATTGACTCGATCTCCACGTTCGACGTCGGCAGTCAGCGCCGATTGGAGCAGTGCGAGTGCCTGCGCTGTCTGCCGTGTATGGAATCCATTCCGGCACTGGCGAAGGGCGGTGCGGCAGGACTGGCAAAGGCTGTTCTGGCACTCACCTCGACCCGCCGGAAGAAGCAGCACGCAGATTTGCAGGCTAATCTCGAACGGGACGCGGAACGTCTGCGCGAGACCGGTTCGCTGCCCGCAGCGGACAAGTATATGCCGCTCATTTGTCCCGAGATGGCGACCGCGTTCGACTATCTACCCGAAAATGCCATCGTCATCATCGAGGACACGCCCCGTCTGCGCGACGCGGTGCGCGATTTCCACGCGCGTGTAGCCGACGACGTAACTGCTCTGCTCGAGCGCGGCGAAATGCCGCCCGCCCTCGGTGAGTATGCGCTCGATTTTGTCGGCGTATGCAGCGTGAAGCGCCAGATTCTGCGTCTGGACAGCTTTCTCAACAACGTAGCCGAACTGACACCGCAGCATCTGGAAAACTTTATCGCCAACCAGATGAACGCCTACGGCGGCAATCTCGACATGGCGTCTGCCGACATCCGCAGCTATACCGAGCAGGGACGCGCGGTGGCGGTCGTGTGCGGCAGTGCGCTGCGCTGCCGGAACATGCTGGATGCGCTGACCGACACCGGTCTCAACGTAAAAATCAGCGATCTGCTGCCCAAGGGCGGCTGTGTCAACATCATGGAGGGCACGCTGTCCGCCGGCTTTGAGTATCCCGATCTCGGTCTTGTTGTCATGACCGAGGGACAGGTTCTTGCCCGGCGGAAGAAAACGCAGGTCAAGAAGTCCAACCGTGATAAGGTGAAGTCGTACACCGACCTGACACCGGGTGATCTGGTCGTGCATGAGCACCACGGTATCGGTCGGTTTATCGGTATGGAGCGCATGACGGTGGACGGTTCCGAGCGCGATTTCATCAAAATTGCGTTTGCGGGCACGGATTTTCTGTATGTTCCGGCAACCTCGCTCGACCTCATCTCCAAATATATCGGCGGCGGCGACAACGAGCGCGTGCGGCTGAACAAGCTCGGCGGCGCGGACTGGAGCAAGGCGAAAGCACGCGCCAAGGCGGCGGCAAAAGAGCTGGCCGAGGGTCTCATCAAGCTGTATGCCGAGCGCGCCAAGGTCAAGGGTTACGCCTTCCCGCCGGATGACGCGTGGCAGCGCGAGTTCGAGGAGGATTTCCCCTACGAGGAGACCGACGACCAGCTGCGCTGCATTGCCGAGATCAAGGACGATATGCAGTCCGACCGCCCGATGGACCGCCTGCTGTGCGGCGATGTCGGCTTTGGCAAGACCGAGGTCGCGCTGCGTGCCGTGATGAAGTGCATTCTCGCGGGCAAGCAGGCGGCTATCCTCGTACCGACGACCGTGCTTGCGCGGCAGCATTACCTGACCGCGATGCAGCGTTTTCAGGGTCACCCGATCACGATCGAGCTGCTCACGCGCTACAAGACCGGCTCGGAGCAGACTGCGCTGCTCAAAAAGCTGGAGGCGGGCTCGGTCGATCTGGTTATCGGCACGCACAAGCTGTTCAACAAAAAGATCAAGTTCAAGGATCTCGGTCTGCTCGTCGTGGACGAGGAACAGCGGTTCGGCGTCGGGCACAAGGAAACGCTCAAGGAAATGAGCAAAAACGTGGACGTGCTCACGCTGTCGGCAACGCCGATCCCGCGCACGCTCAACATGGCGCTGTCCGGCATCCGCGATATGTCCTCCATCGAGGAGCCGCCGCAGAACCGCCATCCGGTGCAGACGTTCGTGCTTGAGCAGAACGACGGCGTGCTGCTCGATGCCATCCGGCGTGAGCTGGGACGCGGCGGGCAGGTGTACTACCTGCACAACCGTGTGGAGTCCATCGAGCGATGTGCGAACCTGTGGCAGCAGCGGCTTCCGGATGCGCGAATCGGCATCGTTCACGGCAAAATGGGTCAGAAAGAGATTGCAAAGGTTATGAACGAGATGGCAGACGGCGAGATCGATATTCTGGTCTGCACCACCATTATCGAGACCGGCATTGATATCCCGAACGCGAACACGCTCATTATCGAGAACGCAGACAATATGGGTCTGGCGCAGCTGCACCAGATTCGCGGCCGTGTAGGCCGCTCGTCGCGCCACGCCTACGCCTACCTGTGCTACCGGCACGGCAAGGCGCTGAGCGAGATCGCGCAGAAGCGGCTCGGTGCGATTCGTGAGTTTGCAGCGTTCGGCTCGGGCTTCAAGATTGCCATGCGTGATCTGGAAATTCGCGGTGCCGGCAATGTGCTCGGTCCCGAGCAGTCCGGCCACATGATGAGTGTCGGCTATGATCTGTACCTCAAGCTGCTCGAAGAGGCTGTGCAGGAGGAGAAGGGAGAAACACCCAAGCCGCGTGTCGATTGTGCGGCCGAACTGCTGATTTCTGCCAACCTTCCCGCCGATTATGTTGCGGATGCGGGGCAGCGTGTCGATCTGTACCGCCGTATTGCGCTCATCCGAACGGACGAGCAGCGCAGTGATATGCTTGACGAGCTGATCGACCGCTTCGGTGAGCCGCCTGCGGAGGCTATCGCGCTGCTGGATATTGCGCTGCTGCGTGCCAAGGCCAGCGAGCAGGGGATTGCGGAGATCAAGCAGCAGGACGGACGGCTGCTGCTCACCTTTTCCGAGACCGATTTCGCGCGCCTGTCCTCGCTCTGCGGTGACAGTGAATTCAAGGGCCGCCTGCTGCTCAACGCCGGTTCGACACCGTATCTGTCGCTGCGTCTGAATAAGGGCGAGACGGCGATGGAAATGGCACAGACGCTGGTTGATAAGTACGCTGCCACGGCAAAATAAGCAGGAGAATGATAGAAAGCATGATTCACTGAAGCCGATTTTCTTCACTGAGCTTGCAGATAGGGGAGCGGCTGTATTTGCGCAAAAAAAGAGCGAAACCATGCGGTTTCGCTCTTTTTCTCATTCTTCGCCGGAATTCTGTTCCGGAGCACCGTTTTCGCCATTCGGCTTGCGGCGGCGTCTTCCGCCTCTGCGGCGGCGACGGCGCGGCGCACCTTCACCGTCCGGAGACAGCTCATTCTGAGCATCTTCGGGCAGTTCGTCTGCGGCAGTCTGCTGCGGGGCAGGCTTGCGCGGCGAACGCGGCTGCTGCGGCTTCTGATGCGGAGCCTCGCTCTTTTTCGGTGCATCCTTTTTGGGTGCGGGAGCGGCAGCATCCTCCTGCTCCTCGCGCTTACGGCGTTCCTCGGCCATAGCGGCGGCATTCTGACGGTTGCGGCACGCACCCTTTACCATGCAGCACTGCGTGCACTGGAACTCGGTCAGCGAGTGCTCTGGACTGTCGTCCAGCTGCACCTTGCAGGTGCCGCGCAGCATCTGGGTGGAAACTACCTTGCCGCGGCCTTCCGGCGTATCGACCACGCTGCCCTGACGCGGCGTGACCTTCTGCAGCTCGGCGTAGGCCTCATGCTCATACTTGAGACAGCACATCAGACGGCCGCACACACCGGAAATCTTCGCCGGATTGAGCGACAGGTTCTGATCCTTTGCCATATTGATGGAGACCGGATGGAAATCATCGAGATACGAGCTGCAGCACAGCTCGCGGCCGCAGCAGCCCAGACCGCCGATCATCTTCGCCTCATCGCGCACGCCGATCTGGCGCAGCTCAATGCGGGTACGGAACACGCTCGCAAGGTCCTTAACCAGCTCGCGGAAGTCCACACGACCGTCTGCGGTGAAGTAAAACAGCAGCTTGTTCATGTCAAAGGTGCATTCCGCGGTGACAAGGTTCATTTCCAGACCGCGGTCCTCGATCTTCTGCTTGCAGATAATAAACGCCTCGTCGGCACGCTTTTTGTTGCGCTCGAGCGTTTTCATATCGGTCTCGGTTGCCACACGGACCACGCGCTTGAGCGGCTGCACGACCTGCTGATCGGGCACATCGGTGTTGCCCTGCACGCAGTCGCCGTATTCCACGCCGCGTGCCGTCTCGACGATCACACCCGTACCGGGTGCGATTTCCAGCCCCTGCGGGTCGAAATAATACATTTTTCCGTTCGCTTTGAAACGAACTCCGATTATTGTTGTCAAAAAGTTTTCCTCCTGTATGATGGAAACGCTTAGGAAGCGTAACAGATGCGGTAGATATCGCTTGTTAATGCACAGGTGACAGCCGCGGATGCCGCGTTGCGCGACACACGGTCGATCAGCACATCAATAAAATCGTAGACCGCCAGCAGACGTTCCGTACTGACGGCGCCGGCGAGTGCCTGCGTCTGCTTGCGGAGTGCCGGCTGCAGCGGCTTTTGCGGCAGAGCCTTTGAGACGAAAATCGCGTCCCGGACAGCGGCCTGCAGAATGCCGAGCACGCCTAACAGTGCACGGCGCGGCGTTTTTTCCAGACCCATTGCACCGAGCATCATGCGGTCCTCACGCCGTTCGGCAACCGCAGAGAGATAGGGTGCAAGCAGGCTTGCCGCCTCCTCGTCCGACACCGCCGCATGCGACGGCTCGAGCGCAAATTTAGTGCAGCGCGAGCGCACGGTCTGCAGCAGAGAATCCGGCTGCTCGGCGGTCAGAATGAAGAACGCATACGCAGGCGGCTCCTCCAGCTCCTTGAGCAGCGCGTTCTGCGCCATGGGATTGAGATTCTGCGCATGGTGAATGACTGTCACACGGCGTTCTCCGTCGTTCGGGATAATGGCGTTTTCCGCCTTGATCTGACGCGCTAGATCGACCTTGAGTTCGGCCTCTCCTTCGTCCACGATCATCAGATCCGGGTGCACACCCTGCTCCACCTTGCGGCACGGCAGACAGCTTCCGCACGGATGACTGCCCGCGCCTTCGCATAAAATACCGGCTGCAAGCACATTCGCAAGGGTTTTGAGCGCCGTCGGATCGTCACCGGACAGCAGCACGGTCTGCGGAAATCGCTCGTTCAGCGCATGCTTCAGGCTGTTTTTGAGCGCATTGTTGCCCGCAAGTGCGTCAAATGAAATCACAGCTTTTCAAAACGCTCGACGTTGAGTACAAATACGGTTGCGCCGCCGACTTCGACCTGCACCGGCGTGGACGGGAAAAAGCCCATGCCGAGCTCAGCGGTTGCCGGCATGATCTGCTTGCGGGAGGAGGAGTGCTCGCGGATGATGTCAAAGCACTCATCCAGCTTGCTTTCGTCCAGACCGATCAGGATCGTGACGTTGCCTGCTTTGAGGAAACCGCCGGTGGTCGCCAGCTTGGTGATGGAGAAGCCTGCTTTCATCAGGCTGGAGATAACATCCTGCGAATCATCGTAATTGATGATAGCCAGTACCATTTTCATAATAGTAACCCCCTATTCGCATTGCTGCGCGGAAACATATCGTTTGCTTGGATGAGATGCGTTATTGATGGACAACAACGGTTATTTCATCTATTGTATTGTACCATCTTTCACGGATAAGTGCAATGTGCGCTCCTGTAATTTTCTCGCCGGGCCAGAGCAGCGGCACACCGGGCGGATACGGCGTGACCGGACGGGCGCAGACCAGACCCTCGGCAGCGGCAGGCTGGACTCTGCCGGTCTGTGAGAACCATGCGTCGCGCACGCTCATCACGCGCTCGGCGGGCGGAAACGGTGCGGACAGGGACGGCAGGGGAATCAGCTCGCGCCGTCTGGAAATGCGCCGCAGACCGCGTTTCAGACGGTTGATCGCACCGTTCGGGTCGGAGCCGGTGAGGATGAACACAACATTGCGGTTGTCCGCCATCTCGCACGCCACGCCGCATTCGCTCCACAGCGTATCGGCCAGCTGGTGACCGGTGATGTCGGTTCCGGCGGTGCACACCGTCAGACGGCATGGGTCAAGCGCAGGAAAATGATCCTCGGTCAGTGCGGTGAACATGGTTCGGTGCTGCACATAGGCACGCAGTTCGGCACAGGTTTCTGCCGAGCGGCGGTACTCCGCGTGACCGGGCCCCTCGGTGTAGGCACGCGCAAGGTCAATGGACGCCATAATGGGATAGGACGGACTGGATGTGCCGAACAGCATGGTGTTTTCGCGCAGTGCGCGGCGGTCCACGCCTGCCGCGGAGAGCAGAACGGCGCCCTGTCCCATGCACGGCAGCGTTTTGTGCATGGAGAGAACGGCCATATCCGCACCTTCCGCGACCGGCGTCGGCAGGCCGACGGCAGGAAAGTGTGCACCGTGTGCACCGTCTACGAGCAGCAGTTTGCCGTGCGCGCGGCACAGATCGGCAAACTCGGGAATCGCCCGCCGGATGCCGTAATAGGTCGGAGAGGTCAGAAGGATTGCCTTGATCTCCGGATGCGCGATCAGCTGTGCTTCCGCATCCTTGACCGGAAGCGCACCGGAAACCGCGAATGGCTCGATCAGCGGTGCAGAAAAGAAATACGGCGTAATGCCGAGCAGCGCGCAGCCGTAGCAGACGGACTTGTGTACCTCACGGTCGAGCAGGACAGCGCCGCCGCGTCCGACCGCTGTGCCGAGCATGGCGAGAATGCCCTGTGTCGAGCCGCCGGTCAGAAAAAAGCAGTCCTCCGAGCCGAAATACCGCGCGGCGGCAACCTCCGCATCGCGGATAGGGCCTTCGCCGGTGTACAGGTTGCCGGTGCCGTAGGTTTCGGTAAAGTCGATGGCAAAAATATCCGCGTATGTGTTGAAAACCGGCTCACCCTTGTGCCCGGGCATGTGAAACCGCGCGGAGTCGCCGGTCTCGAGCAGCTGCAGAGCATGGAACAGCGGCGCCGTTGTGAACGGCATCAGGCGGTTGATCTGTCTGTGATTGGGACGGTGGCTGTGCGGCGCAGCCGGTCGGCGGTGGTGCATAATACAGTTGGCTCCTTACATTATTGTGCTATAATACAGTATAACACATAATTAGGAATTAGGAATTAGGAATTGCCGTGATTCACAGGTATGCATTTACCTATCACAAAAAATTACTGATTTTTGATTACGCATTACTAATTTTCATGAACTATCCACAATGTGCAGACATTCGTTTATTCATTACGGATTTTTTGGGACATTTTTCGGTAGCCAACGGCAGGGCTTTGTATTATAATAAATAATATGTTCCATTCATAAAAGTAATATCACCGCGACAGACTGTGATATGTAAACCGGGAACGTCTTTACGCTTATATTTGAAAGGCAGGCTATTCACTATGGCAGACAATCGTATCTACAATTTTTCCGCA
The DNA here is from genome assembly GCF_027684505.1 of Butyricicoccus sp. AF18-9LB. Lineage (NCBI taxonomy): Bacteria > Bacillati > Bacillota > Clostridia > Eubacteriales > Butyricicoccaceae > Butyricicoccus > Butyricicoccus sp. AF18-9LB. The sequence continues at coordinate 99,279 of NZ_JAQCWA010000002.1, forward strand.
GGTCCCTCCATGCTTCCGGTTCCGGTGCTTGAGCGCTGTGCAGCCGACATGCTGAACTATCAGGGCTCCGGTATGTCAGTCATGGAGATGAGTCACCGTTCAAAGGTATATGACGGCATCATCCAGGAGACTGAGGCTACTCTGCGCCGCGTACTCTCCATTCCGGATAACTACAAGGTTCTGTTCCTGCAGGGCGGCGCTACCACCCAGTTTGCAGCGATCCCGATGAACCTGCTGAAGACCGGCAAGGCTGACTACGCGCTGACCGGCAGCTTCGCTTCCAAGGCCTACAAGGAAGCACAGAAGTTCGGCGACATGCACGCTGCATTCTCCTCCAAGGAGACCAACTTCGACCACGTTCCGACGCAGGATGAGCTGGATATCCGTCCGGATGCCGACTACTTCTACATCTGCGCCAACAACACCATCTACGGCACCGAGTATCAGTACGATCCCGAGACCCCGGCAGGCGTTGAGCTGGTAGCGGATATGTCCTCCAACATCCTGTCCAAGCCGGTTGATGTTTCCAAGTACGGCGTCATCTACGCCGGCGCACAGAAGAACATGGGCCCGGCCGGTGTTACCGTTGTTATCGTCCGCGAGGATCTGCTCGGCAACTATCCGCTCGAGAAGTACCCGGTTATGCTGGACTGGAAGACCATGGCTGACAAGGATTCCATGTACAACACGCCTCCCACGTACGGCATCTATGTACTCGGTCTGGTTGCCAAGTGGGTTGAAGACATGGGCGGCGTAAAGGCTATGCAGGAGCGTGCTGAAAAGCGTTCCTCCATGCTGTACGATTACCTCGATTCTCAGGACTTCTACAAGACTGTAGCCGCAAAGGATTCCCGCAGTCACATGAACGTAACCTTCCGCACCGGCAACGACGAGCTGGACGCAAAGTTTGCCAAGGAGTCCATGGCAGCCGGCATGTCCAACCTGAAGGGTCACCGTTCGGTAGGCGGCATGCGTGCTTCCATCTATAACGCAATGCCGATCGAGGGCGTTGAGAAGCTCATCGACTTCATGAAGAAATTCGCTGAAGAAAACAAGTAACAATAATTGAGAATTGATAATGGAGAATGGGAAATTGCGGTATCGAGCAAGGATAGCGACATTTTCCATTTTCAATTCTCCATTTTCTATTGGAGGATAATCCCATGTATAACGTAAAACTCTACAACAAGATCTCGAAGGTAGGTCTGGACGATCTCGATCCGGCAAAGTACACCTGCTCTGAGGATTTCACCGATTATGACGCCGTTCTGGTTCGTTCTGCCAAGCTGCATGACGTCGAGTTCCCGAAGAACCTGCGCTGCATCGCGCGTGCAGGTGCCGGTGTCAACAACATTCCGATCGACCGCTGCTCCGAGGAAGGCATCGTAGTCTTCAACACGCCGGGTGCAAATGCTAACGCCGTTAAGGAGTTGGTTATCTGTGCACTGCTGCTGGCTTCCCGCAAGGTGGTACAGGGCGCAAACTGGGTTAAGGGCCTCAAGGGCACGCCGGATATCGGTCCTGCTGCAGAGAAGGGCAAGTCCACCTACGCAGGCCCGGAAATCGCCGGCAAGAAGCTGGGCATCATCGGTCTGGGTGCGATCGGCGTTAAGGTTGCAAACGCGGCTGTTGGCCTGGATATGGAGGTCTGGGGCTATGACCCGTACCTGTCGGTTGACGGCGCACTCAAGCTCGACCGCTCGGTCAAGCACGTTACCGAGCTGGACGAGATTTTCGCAAACTGCGACTACATCACCATCCACGTTCCGCTGAACGCTGACACGAAGAACACCATCAGCGCAGAGGCGATCGAGAAGATGAAGGACGGCGTTCGCGTCATCAACCTCGCGCGCGGCGAGCTGGTTGACACCAAGGCAATGGCGAAGGCACTCGAGAGCGGCAAGGTTGCAGCATATGTTTCCGACTTTGCTTCCGACGAGATCCTCGAGCAGGAGAATGCCATCACGCTCCCGCATCTGGGTGCGTCCACGCCGGAGAGCGAGGACAACTGCGCTAAGATGGCCGTTTACGAGATCACCGAGTACCTCGAGAAGGGCACCATCCGCAACTCTGTCAACTTCCCGAACCTCAAGGTTCCGTACGAAGGCGGCTACCGCATCTGCATGATCCACAAGAACATCCCGAACATGATCGCGTCCATCACCTCCGCTGTTCGCTGCAACATCGAGAATATGGGCAACCGTTCCAAGGGTGACTATGCGTACACCATCATCGACACCGCAGAGGCTCCGACCGAGGCCAACCTCGACGAGCTGCGCGCGATCGAAGGCATGATCTCTGTCCGCACGATCTGATTGCCATAAAACTGATAAAACCGCTCTGAATGCAGATTCAGAGCGGTTTTTTGTTGCTTTTCTGTGCAAAATGAATATTGTCGAATTTGGTCGAATTTTCGTAAAATATGGAAATGCAGGACAAGACAGCACCGCAGCTTTCATTGTGCAGTGCTGCCGAATACTGCAGGATGACTATTTTTACAGGAGGCTTCTCAATGGAGAACATACGCATTTACGAGGAGGACGGCTACATTCACTTTATTATGCGTCCGGAGGACCTGATGCGGCTGCGCTACTCGACCGAAGCGAAAACGCCGTTTGCAGACTTCATGGACCGCTGGCTGACCCAGATGAAAACGCAGGTGCGCGAAAACACGATGGACGGCTACCGCTACGCATTTGAAAAGCATATCAAGCCGTTTTTCACCGCACGAGGGACAACGCTTGCTACGGCACGGCCGATGGATTTTCAGGATTTTGTCAACCTGAAATTCGATCAGGGGCTTTCACCGACTTCGATCGTTAAGTTCCATTCCATTATGCACAAGTGCCTGAAATACGCGGTAGCACTGCAGATTATCCCGACGAATCCGTCGGATAATGTCATGCTGCCCAAGCGGACGCGCTTTCGAGGACAGGTGTACGACCGGACGCAGATCAACATTTTTCTGGCAGCGGCGCTGCAGTCGCCGGCAGAGGCGGCGTTCGTGCTGGCGGCAACCTATGGTCTGCGCCGCAGCGAGTGCGCCGGTCTGCGCTGGTGTGCCGTGGATTTTCGGGCACGGAGCATGATCATCAATCATACGGCGGTGCTGTCCTCCGGACGTGTGATCTACGCGGACAGTGTAAAGACCAAATCCAGCTATCGGACGCTGCCGCTGTCCGACTCGCTCCGGCGGTATCTGACCGATCTGCGCCGCAGACAGAACGCCAACCGCAAAAAGTACGGCAAAGCCTACTGCCAGAGCGATTACGTCTGCTGCCGTGAAGATGGTTCGCCGCTCCGGCCGGATTACATTTCGCGTGAGTTCGAGCGGGTGTGCCGCCGCGCGTGCCTGCCGCGCATCCGGTTTCACGATTTACGGCATTCGGTTGCAACGATTCTGCTGCAGCAGGGCTTTTCGCTCAAGCAGATTCAGGACTGGCTGGGGCATTCCGACATCTCGACCACAGCCAACGTTTACGCACATGTGCCGTATGTGGAAAAGGTATCCATCGCCAAGAGCGCAACACCGATTATCGGCAACTGATGTGCATTCTGGGAATGTAACATAATCGTAACATTCCGGCGGGTTGTTTCACCATTGTTACACTTTGCCGCCTGACCTTGTATGAGAGTGCGTGAGTGCTTATAATGTATATTGTATAAGAATAACAAGGATAGAGAACTTTACACAATATACAGGTGAAGCATATGTTCAAAAAAACACTTTCCGCGCTGGCGGTTGCGTGTGTGATGCTGGTGAGTGCGGCTGCGGCCGGCACCATTTTTCCGGCAGAGTACACCGACATTGACGGCGTGACACGCGCAGGCTATCTAGATGAGGACGGCATGACCGTTCTTCCGTTTGCCTACGCACAGGCAGGAGATTTCGCGGACTGCGGACTCGCTGCCGTAGAAAACGAGCAGTGGCAGACGGCGGTGATCGACCGCACGGGAAAGCTCGTCATTGCATACACGGATTCGCCGGTTTCGGTGGATTTTTCGGATACGATAGTTGCGTATCGTTACACTGACCACAGCGTGTATTATGCGACTGACGGCAAGCGCATTGGCTCATATCCGGGCGCGGTCGGCTTCTTTGAGGACGGACTGCTGCTGTGCAGAAATGCGGATACCGGTCTGTATTCCTATGTCAAGCAGGATGGTTCGACTGCCTTTTCGGGCAGCTACCGTAAGGCTGGCGCGTTCTCAAACGGCAGAACGCTTGTGCAGACGCAGGACGGCGATTATCAGGCAATCGACACCGAGGGCACGGTGCTGTACACTCTGCCGAATGACGTAACGCCTTCCTACATGGCGATTTACGGCGAGAGCACGGTGGTCGTCACCAACGGCACCAATCAGGCGCTGTATTCGCTTTCGGAGGGCAAACTGCTGACCGAGTTTCTGTACAACACCATCTCGGAGTTTCACGATGGCGAAGCCATGGTTCGTCAGATCAACCGCTGGGGCATTATGGATACCACCGGCAAGCTGCTGACGGCGCCGACGTATTACTATCTGTCCTACATGGGCGAGGGCCTGTACGCGGCCCGCAGCGAGGACGGTTCGGTTTCCGCGGTGGATGCGGGCGGCAGCCTGTCTTACCGCACACTGAGCTACATCAGCGGCTTCTCCGAGCTGCGCTACGGTCTGTCGTGGCACAACACCGCAGACGGCACACTGATTTTCTTCCGCAAAAACGGCGGCTTTGCAGCGTCCGTTAAAGAGGCGGAGAACCCGACCATTCTGACCGAAAACGTGGTCTGCGTCACGCAGGACGACACCCGCAAATATATTGATCTGCGCAGCGGCAAAACGCTGTTCGAGCAGCCGAAGTCGTTCGACCTTGGCGGCGGCATCACCGCAAGGACTGTGCATTACGAAAAGTTCATGGGCTATCAGCAGGACGGCACGGAGCATGGCTGGGATGTCGATTTTCCGGAGATCAGCGGTCTGAGCGACAAAAAGGTGCAGAGCACCATCAACAGCGAAATCCGCTCGTTCTTCCTCAAGGGACCGTCCGTTACCGCCGAGTATGATGCGCTCGAGGGCAGCTACGGTGCGTCCGTGGAAGGCTCGGTGCTCGTTGTCTGGGCCAACTGCGTGAGCGGCAAAGGCGCCGGTTCGTCGGTCTGGAATAACTGTCTGGCGTTTGATCTGCACACCGGCACGCAGTACACACTGAACGACCTGCTGACCGGTGACTACATCGAGACGGTCAAGCAGCTGCTGCCGGACGATCATGCGATTTATCTGTACAGCTATCCGCGCATCAGCACGAAAGGCGTAACCTATTTTTACAACGAATACGAGAGCGCTTCCCGCAGAGCATACACAGAGGAATATCTGCTGACGTTTGAGCAGCTTTCCGATGTGCTGAACCGGAACAGCGCATGCTATAAGGCACTGCTGACACCGTATTCGCCCAAAGTTTCGGCTGCTGCGACCGGCTACAGCGATGTGAGCAGTACCTGCTGGGCACTGCAGTATATCAATACAGTGACCGAGCGCAAGCTGATGACCGGCGCGAACGGTAAATTCCGTCCGAACGATAAGATCACGGCGGCTGAGGTCTGCACGACCATCGCGCGTCAGCGCGGTCTGTCCGGCAGCGGCGCACTGCCCGCAGACGTTCGCGCAGGCGAGTGGTACTCGGAGGCGGTCAGCGCGGTGTACGCAAACGGTCTGCTCGAGGGCCTGAATGACTTCCGGCCGACGGCTGCCATGACCCGCGAGGACGCGATGCAGCTTTTTGCAAATCTGCTGCAGGCGGACGGCACAGCAGCCATGAGTGATGCGGAAACGGCACAGACGCTGGCGTCTGTCAAGGATGCAGACTCCATCTCGGCAGACCGCCGAAATGCGGTTGCGCTGTGTATGCAGAAGGGTCTGGTGCAGGGCTTCAGCGACGGCACGATCAAACCGCAGGGTACGTTCACTCGTGCGGAGTTCGCAAAGCTGCTGACGACGATTTGATTGAAAATGAAGAATGGAGAATGGAAAATGCTCATGCAGCATTCCATTCTCCATTTTGTTTAGGATGAGAAAACCCCGGAGAATGTACCCTCCGGGGTTTTCTACGCCTATGGATAATGTGTTATCGTTTGAATATAGTATCGCACCGATCTTGCGATAATGCAAGCACTCCGCCGATTATTCTACCGGAATTGTAGTATCACCGATGGTGACGGACGCCACTTCATCAAGCGGGAGAATGGTATCGAACGTGCCCTGGCGGGTGCAGACGGTGTTGCCGTCATGCGGGTCCATGCTGCCGCCGTTGCCTGGCACGTCGATTACAGTGCCGTCCTTCTTATTGATAAGCAGTTTTGCGGAAAATGCGTCCCATGTATCGCGGTGGCTGGCGGGTTCCTGACCGCTTTCGGCATTCTCAAACGGTGCTTTGCCATCAACCGTGTAGACAAAGTTATAGCCGATAGGCGAGAGCAGGACTTTATTGATCGTTGCGGTTTTGCCACCTACTTGAATAGACTGACCGGCAGGCAGTTCAACCGCGCTGTTATCGGCCTCCAGCTTGAACTTGAGATGCCAGGTACCGTCGGCGATGGTTTTGGTTTCAGCGCCGTTATCAGTTACTGCTGTCAGGTCGCCGAGCATAATCTTTGCTGTACCACCGGTCGTAACTGCGTCAGTGTACGACATGGTTTCAACATACTGAATGGCATTATCATTCGGATTTTCGTCATAGAAATAGCTACTGCCGATTGCGCCTTGCGCATTCAGGCCGATATTGCTGTCTGCACGATTCCAGTACACATTCAGCAGACCGGTATCCGGGTTTTTCGTGCAGTCGAACGCCGAACCGTCCTCCTTTTCGAGCGTGTAGGAGATAAGGTAGTTGTAGCCATCAAACAGAATCGCATCCGCGGTGACGGTCACGCCGCCCGCCGTATCGCTCGCGCCGATTGGGCGGCCGATCTGGTCGATGATTTCGGTGTCTGCTGTTGGACCGAATACGCCGGCAAATGCGTCGCTCGCGGACTTGAATACGCCTGTTGCACCCGCACCGATGCTCAGCACCAGAGCGGCAGCCACGCCGACCGCCGTAATGCGCGGGAAACGGCGTACACGATGAATGGCAACCGGATGCTCCGGCTGCTCGGCGGCAGTCATCAGGCGATCAACCATGCGGCTTTTCGCTTCTTCGGAGAAGCAAAGCTCGTCCAGTGCAGAATTATACATTTTGTTATCATTATACTCTCTGTTCATAAAGATCCCCTCCCAAGGTGGTGCGCAGGCTTTTGCGCCCGCGGCTCAGGTGTGCGGAAACGGCAGACTCGCTCTGACCGAGCAGAGACGCGATTTCGCGCACGGAATAGCCCTCGTAGTAGTGCAGATAGACCGCTTCACGGTATTTGCGCGGCAGCGCCATCACCGCATCGAGCACATCGGAATCCGGTGCGGCAGGTGTGGGTGTCGCGGCAGCGGCTTCCAGACCGACATTGCGCCGGTGCGCGGCGCGCAAGCTGTCCTTGCAGGCGTTGGCGGTCGCGCGGATGATCCACGCTTTTTCGTGCGCCGGACTGTCAAAGGTTTGACCGCCGGTCAGCAGCTTGAGGAAGATATTCTGGCAGATGTCCTCGGCATCGTGCGTGGACTTCAAATAGGTGTAAGCCAGCCGCAGGATTAGGTCGGAGTACGTCTGCACCAGACGTTCGGCGTCCGCCCTGTTAAATTGTTTCATTGGTCTCAGCTCCTTTGGAAAGCAACGTTGTTTCACCTATAATACGATTGAGGATTGCGTATCCTGACAGAGAGGATAAATTTATTATAGGTAATCCCGCATAATTGAACAAGAGCGATTTACGAATACATTTTGTGTTCTGATTGAATTGTGCGGTGTTGCCTATAACATAATTCGTTAGCGGGTACCGTTCCCGCGCGCCGCAGCGTACATCGCCCGCTTTTCGTCAAGCGTAAAACCTTCGATTTTGCAAGGGATAGAAAGACACCTGTCCGTCTGCGCGTTGTTTTTCAACAGAATGCCCAAAAAATGCAGGTAAAATTGTAACAAAGTAATTGTTAAAAAATCTACAAATACTCTTTGCAGAAAGCCCTGTTTATGGTATCCTGTTAAAAGAGCACATGCGCTCTGCCGGGAGCGCTCATAAGATAGTATAAAGGGAAGACCCGCTCAATGGGTCGCAAAGGAATTTAGGAGGATAAAACAAGCTATGGCTATGAGAGGTGTAGAAACCCGTATTCAGGAGATCCGCCACCGCATTTTCACCGAGGTTGCCCGTATGGCGTACCATACCGAGTGGCCGACCGACCGCCGTATCGAAGCACTGCCGTACGATATCATGCCGGGTGAGGTTGGCAACATCCGCAATGATATTTTCCTCGAGCGCGCTATCGTAGGCGAACGCCTGCGTCTGGCGATGGGTCTACCGTGCCGCAGCGCCGCCGAGCACGCGCCGCTGTCCGACAACATCGAGGCTGCCACCCGCGAGGAGACCTACTACACGCCGCCGCTGATCAACGTCATCAAGTTCGCATGCCATGCCTGCAAGGAAAATGAGGTCATGGTCACGGACGGCTGTCAGGGCTGCATGGCGCATCCGTGCGTTGAGGTATGTCCCAAGGGCGCAGTATCGCTCGATCGCTTCAACGGCCGTTCTGTTATCGATCAGGAGAAGTGCATCAAGTGCGGCCGCTGCATGGATGTCTGCCAGTATCACGCCATCATCCGTCAGGAGCGCCCGTGCGCGGCAGCCTGCGGCATGGATGCCATCCACAGCGACTGCAATGGCAGAGCAGATATTGATTACGAGAAGTGCGTTTCCTGCGGTCAGTGTCTGGTAAACTGCCCGTTCGGCGCGATCGCAGACAAGTCGCAGATCTTCCAGATGATCCGCGCCATTCAGGCGGGCGAGCGTGTCTACGCCGCTGTCGCACCGGCGTTTGTCGGCCAGTTCGGCCCGAAGATGACACCGGGCAAGCTGCGTGCCGCGATGAAGCGCCTCGGCTTTGCGGATATTATTGAGGTCGCGATCGGCGCGGACCTGTGCGCCGCACAGGAGGCCGAGGACTTCGTTAAGGAAGTACCGGAAAAACTGCCGTTCATGGCAACATCCTGCTGTCCGGCATGGTCCGCAATGGCGAAAAAGCTGTTCCCGGATCAGGCAAACTGCATCTCGATGGCCCTCACCCCGATGACGCTGACCGCTCGACTGGTCAAGCACCATCAGCCGGGCGCAAAGGTTGCGTTTATCGGACCGTGCGCGGCAAAGAAGCTCGAAGCAATGCGTTCGGACGTACGAAGCGAGGTCGATTTCGTGCTGACGTTCGAGGAGATGACCGGTATTTTCGCCGCACGCCATATCGACGTGGAAAATCTCAAGGAGGACCCGCACGGCATCAACGATGCATCCACGGACGGCCGTAACTTTGCGGTATCCGGCGGTGTAGCAAATGCGGTTGTCAACGTCATCAACGAGAAGCACCCGGACCGCGAGATCAAGGTGGCAAACGCCGAGGGTCTGCGCGACTGCCGCAAGCTGCTGATGGCCGCCAAGGCCGGCAAGTACAACGGCTATCTGCTCGAGGGCATGGCGTGCCCGGGCGGCTGTGTAGCCGGTGCGGGCACAATGCAGTCCATCAAGAAATCCGCTGCGGTAGTCGGCATGTATGCCAAGCAGGCGGAACACCAGACTGCAACCGGCACGCATCATGTTGCCGAGCTGGATAAGCTGGTTGATTAAAAAATAATGCTGTAAAAGCCACTGTATCGACTGATATGGTGGCTTTCTCTTGAATAGAGCAGATGAATGGTGATGAACAAGTAACTGTTCTGGACAAAAACTGTATCCGGAGCTGCAGCAGTATTGCGCCGACCCGTCCTCCGGCGTGTGCCCCTGTTACAACGTGGGAGATGAATTTGAATTCTACCGCGATGATGTGCGGGACGATTTCTGGCACATGGGTATCAACACGCTGACCCAAACCACCGGTGATGCTGATGCCGTTGCAGGCGGTCCGAAACTGCCGTTCTGCTTCGAGGTCTGGGATGCGATTTCGTGCTGTATCTATACTGGACTGCAGGGCGGCTCGATTATGAAAGGCTGGAGGAAGCGCGAAAACGAGATGATAACCTGCTGTTCGGACGAAGCGCGGCCGGTTATCTTCAACATCGAGAGAATCGACTGCGAATAAAATGCAAAAGCGGCAGAGGCTGTGCCTCTGCCGCTTGTTTTTACTTCTCCGGAGGCGTAATTGCCACCTTCATTACACCGTCGCGGCGCTTCTCAAACAGATCGTACGCCGCTTCAATCTCATTCAGCGGGAAAATATGCGTGATGAGCGGTGTGGTATCCAGCTGACCGTTTTCGATCAGCCGCAGGATTTCTGCGGTGTCGCAGCCATCCACGCCGCCGGTCTTGAAGATCAGGTTTTTGCCGTACATATCGGGCAGGGGAAGCACCTGCGGCTTGTCATACAGTGCAACAACGGTGACAACGGCGTTCGGACGGGCGCACTCCCATGCAAGACGGAAGCTTTCGTTCGAGCCTGCCACCTCGCAGACCACATCCGCGCCGCCGTGTGGGCTGTTCAGCTGCACGAACTCCTGCGCGTGGTCGGGCGTGATGGTGAGCACATCGGGATAGCGCTCGCGCACAAAGCGCAGCCGCGCCGGATCGGGGTCGCAGATGATGATCCTGTGTGGGTGATGCAGCATGGCGCACAGCATGGTGCAGATACCGGTCGGCCCGGCACCGAGGATAAGCACGGTGTCGCCCTGCCTGATCTCGGAAATCCTGGCGGCCCAGTAGCCGGTGGCGAGCACATCGCCGGCAAACAGCGCCTGCCGGTCGGAAACGCGATCGGGAATGACGGTCAGACCCTGATCGGCATACGGTACGCGGACGTACTCCGCCTGACCACCGTCAATCCGGCAGCCGAGTGCCCAGCCGCCGTTGGGATCGGTGCAGTTGTTGACAAAGCCGTGCTGACAGAAAAAGCAGTGTCCGCAGAACGTCTCCACGTTGACGGCTACACGGTCGCCGGGTTTGACGGTTTTGACTGCCGAACCGACCTGCTCGACTACGCCGACCATCTCATGGCCGACCGTAATACCGGGTACGGCACGCGGCACCGAGCCGTGCTTGATGTGCAGATCGCTCGTGCAGATGCTCGACATGGTAACGCGCACTACCGCGTCTCCTGCATGCGTGAGAACGGGTTCCGGCTTGTTCTGCAGGGCAAACTCACCCTGTTTTCGATAAGTGTAAGCGAGCATAGTTTACGGCTCCGTTTCGTTAAATGTTATATCCATTATACGGGAGGGCGAAAAGAAAGTCAAACTGTGTCGATTTTATAAGGTGCCGAGAGTCGGGAAAAACCGCGCCAGAAAGAAAAACAGCACCGGCAGGAAGATCGCAGGCAGCAGGTTGCCGACACGCAGCTTGCTGTTGAAGATAAGATTCAAGCTAATGGCAAAAATCAGCACGGAGCCGACACACGACATTTGACCAATCAAGACATCGGTCAGCCAGGGACGGATGAATCGTGCCATCAATGTAATGCCGCCTTGATAGAAGAAAATCGGCACAATAGACAGGTATACGCCCTTGCCGAGAGATGCGGCGAAGAGAATCGAGGCAACACCATCCAGAATAGCCTTGGCAATCAGCATGGTTGGGTCACCATTCAGACCATCGTTTAATGCACCGACAATTGCCATTGCACCGACACAAAACAGAAGAGATGCGGTAACGAAGCCTTCAACAAATCGGCTGTCCCCTTTGGCAGCAAAGTGTGATTGACAGAATGCACCGAAATCCTCCAGTCGCTGCTCGATATTCAGCGCTTCACCGATGACAGCGCCGAGTGCCAGACAGAGTATAAGCAGCATGGTATGCTGGGTGCCGATTTCGCCATCCTGTATGGTCAATACTTCGCTGAGTGTTCCGCCTATACCGATAAAGCAGGTGGTTAGTCCCAGTCCCTGCATGACCGTTTTTTCAAAGCGTTTCGGCAGACCGTTTTTTAACAGTATACCGATAGTAGTGCCTATAAGCACCGTGCCAACATTTACAATGGTTCCAAGACCAATCATAAAAAAATCCCCTCGTTTCACTTTACAACGCTAAAGTTTATTGTAAAGCAAAATGAGAGGATTGTCAATTCAGCGCAGACAGAACGGCGTTTTGCGGAAATGCCCGCCGCCGATTCTCCGTTCGGGATCGGGAAGTGCAAGCGCAAACAGGTCGTCCGCGAAGGCATCGCGGCAGAGTGCCGCTTGCAGATTTGCGGGCAGCCGTTTTTCCGTTGCCGGCTTGACGATAACGGGCAGAGCAGCCTGCTTGAGCGCCGCCCGTCCGCGCACGCCGAGTGCCAGTACGCGCAGATAAGCAGGGGAGACGGGCGCGTCTGCCTCCACACCGAGCACGGACCGCAGGAGCGCACGGCGCACACGAGCCGCCGGAAACCGCCGCGTTCGAGCCTTTTCTACAGCATCCGAGAACGAATGTGCCGTATAGACCGCCTTGCGGAGCCGCTCGTCAAAGCCGTCTGCCGAGCCGCTCTGCATTCTGCCCTGATAGAGTGCCGTCCGCAGCAGCGCGAGCAGTGTGTCCTCCGGCAGAGCGACCGGCGCTTCACCGCAATCTGCGGCCTTCTTCCATACAGCGCGAGCCGCAGGCGGCAGGAACGGCGCACAGAACGCGAGATCTCCGGCTCTCAGGTGCGTTCGCAGCAGGCTGGCCGATGCAAAGCCGCTGTTCGACGTCTTTGCATCGTGCGCCGCGCCCTGCCGGAGCACCGCAAGCGGGCGCATCCCGAGCGGGAGCAGGAAGCGGCAGTATTCCACGGCGAGCGTGTTGTTCGGGTTATCCAAAAGAACGGCAGCCTGTTTGTTGACTTTGCTGAGTTCTTCCTGCCGTCTGGCGGCGTAGGACAGGTGCGGAGAGCCGGATTCACCCTCCATCGGCAGGCTGTTCAGGAGTTCTGCCGCCTGTAAAAGCAAATCCGCATCCGCAGTCTCCGCGCCGAACGACACCATGCCGCACCCGAGTGCGTGCAGCGTCTGCACCGCACCCTTGGCGAAGCCCTCCGCCGAGGACAGCGCCGCCGCAAGCGGCAGTTCAACCACGAGGTCAGCGCCGCAGCGCACGGCCATTTCGGCACGCGCGTACTTATCCAGCACGGCAAAATCGCCGCGCTGGACGAAATTGCCGCTCATCACGCACACAATCACGGCGTTTTCGCCGAGGCTGCGCCGGGTTTCGGCAATATGGTGCAGATGCCCTGTGTGAAACGGATTATACTCGGCGGTGATGCCGCATACGGTCATGACGGTGCTCCTTTCAGTGAGATGACAGCGGTCTGCAAGGTAAAAACCTCGAAAAAGGGGTTGTACATTTGCAAAGAATCGTGTAGAATAAAAATATAGCATTATTATATAGGCTTCCGCGGCTTTATGCAAGCCGCCAAATACGGCATAAGGGAGTTTTCACAAATGAAAGTATTGGTAATCAACGCTGGCAGTTCTTCGCTGAAGTACCAGCTGCTCGACACCGAGTCGGGCGAGGTAATGGCGAAGGGCCTGTGCGAGCGCATCGGCATCGACGGTGTGCTGACCCACACCGGCAACAAGTCCGATGAGAAGTTCAAGTTTGACATCGCAATGCCCACCCACAAGGAAGCGATCCAGTCTGTTATCAACATTCTGCTCGATCCGGAAAAGGGTGTAATCTCCTCCATGAGCGAGATCGACGCAGTAGGTCACCGCGTTGTACACGGCGGCGAGTTCTTCTCGGACAGCGTTATCATCACCGAGAAGGTCATCAAGGCTATCGAGGACTGCGTACCGCTGGCACCGCTTCACAATCCGCCTAACCTGACCGGCATCCAGGCTTGCCGCGAGGTTATGGGCCCGGACGTTCCGATGGTTGCAGTATTCGATACTGCATTCCACCAGACCATGCCGCAGTCCCACTACATGTACGCTGTACCGTACGAGTACTACGAGAAGTACAAGATCCGTCGTTACGGCTTCCACGGCACCAGCCACAAGTACGTTTCTCAGCAGGCTGCTGAGATGCTCGGCCGTCCGCTCGAGGAGCTGCGCCTGATCACCTGCCACCTCGGCAATGGTTCTTCTATCTGCGCAATCAACGGCGGCAAGAGCTTCGATACCTCCATGGGCTTCACTCCGCTGGACGGTCTGCCGATGGGCACCCGTGCCGGCAACATCGACCCGGCTATCATCGAGTTCCTGGCTGAGCACGAGCACATGGATGCACATGAAGTCATCAACATCCTGAACAAGAAGTCCGGTATGCTGGGTATCTCCGGCGTATCCTCCGACTTCCGTGATCTGGACGCTGCAGTTGCTGACGGCAACGCGCGTGCTGCTCTGGCGAAGGATATGTTCAACCTGTCCGTTAAGAAGATCATCGGTTCCTACGTTGCTGAGATGGGCGGCGTAGACGCTATCATCTTCACCGCAGGCGTAGGTGAGAACGACCGTTCGGTTCGCTGGGATGTCTGCGAGCACCTCGAGTACCTCGGCATCAAGATCGACCCGGAGAAGAACAAGTACCGCGGCAAGCAGATGGATATCTCCATCGACTGGGCACGCGTTCGCGTTCTGGTTATTCCGACCAACGAGGAGCTTATGATCGCCAAGGATACCGAGCGTCTGGTAAACGAGGCCAAGGCTCAGTAAGTCTTTCGTCAATTAGACAAATATGGGGGCGGAGCATAGGCTCCGCCTCTGTTTTTGCCCGGAGAGGAAACTTTTATGGAGCAAATTGATATCCCGCAGGAGCGCCGCTACTGCTCGAAGCTGGGATTTTCCGCGCTGGCGATCATGCTGTGGTCGATCTTCTGGCAGTTCGGCCTGTACTGGCTGGACGGCTGGATCCTGCCGTTCCGCATGCCGGAAACGCTGTATTATCTGCTGCTGCTCGTCGGACATTATGCAGTATCGCTGCCGATTGTGTTCTGTTTATGGCGCAAAACACCGCCGATGCCGTTCTGCAGGGAGCGGGCAGGCGCAAAGCGCATGGGCCGCTGGTTTGTCATCGGCTGTGCGCTGATGTGGCTCGGTTCGCTCATCGGCACGAATATCAACGACATGGTCTACGCTCTGACCGGACGCGATCCGGTCGGCATGGTGGACGAGAGCTTTTCGCAGATGCCGATGGCGGCGGTCGTTCTCGGTGCGTGCTTCATCGGTCCGCTGTGCGAGGAGCTGGTGTTCCGCGGTCTGCTGGCCGGCCGTCTTGCGCGGTACGGGCAGAAGCCGGGCGCCTTCATTTCTGCACTGCTGTTCGGCCTGTATCACGCCAATCTGGAGCAGTTTTTCTACGCCTTTACGCTCGGTCTGCTGCTGTCCTACGCGTACTACCGCACCGGACTGCTGCGCACCTCGGTGCTGCTGCACATGCTGTTCAACATCATCGGCTCGGTGGTGCCCATGCTGCTGCCGGATACCATAGCCGCGCAGTCGGCGCTCGGTCTGTTCTGGATGGCAATGCTGGTGATCGGCATGATCCTGCTCGTTCGCGGCAGAAAACAGCAGGTCTGGCTGCACGGACCCTGTGCGCCGTCGCTCAAAGCCGTTTTGCAGAATGCAGGCATGTTTCTGCTGATCGTCGCCTGCTTTGTGCAGACCGTGTTCAATTATCTATAAGGAGGAACGTCCATGCGGGTAGACCTGCATATGCACACCGGATATTCGGCCGATGCCCAGTATCCGCAGTCCATCGACGATAAAATTCACGCCTGCGAGCAGGCCGGACTGGATATCATCGGCATTACCGATCATCTGGATTTTCTGCGTTCGGGCGGCACGCGCGACAACCGTGACCCGGAAGCATGTGCGCGCGAGGTATGGGAAAAGCGCCGTCCGGCAGGGAACGGAGGTATTGAGGTTCTGGCGGGCATGGAGATCGGCCAGATGCACGCCACACCGGACGCGGACGATTTTGTCCGCACGCATCCGTTCGATATGGTCATCGGCTCGCTGCATGCTATGCCGAACGATCTGGATATCTACTTTCACGACTTTCCGAATATGGACTGCGACAAGTTCCTGCACGAGTATTTCGATCAGCTGCTGCTGCTCGAGGAGCACGGCGGCTTTGATGTGCTGGCGCATATTGACTATCCGCTGCGCGTGATGAAGCACGGCGACTATATCCCGTCGTTTGACAATTATATGGACCGCGTACAGCAGGTGCTGCGCTCGTGCATCGACCACGGCTATGCGCTTGAGCTGAATGCTGCCGGCATTGCGGGCTGGCAGAAAAAGGTTGGTCCACCGCAGAATATTCTGTACGAATACAAGCGCATGGGCGGCGAGCGCATCTCGATCGGCTCGGATTCGCATACGCTGGACACCGTGGCACGCGGCGTAGACGACTGCGTGAAGAATGCACTCGACGCAGGCTTTACCCACGTTACCGTGTTCCGAGAGCGCAAACCGGTGCAGATCGCACTGAAATAAATGTAGAGGCTGAAATAACATGTTTTTTGGAAGAAAGCAGGAAATTACACACGCGGATACGACCGTTCGTGCCCGTGCAAAGATCAACTTGACGCTCGACGTCACCGGACGGCGGGAGGACGGCTACCACACGGTGGAAATGGTCATGCAGTCGATCGCACTGCACGATACCGTGCGCGTTACCACCATTCACGGCGAGAAAAAGCCGCGCGGCATCGTGCTGAGCTGCAGCCTGCCGTTTCTGCCGACCGACGAGCGCAATCTGGCGTACCGTGCGGCGGAGCTGTTCTACAAGGAGACCGGCGCACTGCTCGAAACCTGCGAGATTCACATCGAAAAGCGCATTCCGGTTGCGGCAGGTCTGGCGGGCGGCTCGACGGATGCGGCGGCTGTGCTGCGTGCGCTCAACGCATTGCATACAGCCGGTCTGACCGACGACGAGCTGTGCGAGATGGGACTTAAACTGGGTGCCGATGTGCCGTTCTGCCTGCGCGGCGGCACCATGCTGGCGCAGGGCATTGGCGAGGAGCTGAGCCTGCTGCCCGATATGCCGCACTGCTGGGTCGTGCTGTGCAAGCCGCCGTTTGCGGTGCCGACCAAGGCGGTCTATCAGGAAATCGACAGCGTGGATATCCTCGAGCATCCGGACAACAAGGGCATGATGGCTGCACTCGATCAGGGAGATTACGAGGGCGTGTGCGCGTACCTGTCCAACGTGATGGAGACCGTTACGGCGGCAAAACGCCGTCAGATTGGCGAAATCAAGTCGTTTCTCGCAGAAAACGGTGCGGACGGTACGCTGATGAGCGGCTCCGGTCCGACCGTGTACGGCCTGTTCTCGGATGAGAGCCGCGCCAAAACGGCAGCGAAAATGCTGCGTCGCCGTTTCGCAGATACATTCCTGACGGAAACCTGCAATTAAACGGGTATAGAAAGCCGCCTTTCGGGCATACTGGGTACACCGGATGCAGAAAGGCGGTTTTGTTATGCAGAAACAGGATAGAAAGGCACTCGCGGCAGTGCTGACAGCGGTTTATGTGCTGTTCTGGTCGGCGTTTGCGCCGCAGAGTCCTCGTGCGGCATGGTGGTGTACGGCGTTCTCCATCACCTGCGAGGAGGCGGCAGGTGAGAGCAGAACAGGCAGCGACCGGGTGGAATTTCGGTCACTTCTGGCAGACTTGCTGCTTCACAAAGATAACACTTAACTTTTCAGTCGCTCTATGGTATAATGACACAGTGAAACACGAAATTCATTTGCCAACGGAGGAAATTTATGAAGATCATTAACGAAAAGGGCAAGCTGTTCGGCATCATCAATGTTGTCGATCTGCTGGTGCTGGTCGCTGCGATCGCTGTCGTAGCCGGTGTCGGCTACAAGCTGTTTGCCAAGCAGATCAAGGAGGTTGCGTCTCCGCAGGTCTCCCTGACGATGACCGTCCGCGTACGCGGTGCAACGCCGTTTCTGGTAAACGAGGTGCAGCGCAACAGTCAGGTAGGCAAGTCGCTGGTAAACGGCAACAGCTATGTCAATGCGCAGATCACTGATATGAAGATCGAGGATTACAATCAGCAGGTTACCACCGCTGACGGCCGCATTGTAACGGCAACCGATCCGGAGAAGAAGGATCTGGTATTCACCATCACGACCAAGGTTTCCAAGGGCACGCCTGCACCGGCCATCGGTACGCAGGAGGTGCGTGCAGGCCGTACATTCATTGTAAAGACCAACGATTTTGAGACGACCGGCAACATTGATTCGGTCGATATTGCGGATAATTAAAGCCTATGAAAGCGTTATTTGAAAACAGTCTGTTCGTGCGGCTGCTGATGTGTCTGCGCGCATGGTACCACGAGGGCGCTATCGCGGGATTCTTTAACCGTATCCGGCAGGCGTACCCAGGCTCGGTATTCTGCCGTCTGTGGAATAAATTCTGTGCGGCACCGATATGTACAGCGGCGAACAGCACCTATGCGCGGATTCTGGCAGCGCTGCGCCGGTTTGTCGAAAAACTGGGCGGAATTGCGGCAAACAGCCTGATCTACCGCATCTGCCTTGCCGTCTGGCGGCCAATCGAGCGTGTCGCAGGCGGCGGCCTGATCGGCAGAGCCTGCAGGTTCGTAGGCATGCGCGGTCTGCTGCTGATTTGTCTGGCGATGTATCTGCCGCTCGATTCCGCTGTCCGCTGGGTGTCGGACGCCGGTTATCTGCCGTCGTTTGTGGCATCCGTGTGGGATGAGTGTCTGATGCTTGCTGCATTTGCGTACATCCTGTGGCACATGGCGATGAAGCGTGCGCCGCTCGGCTCGCGTGCTACGCCGGTGGACGCATATCTGCTGCTGTTCATCGCGGTCGGCTTTTTCCTGATGTGTGCGGTTTCTCCGAATACGCATATCGCGGTAGCGGGCTACCGTGCGGTTGTGGAGTACCTGTTCTGGTTCTTCCTCGTCACCCGCCTGATTGAGAACGACCGCGATTTCGCGGTATTCTACGGTGCGCTCGTCGTGATGGCACTCTGCATTGCGGCGCACGGCATTTATCAGTATATCGTAGCCGCGCCGATCCCGTCGAGCTGGGTCTCTCAGACCGAGGCCAGCGTGCGTACGCGTGTGTACTCGCTCACCGGCAGCCCGAATATCATGGGCAGTCTGCTGGTGCTGTTTGCCCCGATGGTGGCAGGACTTGCATATTACAGCAGTAAAATGTGGGTCAAGGTGCTGGCTATCTGCGCGACCGGCATGATGTGCCTGAGCTGCATTTTCACCTTTTCCAAGGGTGCCTGGGGCGGTCTGGCAGTAGCCGTTGTGATCTTCGCCATCTTTCTGGACCGTCGTTTGATCGCTCTGATGGGCGTGGCCGGTGTCGGTGCACTGCTGGCAATCCCGTCTATTGCGAACCGCATCACTTATCTGTTTACCGCGGATTACCTTGCGGCAAGCCGCCGTGCAGGTCGTGTTATTCGCTGGTCCAAGGGTCTTAAGCTGCTGCAGGAAAGCGATCCGGTGCTCGGCTTCGGCCTCGGCCGCTTCGGCGGCGCGGTTGCCATGCAGAACAAGGTCATCGAGGAGACCAAGGATTTCTCCTACTTCTACATGGATAACTATTATCTGAAAACGCTGGTCGAGATGGGTTATCTCGGTCTGGCGTTCTTCATCCTGCTGCTGTTCGGTCTGGTGCTGTGGAGCCTGCGCTCGATCGGCCGTACCGGCTACACCAAGGGCGACCGCACGCGCGTGCTGGCGGTTCCCATGTTCGCAGGTATGTGCGGCGTGCTGGTGCACTGCTACTTCGAGAATATCTTCGAGGTGCCGTATATGATGGCGTATTTCTGGAGCATGGCGGCAGCGGTTATGTACCTCGGGTACTTCCGAAAACGAAAAACCTGATTTTTTAGAGAACCTTCGTGAGAGGGTTCTCTTTTTTTCTCGGCACCGACTCAGCGGGGCACACGAACCGCGCAGGCGGTTCGCTCCTAACGGGCGGGGAGTTTTTCGCTGAACCTCAGCAAGGGGAGTACGCCGTCTGCGGACGGCGGGGACGTTGCGGCGCCCGCCGCGGGGGCAAAAAGGAAGGGACACCTGCGGTTTCCCTTCCTCTTTGAACTCCTACCTTTCCCTTGTTGGGATAGCTTGGGTGCAGACGGTAGACTGCGTAAGCAGGAAAAGGATGCGGCAGTCGGGTTACTCTTGCGTGCCTTTCTCCGCCTTTTCGCAGTTCACAGACAGCGTACTGCTACACAGACGGTTTACTTCCAGCAGAGCGCGGCATAACCGTGCCGCGCAAATCCTTGGCACGTTGTAACGCACGGCATCTGCGAATTTAGATGTTTGGTATCATTTATCCTGCGTAGGTGCTGTCCGTAACCTCCGGACTAACGAATTGCGCGACATGGGTATGTTGCGCCTGCTGGAAGTAGCCGACCTGTGTAGCAGAACACTATCCGACCCTGCGAACAGGTCACGAAAAACACGGAAGAAAAAATCCTCTGCCGTTCCCCTGTTTCGCAGCGGTCACATGTCGGTAATCTGCGTCAAATTAGGAAGCAAGGGAAAGGTAGGAGTCCAAAGAGGAAGGAAAACCGCAGGTTGTCCTTCCTTTTTGCCCCTGCGGCGGATGCCGCACGTTCCTGCGTTCCGCAGAGCACAAATCCCACTGAATCGCAGGCGAAAACCTCGATTTAACATAGATTTTACTCGAAAACACACACTTTACCTAAACTTAACGAACTCTCGCTTTTGCATTTTACAAAACTTCCGTAAGATAATCTTGTAACAAAAAATGAAGACGAATGTAAAAGGAGAACAAATTATGAAAAAGAGCATTTCCATGCTTCTGGCAGCACTGATGCTGACCGGTGCACTGAGCGGCTGCGGCGGCAGCTCCTCTTCCGATTCTTCGGATTCCCAGGCAAGCGGTAATGACAGCGGCGTATCCGGTGCGATCACCGTTATCTCACGTGAGGATGGTTCCGGTACGCGCGGCGCGTTCATCGAACTGACTGGTGTAGAGGAGAAGAACGACGCAGGCGAGAAGATCGACAATACCACCGCGGATGCCGAGATCGCCAACAAGACCGATGTTGTACTGACCAGCGTAGCAGGCAACGAGAAGGCTATCGGCTACATTTCCCTCGGTGCGCTGAATGACACCGTAAAGGCTGTCAAGGTAGACGGCGCAGAAGCTACCGTAGATAACGTAAAGGCAGGCACCTACAAGCTGTCCCGTCCGTTCAATATTGCAACCAAGGGCGAGCCGACCGGCGTAGCCAAGGATTTTATCAACTTCATCCTCTCCAAGGAAGGTCAGGCTGTTGTAACTGATAACAAGTACATCGCTGTTGACGACAATGCAGCAGCCTTTACTTCCGACGGTTCTTCCGGACAGATCGCAGTCGGCGGTTCCTCCTCGGTATCCCCGGTTATGGAGAAGCTGATCGAGGCGTACAAGGCTGTAAACCCGAACGCAAGCATCGACCTGCAGACCTCTGACTCCACCTCCGGCATGACCGGCACGATGGACGGCACCTTTGCCATCGGCATGGCATCCCGCGAGATGAAGGACGACGAGGCTGCACAGCTTACCGGCACCGCCATCGCACTTGACGGCATCGCAGTAGTCGTAAACCCGGCGAACACCATTGACGACCTGTCTATGGATCAGATCAAGGGTATCTATGTCGGCGACATCACCGACTGGGGCGACCTCGCGTAAGCGAATTCACAGACTGATAAAACAGGGCGAAGCGATTCGCCCTGTGCCTGTATAGGAGAAAGATTATGAAAAACTTTCGGGAAAACCTGATGCACATGGTGTTTTTTCTCTGTGCACTGACCTCCATCTTTGCGGTGGTGCTCATCTGTATTTTCCTGTTTGCGAACGGTGTGCCTGCCATGAGGGAGATTGGCCTGCTGGACTTCCTCACAGGCGCGAAGTGGAAGCCGGGCAACGACATTTACGGCATCCTGCCGATGATCCTCGGCAGCCTGTACATCACCGCCGGTGCGATCGTTATCGGCGTGCCGATCGGTCTGCTGACCGCGGTATTCATGGCATTCTACTGTCCGAAAAAACTGTACGGTCTTCTCAAGCCGTGCACCGAGCTGCTGGCCGGTATTCCGTCTATCGTATACGGCTTCTTCGGCATGGTCATTATCGTACCGGCAGTTCGTGTGGTGGCAGGTGTGTTCGGAGCGGATATTTCTGGCTCGTCCATTCTGGCGGCGTCCATCCTGCTCGGCATTATGATTCTGCCGACCATCATCGGCGTGTCCGAAGCGGCGCTGCGTGCGGTTCCGATGAGCTACTACGAGGGCGCCGTCGCCATGGGCGCACGGCATGAGCGCGCGATATTCACGGTTATGGTACCGGCTGCCAAGTCCGGCGTGCTGGCCGGCATCGTGCTCGGCATCGGCCGCGCCATCGGCGAGACCATGGCGGTTATCATGGTAGCGGGCAACCAGCCGCGACTGACCGGCAGCATGCTCAAGGGCATCCGCACCATGACGGCAAACATCGTGCTTGAGATGGGCTACGCCACCGGCCTGCACCGTGAGGCACTTATTGCGACCGGCGTTGTGCTGTTCGTATTCATTCTGCTCATCAATCTGGCATTCTCGGTTCTCAAAAGGAGGAAGGAAGCATGACAAGAGAAGCTGTCTCTGCTGCAAAACCGGCAATGCGCGCACAGGCAAAGACCGAAAAGGTGCACGGCGCCGCATCTGCGGCTGTGCTCAAGGGTCTGGTGTACGGCGCGGCTGTGCTGACCTTTGCGGTGCTGCTGTTCCTGCTCGGCTATATTCTGGTGACGGGCATCCCGCATCTCAAGCCGTCGCTGTTTCAGTGGGATTATACCTCTGAGAACGTCTCGATGATGCCTGCCATTCTCGCTACGGTTGAAACGACCGCGCTGGCACTGCTGCTGGCCGTGCCGCTCGGCCTGTTCACCGCCGTGTACCTGAATGAGTATGCCAAGCGCGGAAACAAGCTGGTAAACGTCATCCGCATCACGACTGAGACGCTTTCCGGCATTCCGTCCATCGTATACGGCCTGTTCGGCATGCTGTTCTTCGTCACCAAGCTACACTGGGGATACTCGCTGCTGGCCGGTGCGATGACGCTGGCGATCATGATCCTGCCGCTCATCATGCGTACCGCTGAGGAAGCACTGATGGCGGTTCCGGATTCCTACCGCGAAGGCTCGTTCGGTCTGGGCGCCGGACGTCTGCGCACGGTATTCCGCATCGTGCTGCCTGCTGCGGGTCCCGGCATCCTGTCCGGTGTTATCCTCGGTATCGGCCGCATCGTCGGTGAGACCGCGGCGCTCATCTTTACCGCAGGCACCATGGCACAGATTCCCGGTCTGTTCCAGTCCGGTCGTACGCTGGCCATCCACATGTATGTGCTCTCGGGTGAGGCGCTGCACATGAACGAGGCAAATGCTACCGCAGTCGTTCTGCTGCTGGTGGTCCTGCTGATGAATACGCTTTCCGCTCTGGCAGCGAAAAAGCTGACCAAGAAGTAAATGGAGAATGAACATGGAAAATAAGATCGAAATTCACAATATGAATCTGCATTACGGCGATTTTCACGCCCTGCACGATATCAATCTGGATATCAAGGAGAAGGAGATCACTGCATTCATTGGACCGTCCGGCTGCGGCAAGTCTACGCTGCTGCGTTCGCTCAACCGCATGAACGATCTGGTGGAAAACTGCCGTATCACGGGCGACATCATGCTCGATGGTCAGGATATCTACAAGAACTGTGACGTCAATCTGCTGCGCCGCCGTGTCGGCATGGTATTTCAGAAGCCGAACCCGTTCCCGATGTCGATTTATGATAACATCGCCTATGGTCCGCGCACGCACGGCATCAAGAGCCGTGTGCAGCTTGACGAGATCGTTGAAACCTCGCTCAAGCGTGCCGCTATCTGGGAGGAGACCAAGGATAACCTCAAAAAATCCGCGCTGTCCATGTCCGGCGGTCAGCAGCAGCGTATCTGCATCGCGCGTGCGCTTGCCGCAGACCCGGAGGTGCTGCTGATGGACGAGCCGACCTCTGCACTTGATCCGATCTCCACCGCGAAGATCGAGGACCTTGTGCTCGAACTCAAAAAGGATTATACTATCGTTATGGTAACGCATAATATGCAGCAGGCCACCCGTGTTTCGGATACGACTGCGTTCTTCCTGCTTGGCGACATGATCGAAGTGGATGACACCGAAAAGCTGTTCTCCATGCCGTCGGACAAGCGCACGGAAGACTACATTACGGGGAGGTTCGGCTAATGAGAAACCGTTTTGACAATCAGCTTGCGGAGATGAACAATGAGCTGATCTCGATGGGAGCACTGTGCGAAAACGCAATCGCCAGTGCGGTAAAGGCTCTGCTTGAGGGCGATATCAAGCTGGCGGCTGCCGCCATCCGCATTGATCAGGAGATCGACCGCAAGGAACGCGAAATCGAGTCCATGTGCCTCAAGCTGCTGCTGCAGCAGCAGCCGGTTGCAAGCGATCTGCGTCTGATCTCGTCCGTGCTGAAAATGATCACGGATATCGAGCGCATCGGTGACCAGGCAAGCGATATTGCGGAGATTGTAACATATCTGTCCGGCGTGTGCGGACACAACGCGCACATCGACCGCATGGCGCAGGCGACCATCAAAATGGTAACCGACAGCCTGGATGCGTTTGTCCGCCGTGATCTGACCCTTGCATGGAGCGTTATTGAATATGATGATGTGGTGGACCGCCTGTTTGACGAGTGCAAGAGCGACCTTATCGCGGAGATCGCGCAGAACCCGGAGGACGGCGAGCGCGTACTCGATGTGCTGATGATCGCCAAGTATCTGGAGCGTATCGGCGACCACGCGACCAATATTGCCGAATGGGTGGAGTTTTCCATCACCGGCTCGCATAAAAGTGCAATGCACGGCGCGGAAGCGGCGGCACGCTGACAGAAATCGGAGTGTAATATATGATATACTGTGTGGAAGATGATGCGGGTATCCGCGAACTGGTGGTGTATACACTGCGCAACACCGGTTTTGAGGCTGACGGCTTCGAGGACGGTGAGGCGTTGACGGCTGCTCTGAAAAAATGCAAGCCGCAGCTGATTCTGCTGGATATCATGCTGCCCGGCGAGGACGGCATCACCATTCTGCGTCGTCTGCGCGCAGCACCGGATACGGCGAGGGTTCCGGTCATTCTGCTGACTGCGAAAAACACGGAGTACGACAAGGTAGTCGGTCTGGACACCGGTGCGGATGATTACATTCCCAAGCCGTTCGGCATGATGGAGCTGATCGCGCGCATTCGTGCGGTCCTGCGCCGCACCGAGGATATGCAGGACAAGAATGAGCCGCGTCCGCTGGTAGCCGGCGGCATCTGTGTGGATGAGCGTGCTCACACCGTATTCGTTAACGGGCAGGAGGTGCAGCTGACACTCAAGGAGTATCAGCTGCTGTGCCTGCTGATGAAAAACCGCGGTGCCGTGCTCACGCGCGATGTGCTGCTCGAGAATATCTGGGGTTATAATAATGAAAGCGAAACCCGTACGGTCGATGTGCATATCCGCACGCTGCGGCAAAAGCTGGGCGCGGACGGTGCGCTGATCGAGACTGTCCGCGGTGTCGGCTACCGCATGGGGGAGCACACATGAGAAAGCGCGTATTCGGCAGCATTTTCCTCACGTCGCTTGTCACGCTGCTGCTGACGACCGGGCTGCTGCTGCTGGCAGTTCACGCCGGTCTGACCGATGACATGCGGCAGCGGCTGGTGACGGAGAGCAGCTACCTGTCTGCGGTGGATGACATTCGGGAGGAACTGGAGGAGTGCGGCTCGGTGTACGCCGACCGTTTGACGTTGGTCGCGCAGGATGGTACTGTGCTGTACGACAACCGCACGAATGCCTCCGAGATGGAGAACCACGCCGTCCGTCCGGAGATTGCGGCGGCAGAGAAGAACGGCACGGGCGAGGACAACCGTCTGTCCGAAACATTCGCTGAGCAGACGTTTTATTACGCGGTCCGTCTGAAAAACGGCGATATTCTGCGTATTTCCGCAACTGCGGACAGCGTGTTCGGCGCACTGTCGAATGCGTCACCGTGGATTGTGCTGATCATCCTGCTGACGCTGCTGGTTGCAGCTGTGCTGGCAGGCTGGCTGACCGGTCTGTTCCTCAAGCCGATCGAAGCACTCGACCTGCATGATCCGATGAAGGGCGAAGCCTATGACGAGTTGTCGCCGCTGCTGCACCGTATGGACAAGCAGAACCGCAAAATTCAGGCGCAGATGGACGAGCTGCAGCGCCGTCAGGCCGAGTTTGACGACATTACGGCCCGCATGGACGAAGGTCTGGTGCTGTTTTCCGGCAAGGGCATGATTCTGTTCGCCAATCACGCTGCGCGGGCGCTGTTTCCGCATGACAGTGCGGAAGGCAGCTATCTGACGTTGTGCCGCGATGCGAATTACATTCAGGTGGTCGAGCAGGCGCTCGACGGCAAAGGCGCGCACGGAAAACTCGAGCGGAACGGCCGCATTTATGAACTTACGGCAAGCTCGGTGGGGGAGAACAGCGCATGGCACGCGGCCGTGCTGCTGATCGTGGATATTACCGAGCGCGAGCGTGCCGAGCAGCAGCGGCAGGAATTTACAGCCAACGTGTCGCATGAGCTGAAAACGCCGCTGACCAGCATCATGGGCTACGCGGAGATCATCGCGGGCGGCATTGCCAAGCCGGAGGACGTAGCGCCGTTTGCGGGCAAGATCCGCACGGAAGCGCAGCGGCTGCTGGCGCTCATCGAGGATATCATTCACCTGTCCCGGCTGGATGAAGGCGGAGAAACGGTGTCCTTTGAGCCGGTGGAGCTGTCCACCCTCTGTGATACTGTGCGCGACCGCCTGCAGAGCAAGGCAGCAGGCAAGGGCATCGCGCTGCGCATCGAGGGAGAACCGGCTGCGGTTTCCGGTCAGCGCCGCACGCTTGAGCAGATGATCTTCAATCTAACGGATAACGCCATCAATTATAATAAGCCGCAGGGCAGTGTGACGCTTGTGACCGGCACAGAGAACGGCCGGCCGTTCGTGCAGGTGGCGGATACCGGCATCGGTATCGCGCCGGCGGACCAGCAGCGCGTGTTTGAGCGGTTCTACCGCGTGGATAAAAGCCACAGCAAGATGACCGGCGGCACCGGACTGGGGCTTTCGATTGTCAAGCATGGTGCGGCGCTGCATCGTGCGGAGGTTGAGCTGAAGAGTGCGCTCGGCGAGGGGACTTGCATTACTTTGCGGTTTCCTAAAGAATGAAATGCGCTCTGCGGAGCGTGGGAGACTGCCGCATCCGCGGCGGGGACAAAGAGGAAGGGACACCTGCGGTTTCCCTTCCTCTTTGAACTCCTACCTTTCCCTTATTTGATAGCCCGGCGAAAATCAGAGAGCGGCGACTGCTTCGAAATAAGGGGAACGGCAGAGGATTCTTTCTATCGTAGGGGAGCACAGTGTGCTCCCATTTCTTGCCCTATTCGCAGTGTCAGATAATGTACTGCTACACATACGGTTAAATCTACGCAGGCGCGACATGCCCGTGTCGCGCAACCCTTTGGTGCGTTGTAACGCACGGCACCTACGGATTAGGCGTTTGGTACAAGTTATTTTCGCAGGCCCTGTCTGTAACAACGCGCTCACGAATTGTGCGGCACTGTTATGCCGCACTCAGCGTAGATTTAACCGTATGTGTAGCAGTACGCTATCTGTGAACTGCGAAAAGGCGGAGAAAGACACGCTGTGGTAACCCGACTGCCGTTTCCCATTTTCGCAGCGGTCACATGTCGGCAATCTGCGCCAGACCCTCTAAGGGAAAAGGGGAGATTTACAAGAGGGTGGAAAACCGCAGGTTGTCTACCCTCTTGTGCGCCCGCGCGGCGTCAGCGCAGTTCCGTTCGCCTCGCAGGCGAAATCCCATCGAAAAAGAAATTTCAAAAAAATAAGAAATTTTGAAAAAAACACTTGCGCGATACACCCGGTGTAGTGTATACTAATTACAGTTGCGCAAATGCGTAACCGAATTGCCGCGCAAAGGAGTTTCTCCTGCGCACGCCCATCGGCCATCAACCGGATTTTCCCGGCGTGGTCCCTGGTGCGGTCCAAAAACGGCCGACCTGCCGTTATACCGGGTAATCAAGCAATTTGACTGCAAAACAGGCTAAAACTGCGTAAAAATCAGCACTTTTTCCGATTGCAGCCATTGGTTTCTCGTGCTATAATTAACGCTGGTCTGGTTGAGTACTGGACCGGCGATTTTTTATCCCCGCCGCTGTCCGTGGAAGGGCCACGAACAGTGTAAAGAAAAGTGGAGGGCAAACAGACAAATCAGAACCGGATTAACCCACCGGCGCTCGATTGCTGCACTACCCCCAAACTTCTTATATTAAAGGAGAGCATTTTATGCAGATCACTGATCCTATCGCGGATATGCTGACTCGTATCCGCAACGCTGGCAATGCTCGTCATGCCAGTGTGGATGTACCCGCATCCAAGATGAAGAAGGCTATTGCCCAGATCCTGCTCGACGAAGGCTACATCAAGTCTTTCGAGGTTGTAGAGGGCAACACCCAGGGCATTATCCGCATCGCACTGAAGTACGTTGATAACCGCCAGAAGGCTATCACCGGCATCAAGCGTGTGTCCAAGCCGGGCCTGCGTGTATACGCTGGCGCACAGGAGCTGCCGAAGGTACTCCGCGGCCTTGGTATTGCCATCGTTTCCACTTCCAGAGGCGTCATGACCGACAAGAAGGCTCGCGAGCTGAATGTCGGCGGTGAAGTTCTCGCATTTGTATGGTAAGGGAGGTATAAACAATGTCTCGTATTGGTAGAATGCCGATTGCCATCCCGGCCGGCGTTGAAGTCAAGATTGACGGCAGCGTTGTTACCGTGAAGGGCGCTAAGGCAACCCTTACCCGCGAATTTCATCCGAACATGACCATCGCGGTAGAGGGCAACGAAATCCTCGTAACCCGTCCGAACGACGACAAGCACAACCGCGCACTGCACGGCCTCACCCGCAGCCTGGTTCACAACATGGTTGTTGGTGTTACCGATGGCTTCAAGAAGGAGCTGAGCGTTCAGGGCGTTGGTTACCGTGTCGCTAAGCAGGGCAAGGATCTGGTTATGAACCTCGGTTACTCGCATCAGGTTACCATGAGCGAGGTAGAGGGCATCACGATCGACGTTCCGAACCCGAACACGATCATCATCTCCGGTCCTGACAAGCAGAAGGTTGGCCAGTTTGCAGCGGAAGTCCGCGAGAAGCGTCCGCCGGAACCCTATAAGGGCAAGGGCATTCGCTACGCTGATGAGTATGTCCGCCGCAAGGAAGGCAAGACCGGCGCTAAGAAGAAGTAAGGAAAGGAGAGGCGAAAATAAATGGTTTCGAAGAAGGATTCCAACAAGGCGCGCCTTCAGCGCCACAAGCGCGTACGCGCTAAGATCAGCGGCACCGCTGAGCGTCCCCGTCTGGACGTATTCCGTTCTGCAAAGAACATCTATGCACAGGTTATTGACGATGTAGCCGGTGTAACCCTCGTATCCGCCTCGACTGCAGAGAAGAGCTTTACCGAGTACGGCGGCAACAAGGAAGCAGCCAAGAAGATTGGTCAGATCGTTGCCGAGCGCTGCAAGGCTAAG
The DNA here is from genome assembly GCF_027684505.1 of Butyricicoccus sp. AF18-9LB. Classification (NCBI taxonomy): domain Bacteria; kingdom Bacillati; phylum Bacillota; class Clostridia; order Eubacteriales; family Butyricicoccaceae; genus Butyricicoccus; species Butyricicoccus sp. AF18-9LB. Next base: position 128,940 of record NZ_JAQCWA010000002.1, read on the forward strand.
GGCATTGAGACTGTCGTGTTTGACCGCGGCGGCTATGTGTTCCACGGCCGCGTGAAGGAGCTCGCAGATGGCGCCCGTGAGGGCGGCCTGCAGTTTTAATCGGGAGGAGGTAAAACATGGCTCAGTTTAACAGAAACGATAAGCGTGAGGACGAGTTCTCCGAGAACGTTGTAGCGCTCAACCGCGTTGCCAAGACCGTTAAGGGCGGCCGAATCTTCAAGTTCGCAGCTCTGGTCGTTGTAGGCGACGGCAAGGGTACTGTCGGTTTCGGCCTCGGTAAGGCTTCCGAGGTTCCGGACGCTATCCGCAAGGGCATCGAGGACGCCAAGAAGAACCTCGTTAAGATTTCTCTGAAGGGCACCACCATCCCGCACGAGGTTATCGGCGAGTTCGGTGCAGGCCGCGTTCTGCTCAAGCCTGCTGCTCCCGGTACCGGCGTTATCGCCGGCGGCGCTGTTCGTGCAGTAGTTGAGGCTGCCGGCATCAAGGACATCCGTACCAAGTGCCTGCGTTCCAACAACCCGCAGAACGTTGTTACCGCAACGATGGAAGGCCTGAAGAGCCTGCGCGACGCAGCTCAGGTAGCTGCTGTACGCGGCAAAGCCGTAGAAGAACTGTAAGAAAGGGGTAACTGACAATGGCTAACATGAAGATTACCCTGAAAAAGAGCCTGGCTGGTCGCTTGGAGAAGCACATCGCAACGGCTCATTCTTTGGGGCTTAAGAAGATCAATGACGTAACCGTTCAGCCGGACAACGCGCAGACGCGCGGCAAGGTAAAGCAGATCGGTTACCTGCTCGAAATCGTAGAGGAGGCGTAACCCATGAAGCTGCATGAATTGACGCCTGCCGCAGGCGCTACCAAGCCGGCATACCGTAAGGGCCGCGGCGCTGGTTCCGGCAATGGCAAGACCGCAGGTCGCGGTCATAAGGGCCAGTGGGCCCGTTCCGGCGGCGGTGTCCGTCCGGGCTTTGAAGGCGGCCAGATGCCTCTGGCACGTCGTCTGCCGAAGCGTGGTTTCCACAACATTTTCGGCACCACTTACGCACCGGTCAATGTTTCCGCACTGGAGAAGTTTGAAGACGGCGCTGAGGTAACTGCAGAGATCCTCTGCAATGCCGGCATCGTTAAGAATGCTCTCGACGGCATCAAGATCCTCGGCACCGGCACGCTGACCAAGAAGCTGACCGTTAAGGCAGCTGCTTTCTCGGCTTCCGCAAAGGAGAAGATCGAAGCCGCAGGCGGAAAGGCCGAGGTGGTTTAAGGTGTTTCAAACCCTTAAAAACGCCTGGTCTATGCCCGAACTGCGCAAGAAGATGCTGTACACTCTGTTCATCATCCTGATCTTCCGCTTTGGTTCGTGCATTCCGGTTCCGTTTATTGATACCGCGCTCCTGTCTCAGTACTTTGAGCAGGCATCGGTAAACGGTTCAATGCTTGGTTATCTGGATATGTTCACCGGCGGTGGTCTGTCTCGTGCGACCATCTTCGCAATGTCCATCACCCCGTATATCAATGCATCCATTATCCTTCAGCTGCTGACTGTTGCCATCCCCGCTCTTGAGCGCATGGTAAAGGACGGCGGCGAGGAAGGCCGTGAGAAGATCGCAAGCTGGACCCGTTACCTCGGCGTTCTGCTCGGTCTGCTCCAGGGCCTGTCCTACTACGCACTGCTCCGCAACGGTTTCGGCGGCAAGACTATGCTGTCTAACACCGGCGCGCTTGCAGCCGTAACCATTATCGTAACTTTCACCGCAGGCACCGCGCTGATCATGTGGATGGGCGAGCATATCACCCAGAAGGGTATCGGCAACGGCATTTCGATCATCCTGTTCGCAGGTATCGTTTCCCGCGGTCCGTCGCTCATGCGTACGCTGGTTAACCTGTTCCAGACCGGCACGAGCGGCATCGTTTCCGGCATTGCAATGATTATCGTCGGTCTTGCGATCGTTGTATTCATCGTTTATATGTCGAATGCAGAGCGCCGCATCCCGGTTCAGTACGCAAAGCGCGTAGTTGGCCGCAAGATGTACGGCGGTCAGTCCACCCACCTGCCGATCAAGGTCAATGCGTCCGGCGTTATGCCGATCATCTTCGCATCGTCCATCCTGTCCCTGCCGCAGACCATTTCGATGTTCTGGCATCCGGAGAGCGGCTCGGTTGGTGCGCACATTCTTAACCTGTTCTCTCAGACCAGCGTGTTCTACATTGTACTGTACGCACTGCTGATCCTCGCATTTGCATACTTCTATGCATCCATCCAGTTCAACCCGATCGAGATCGCCAACAACCTGAAGAAGAACGGCGGCTTCATCCCGGGCTTCCGTCCCGGCAAGCCGACCAGCGACTTCATCACCAAGGCACTCGGCAAGGTCACCTTTGTTGGTGCGCTGTTCCTCGCTGTTGTAGCACTGCTCCCGCTGATCGTAGGCGCAGTAAACTCCAGCCTGAGCAACGTAGCACTGGGCGGCACCTCGGTTATCATCGTAGTAGGCGTTGCGCTTGATACGGTGAAGCAGATGGAAGCACAGATGCTGATGCGTCATCATAAGGGATTCCTGGAATAATTCTGGAGGCTGTGTTCAAATGAATTTAATTCTGCTGGGCGCTCCGGGCGCCGGTAAGGGCACGCTTGCTTCTTACCTGATCGAGCAGATGGGTGTACCGAGCATTTCCACCGGTAACATCCTGCGCGAAGCGATTAAGAACAATACTCCGCTCGGCCAGTCCGCTAAGGAGTATATGGACGCCGGCAAGCTGGTACCTGATGAAGTGGTTATCGGCATGCTGAAGGAGCGTATCGCTAGGCGCGACTGCAAGAGCGGTTTCATCCTCGATGGTTTTCCGCGTACGATTCCGCAGGCGGAAGCACTCGACGAGATTGCTCACATCGACTGCGCTCTGTCCCTTGAGGTTGCAGACGACGTCATCGAAAAGCGCATGACCGGCCGCCGTGTCTGCCTGCGCTGCGGTGCAACCTATCACGTTGAGGCAAATCCGCCGCGCGTGAAGGACGTTTGCGACATCTGCGGCGATAAGCTGGTCATCCGCAGCGATGATCAGGCTGAGGTCGTTCGTCATCGTCTTGAAACCTACCATGAGCAGACTGAGCCGCTCAAGGGCTACTATGAAGCCCAGGGCAAGCTCAAGAGCATCGATGGTGCTCAGGGCATCACCGCTACCGAAAAGTTTGCAGTAGAGGCGCTGGGTCTGTAATATGATTCATATCAAGACGGAAAAAGAGCTTGAAAAAATGCGTGTTGCCGGCCGCCTTACCGCTATTGCGCGTAAGGCGGCGGCAGACGCCGTAAAGCCGGGTGTTACCACCTGGGAGATCGACCGCATCGTCCGCAAGACGATTGAGGATGCCGGCGCCAAGCCGTCCTTCCTCGGCTACGGCGGCTTCCCGGGCAGCGCCTGCGTATCGCTGAATGACCAGGTCATCCACGGTATTCCTTCCAAGCATGCAGTTGTCAAGGAAGGCGATATCGTTAAGGTTGACGTTGGTGCGTACATCGGCGGTTTCCACGGCGACTGCGCCTGCACGGTTCCGTGCGGTGAGGTAAGCGAAGAGGCAAAAAAGCTGATCGCTGTAACACGTCAGAGCTTCTTTGAAGGCATTAAATTTGCCCGTGAGGGCTACCGCGTATCGGATATCGGCGCAGCCGTTCAGGCTTACGTCGAGGCCAACGGCTTTTCTGTCGTGCGCGACTACGTCGGTCACGGCGTAGGCTCTGCGCTGCACGAGAGCCCGGAGGTTCCGAACTACGGCAAACCGGGCCACGGCATTCGCCTGCAGCGCGGTATGGTCATCGCGGTAGAACCGATGGTCAATGTGGGTGTTTACACGGTCAAGGTCCTGCCGGATGGCTGGACGGTTAAGACCAAGGACGGCAAGCTGTCCGCTCACTACGAAAACACCATCGCTATTACGGATGGAGAGCCGGAGATTCTTACGAATATCGACGGCGAAGTGCTGTAATGGCAGAGATTCGTACCGCCGACATTGTGCTGTCGCTGACCGGAAGGGACAGAGGACAGCTGATGCTGGTCGTCGCAGAGGAGGGGGATTTTCTTCTGCTGGCGAACGGACGTGCGCGCCGGGCCGAAAACCCGAAGCGCAAGCGCCGCAAGCATGTGAGCCTGCAGGGCCCATGCGACGAGCGCACACGGCTTAAGCTGCAAAGCGAAAGCCGGCTGACAAACAGCGAGATCCGCAAGGCGCTCGCCCTCTGGACAGGGGACGAGAACGCAAATTGACCGAGGAGGATAAACCACAATGGCAAAAGATGATGTGATTGAGCTCGAGGGTACCGTCGTAGAGGCGCTGCCCAATGCAATGTTTCAGGTAGAGCTTCCCAACGGCCATAAGATTCTGGCGCATATCTCGGGCAAGCTCCGCATGAACTTTATCCGCATTCTTCCCGGCGACAAGGTCACCGTTCAGATGTCGCCTTACGACCTGACCCGCGGTCGTATCACTTGGCGTTCCAAGTAAGATAAAAAGCGGGCGGAGGTACGCATGTGACCTGCGCGCCAGTGGTCGCCGGACAGGTTTCCGGTGTCCCATCCCACCAAAAGAGGAGCCGTTTACGGTTCCGCAAAATCTTGATGGAGGTAAAATAACATGAAGGTAAGACCGTCTGTAAAGCCGATCTGCGAGAAGTGCAAGATTATTCGCCGTAAGGGCAAGGTTATGGTTATCTGCCAGAACCCGAAGCACAAGCAGAAGCAGGGCTAAGAGCACCTGACGGTGCTTATAGGGACTTTCAAAAAGTCCTTATATACGAAAATCAGTTCCAGTAGAAACTGATTTTCGATACCGAAATGACGCGATCCAAGATCGCTGAGTCAAGGTATAAAATGAACGGGCAAATCTCGTCCATTTTATGATGACTGCAAGCAGTCATCGAATAAATGCGCACCTTGGGGTGCGGATCATGGTTTACGCGAGCACGACAAGCACGCACGGCGAGTGCGGCGCTGCAGGAGCGGAGGCGGCTCCTATACTGTGTTTGCAAACACGCCTCAGTGTGTAACTATGGAGGTTATAATAGTATGGCACGTATTGCCGGTGTTGACCTTCCCCGCGAGAAGCGCGTGGAGATCGGCCTGACCTACGTTTTCGGCATTGGCCGCAAAACGTCCAACGAGATCCTTGCTAAGACCGGTATCAATCCGGATACCCGCGTTAAGGACCTGACCGAAGAAGAGGCTGCTAAGCTGCGTGAAGTCATCGAGCGCGACTACAACGTCGAGGGTGACCTGCGCCGTGAGATCGGCCTGAATATCAAGCGTCTGGTTGAGATTGGCTGCTACCGCGGCCTGCGCCATCGCCGCGGCCTGCCGGTTCGCGGTCAGCGCACCAAGACCAATGCTCGTACCCGCAAGGGCCCGAAGAAGACCATTGCGAACAAGAAGAAGTAAGGAGGGGAACGTATAAATGGCTAAGGTACAGAAGAAGGGCGCTGCGACCCGTACTCGTCGTCGTGAGCGCAAGAACATTGAAAAGGGCGCGGCACATATCCGTTCCTCTTTCAACAACACGATCGTTACCATTACCGACCTGAACGGTAACGCTATTTCCTGGGCTTCCTCCGGCGAAATGGGCTTCCGCGGTTCGCGTAAGTCCACTCCGTTCGCTGCTCAGACTGCGGCTGAAACCGCTGCTGCTGCTGCAATGGAGCACGGTCTGAAGACTGTTGAAGTATACGTTAAGGGCCCGGGTTCCGGCCGTGAGGCTGCAATCCGTGCACTGCAGGCCGCTGGCCTCGAGGTTACTATGATCAAGGACGTAACCCCGATCCCGCACAACGGCTGCCGTCCGCCCAAGCGTCGTCGAGTTTAATAGAGGAGGAACCAATAAATGGCTAAGAATACCCAGCCCGTTCTCAAGCGCTGCAAGACGCTTGGTCTTTCCCCTGCGGTACTTGGTTACTCCAAGTCCACGAAGCGTCAGCCCAAGCAGAGCCGCCGCAAGCAGTCCGAGTACGGCATGCAGCTGAACGAAAAGCAGAAGGTAAAATTCATCTACGGCGTACTCGAGAAGCAGTTCCATGCTTACTACGAGAAGGCTGAGCGCAAGCAGGGCATCACCGGTGAGATCCTGCTGCAGGAGCTCGAGCGCCGTCTGGACAACGTAGTTTTCCGCATGGGCTTTGCTAACACCCGCCGTGAGGCTCGTCAACTGGTTAACCATGCACACTTCACCGTAAACGGCAAGCGCGTTAACATTCCGTCTTACCAGGTTAAGCCGGGCGACGTAGTTGCAGTTTCCGAGAAGTCCCGTTCTACCACCAAGTTCAAGTCTCTGCTGGAAGAGAACGGCAAGAAGGCTTGCCCGAAGTGGATCGAGAAGGCTAACGATTCCTTCGAGGGCAAGATCGTTGCGATGCCTGCACGTGACGACATCGACTATGATGTTGCCGAGCACCTCATCGTCGAGCTGTACTCGAAATAATAGACCCTCGCTTTTGGAACAGGCGCGGCGTCTGCTTCGCCTGTTCTATCTTAAGTTTCCAACCAACGTGAAGGAGGGTACCACATGATCGAAATCGAAAAACCGCGTATTGACTGTGAACAGCTCGCGGAGGACGGTTCCTACGGCAAGTTCGTCGTAGAGCCTCTTGAGCGCGGCTACGGCACCACGCTGGGCAACTCTCTGCGCCGCATCCTGCTGTCGTCTCTGCCTGGCACGGCAGCGTCCAGCATCAAGATCGCTGGTGTGCAGCACGAGTTTTCTACGATTCCGGGCGTTAAGGAAGACGTTACCGAAATCGTGCTGAATGTTAAGGGCATTATTGCCAAGCTGCATTGTGATGGTCCCAAGACGGTCTACATCGAGGCCGCCGGCGAGGGCGAGGTCAAGGCTGGCGATATTCATGCAGACGGCGAGGTTGAGATCCTCAACCCGGATCTGCACATCGCTACCCTGATGAGCGACGCGCGTCTGTCCATGGAGATTACGATGACTTCCGGCCGCGGCTATGTTCCGGCTGAGAAGAACAAGCAGCATCAGACCTCCATCGGCGTCATTCCGGTGGATTCGATCTACACGCCGGTTTACAAGGTAAACTACACGGTTGAAAACACCCGTGTACGCGACCTGACCGACTATGATAAGCTGACACTCGAGGTATGGACCGATGCAACCATCAACGCACGCGATGCGGTTTCGCTCGGTGCGAAGGTTCTGCGCGACCACCTCGATCTGTTCGTAGACCTGTCCGAGGAAATCGGCTCCAAGTCCACCGTTGTTGAAAAGGCTGAAGCGCAGCACGATAAGGTGCTTGAAATGACCATTGAGGAGCTTGACTTCTCCGTGCGTTCGTTCAACTGCCTCAAGCGCGCAGGCATCAACACGGTTGAGGACCTCATCAACACCTCTGAGGAGGACATGATGAAGGTTCGTAACCTGGGCCGCAAGTCCCTGGAAGAGGTTATCGGCAAGCTGGAGGCAATGGGTCTCCACCTCGCCAAGTCCGAAGAATAATCTGCGTCTTTCCGCCCGCAGCTTCGTCAGAAGCACGATTGCGTACCTTTGTACGCGGCACGCGCTTCTTCCTTGCTGTGAACGAAAATACTTGATTATTTCAAAGAGGAATTACTTGAACTGTTGCGGCGGTACGATTACCGCGCCGCCGCTTTACTTTAATTTGGAGGTAAACTCACATGGCTAACAATCGCAAGCTCGGCCGTGCTACGGATCACCGTATGGCTATGCTGCGTGCGCTGGTAACCTACCTGCTGGAGAACGGCAAGGTTGAGACCACGCTCGCTCGTGCCAAGGAAGTAGGCCCGCTGACTGAGAAGATGATCACCCTGGGCAAGAAGAACACCCTGGCATCCCGCCGTCAGGCTATGGCTTTCGTAACCAAGGAAGCTGTTGTTGCTAAGCTGTTCTCTGAGATCGCTCCGGAGTACGCTAACCGCAACGGTGGCTACACCCGCATCATCAAGACCGGCCCGCGTCGTGGCGACGCAGCTGAAATGGCGATCATCGAGCTGGTTAAGTAAGTTAAATTTTAACTTCTGACGACTCGATCTGTTCCAAAACAGAAAAATGATCCTAAAAAGGTTATCCAGTAGCGTGCTTATTGGATAACCTTTTTCTTTTTGCCTTTTTGGAATACCTATGATACTATGTAGGTAGAACGTAAATTGTCCGATCGAAAATTGGAACGTCGAAGGAGGGCCGGAAGATGTTTGTAATGTTTGATATATTGAGCTTCATCGTCCCCATCATGTTTATTGTCGTATTTGGCATCATCATTTTTTCAATCATACAGGGGATAAGCACATGGCATAAGAATAACAATTCGCCCAGATTGACCGTACCGGCGGTGATCGTTGCAAAGCGGACAGATGTATCACATCACCAGCATGCCAATGCAGGCGACATGAGCGGAGCGCACGGCTTCCACACAACGTCGAGCACGACCTATTATGTCACGTTTCAGGTGGAAAGCGGGGACCGGATGGAGCTCCATGTTTCCGGCTTGGAATACGGTATGCTTGCAGAGGGTGATACCGGCAGACTGACCTTCCAAGGGACGCGGTATCTGTCGTTTGAGCGATAGTTTTTATTCGAGAGGGGCTTGCGTACGCCGGAAAATATTCAAATAATCTGTTTGGTGCGGCTGTCTGCGGTCTGCTGATCGGTGTGGAGCGGCGAGAAAAAATGCAGGTGACCGAGCTTGCGGTCGGTCTGACAGACGGCAAAGGCGAACTTGTGCGTTTGTACGACTGGCTGGCACAGAGGAAAATCACCGTGCGCGAGATCGATCTCAAGCGGCAGGAAGGCAGTTCGGTAAAAATCGTGCTGTACATTGCCATGCCGCGGCATTTCGATAAAGCGGATTTTCTGCGGCTGCAGGAGGATATCCCGGGTGTGCAGTCGGTTGAGATATAAATGGAATAGCAAAGCCGTTCGGCAGAAATGCCGGATGGCTTTTGTGCTTATTCGATAATAAGGCGTTGAAATATCAGGATTTGTTTGGTATACTGTAACAAATAAATAAAGGGAGGTCCCGCTATGAAAAAGAGAATCCCCGCAATCATCCTGATGTTTGCCCTGTTTCTGACCACATCCTATGCGGCGAACACCTATCGTAAGACGATTGCCGTCACGTCCGGCGTCAATGTGGAATTTAACAACGAAGCAATCGACATGACAGACGCCAACGGTAAAGCGGTCGAGGCGTTTATCTACAACGGCACGACCTATGTGCCGATTCGTGCGGTGTCGAATGCGTTCGGTGCGGATATCGGCTATGACCGCAATACGCAGACGATTTCGATTTATGATGATTTCACAGAAATTGTTACAGCAGCGTATAAGTTGGAGCGTACAATTACCATATGCAGAGGAGAACTTGATCTTTATAATGAATCAATCAACGCGAATTTATTTACAATAAATCCAGCAACAAGAAATCCGGATAGTGAAGCTCTTATTAGCCGGAACGAGAAAATGTTACAGACATTGCAAAAGGAAAATATCAACTATTCGCTTTTGGAAGAAGAACTATTGCCGCTTTATAATGAGTTTATTCCGGCATATAGAAATGCAGTAAAGAATTATACAGCAATGTATAATCAAAAGAGTTATTCTAATATGAATTTGTGGAGTGCTTTTTCTCGTAGTGAAAACGAAGCAAATGTAAATGGTATTAGTTATAGTGTTGAGTTGGAATCTTTTTATGATTCGTTCAACTGGCGTGAATTTAAGTAATTGGCAGTTGGAATAAAAAAAGGAGATAGAGATTATGTACCTGAAAGCGACCTTACTCACCATATTAGGCTGGTTTATCGGCCTGATACTGGATGCAAACATCGACTTCGGTGACCCAATGGGTTTCCTCAGTCTGCGCATCCTGTTTCCCATCTTGGCCATGGGACTGTGCATCCTGCATGAGCTGAGACACGGCAGCAGCCGCTAATCTGCAAAATTTGCGGCTCACACGCCTAAATTTGTGCATTTTCACGGTAAAAACGGATATTTTTATTGCAAAAACGCTTGCAATGTACGGCAATGCGTGATATACTATCAGTGTAAGATGATAAGTAACCGTAAGGAGTGGCCAAGTGCCACTCCTTACGCTTTGCTCGGAGAAAATTTTTCAGTAAGGAGGGACGGCTTTGCAGGCAAAGCAGATCGTAGCCCGCGTAGAGGAACTGGTAAAGCCTTTGTGTGAACAGGCTGGTGTTTCCCTGTGGGATGTGGAGTTTGAAAAAGAGGGCGGACAGTACATGCTGACCGTCACCGTGGATCGTCCGGAAGGCGTTAATATCGACCAGTGCGAGCAGGTTTCGCGCGCACTCGATCCCATGCTGGATGAAAAGGAATTTGACGATATGCCGTCCTACACGCTGTGTGTTTCCTCGGCCGGTATGTCGCGCCGCCTCAAGCGCCCGGAGCATTTCCAGGCGTTCATGGGTCAGACCGTCGAAGTCGGCTTCTACAAGCCGATGAACGGTATGAAGCAGATCGAGGGCACACTCGCCGGCTATGACAACGGCGCTGTAACACTGGAAGTGAACGGCGAGACCACTGTATACGAACCCAAAGACATTGCCGCAGTTCGACTGGCGGTAGAGATATAAGAAGGAGCTGAATAGGAAAAAATGGTTAACGCAGAATTTTTTGACGCGCTGGAACAGCTGGAAAAGGAAAAAGGCATTCCGGTAGACTATATGCTCGACCGTGTAGGTCAGGCGCTGATCACCGCCTACAAGCGCGATAACGACGGCATGACCGACAATGTTTATGTTGAGCCGGACCGCGACAAGAAGACCATTCACATGTTTGTCCGCAAGACGGTTGTCAAGGCGGAGGACCTGTACGAGCCGTACGAGGAGATCACTCTCGAGGAGGCTGCTGAGTACAAGAATAACCCGATGGTAGGCGATATCATTGATATCGACATCCCGACCAAGTCCTTCGGCCGCATTGCTGCCCAGACTGCAAAGCAGGTTATCATCCAGGGCATCCGCGAGGCAGAGCGCGGCATGGTTATCTCCGAGTTCGAGAGCAAGGAGCACGAGATCCTGAACGGCGTGGTTGCCCGCATCGATCCGCGCTCCGGCACTGCTTATCTGGATGTTGTTTCCGGCGGCGAGAAGAGCGAGGCTGTTCTGGCCGCTTCCGAGCAGGTGCGCGGTGAGGTTCTGACCGAGGGTCAGCGCCTGAAGGTTTACCTCATCGAGGTTCGCCGCGGCACCCGCGGCCCGCAGGTCGTTGTTTCCCGCACCCATCCGGGTCTGGTTAAGCGTCTGTTTGAGCTGGAGGTGCCGGAGATCCACTCCGGTATCGTCGAGGTCAAGTCCATCGCGCGTGAGGCAGGCAATCGCACCAAGATCGCTGTTGTTTCTCACGATGAGAACGTCGATCCGATCGGTGCATGCGTTGGTACCCGCGGTGCGCGTGTTGCCAACATCACCGGCGAGCTGAACGGCGAGAAGATCGATATCATCAAGTGGAACGAGGATATGGCGCAGTTCGTTTCTGCGGCACTCGCTCCGGCTGATGTTATCAATGCCACCATGCAGGCGGACAACAAGTCCTGCCGCGTCATCGTTCCGGATGATCAGCTGTCCCTCGCCATCGGCAAGGAAGGCCAGAACGCGCGTCTGGCTGCCAAGCTGACCGGCTGCAAGATCGATATCGCTCCTGAGTCTCAGGGCGAATAAGCAAGCGGAGGTGCGGCAGAATATGGTACAGAAGAAGATTCCCATGCGGCAGTGCCTCGGCTGCCGTGAAATGTTCCCGAAACGGGAGCTGATCCGCGTGGTGCGTTCGCCGGAAGGTGAGCTTTCGCTGGATTTCAAGGGCAAGGCACCCGGCCGCGGCGCATACCTGTGCGGCAAGCCGGAATGTCTGAAAAAGGCCCGCAAGAGCCGTGCGATCGAGCGTGCGCTCAGTGTAGAGGTGCCCGAGTCGGTTTACGATCAGCTTGAGCAGCAGATGGAACAGGAGGGTGCAAATGGCAACTGATCCGGTTCTGAGAATGCTCGGTCTGGCACGCCGTGCCGGCAAGCTGGCCTACGGTGACGAGCTGGTGCGTGAAGCGTGCTTCGACCACAAGACCCGCTGTGTGTTCATCGCGGGCGACGCAGGCGCAAATGCAGCGAAAAAGGCCGCATTTTACGCCGATAAGGCCAATGTTCCGTGCGTGACGCTGCCGCACGGCAAGCTGGAACTCGGCAGCGCGATCGGCAAGGCAGGCTGCGCGATGTGCGCGGTAGCGGACATCGGTATGGCGGCGGCAGCTGTAAACAAGCTGGCGGAGCAGGATCCTGCATACACCGAAGTGGCGCAGCAGCTTAGCGAAAAAAACGCAAAGATCCAGTCCCGCAGGGGCATCAAAAAGCATAAGGATAAGGCGGAAAAGACTGAGGAAGCGCCGGTCAAGACCGAAAAATCGGCAGAGGAGAAGCCGAAGCGCACCTACCGTAAGCCGTCCGGAGAGAAGCGTCCCTATCGGAAGAACGATGAGAATAAGCGTCCTTACCGTAAAGCCGACGGCGATAAGCGCCCGTACCGCAAGGAAGGCGACCGTTCGTATCGCAAGAACGACGGCGAGAAGCGCCCGTTCCGCAAGGACGGCGAATATCGTCCGTATCGCAAGAACGACGGCGATAAGCGTCCGTACCGTAAGGAAGGCGACCGTCCGTATCGCAAGAACGACGGCGAGAAGCGTCCGTTCCGTAAGGATAGCGACCGTCCGTTCCGTAAAAGCAGCACAGGTAAGCCGAGCTTCAACAGCGGCAAGCGCAGCTTCCGCAATAAAACCTGATTCCCGCGCGAAGCGCGTATATAAATAGCAAAGCGCAGCTTTGCATCAAATGTGCGAGCTTTGCCCGTGCATTTGATACCAGAAAGCAGTTTTGTGTGCCGCGCAGCGACGCGCAAAACTGCGCCAAGGCTTTGTCCGCGCGTTAGCGCGGCACAGCCTACTCTCGATTGAAACCGTGGTTTCAATCGAAGTCAAAAGGAGGTTATTGCCCATGGCATTAGACAATAAATATCGGGTACACGAGGTTGCAAAGGACTTCGGCGTATCCACCAAGGAGATCACCGAAATCCTGACGAAGTATCGCTCTGCACCGAAGAATCACATGCAGGTGCTTGACGATACCGACCTGTCGGTCATTTTCGAGTATCTCACCCAGCATAATCAAGTAAGAGACATGGAAGGTACGCTGAACGCACAGGGCGCATCCCGCAAGAAGCCGGAGCAGTCCAAGGCGGAAACCAAACAGCAGACCGAGTCCAAGAGAGAGGAGCCTATCGTGCAGCAGCAGCCGACACAGAGCAAGGTAAAGCAGGTTCACCGCATTGATACCCGCGGCACCGGCGACGTAAACCTTGCAAAATATGATGATCATGTAGATAAGCTGGTTGACGCAAAGGCCGAGCGAATGGAGTCCAAGGGCAGCAAGAAGCAGAAGCTGACCAAGAAGTCCGACCAGCGCTCCAAGCCGTTCGGCAACAAGCGCCGTCAGGAGGAGCAGGAGAAGATGCGCCGCCTGCAGCGTCAGCAGCAGATGGCAGCACTTAAGAAGATTCCGGTTAAGGTAATGATTCCGGAGGAGATTTCCGTCGGTGAACTGGCTTCCCGTATGAAGCGCACCGCAGCGGATGTTATCAAGGGTCTCATCAAGCTGGGCGTTATGGCGTCCATCTCTGAGGTGATCGACTACGATACCGCAGCCATCGTTGCAGAGGAAATGGGCTGCAAGGTTGAGAAGGAAGTACACGTTACCATCGAGGAGCAGCTGTTCGACGAGCACGAGGACAAGGAAGAGGAGCTGCAGCCGCGCGATCCGGTCGTTGTTGTTATGGGTCACGTTGACCACGGCAAGACCTCTCTGCTCGACGCGATCCGCAAGACCAAGGTCATCGAGGGCGAGGCCGGCGGCATTACCCAGCACATCGGCGCATACCGCGTTGAGGTTGACGGCAAGCCGATCACCTTCCTCGATACCCCGGGTCACGCTGCGTTTACCTCCATGCGTGCACGCGGTGCGCAGGTAACCGATATCGCCATTCTGGTCGTAGCAGCCGATGACGGCGTTATGCCGCAGACCATCGAGGCTATCAACCACGCCAAGGCGGCAAACGTGCCGATCATCGTTGCCGTAAACAAGATCGACAAGCAGGGTGCAAACCCGGATCGTGTTCTGCAGCAGCTGACCGAGTACGAGCTGGTACCGGAGGAGTGGGGCGGTCAGACCATCGTCTGCAACATCTCCGCAAAGTTCGGTCAGGGCATTGACAACCTGCTCGAAATGGTACTGCTTACTGCTGAAATGGCTGACCTCAAGGCAAACCCGAACCGCAAGGCGCACGGTACCGTCATCGAGGCAAAGCTGGATAAGGGCCGTGGCCCGGTTGCAACCCTTCTGGTACAGAACGGCACCCTGCATGCAGGCGATACCGTTATCGCGGGTACCTCTGTCGGCCGCGTTCGCGCAATGACCAACGACGACGGCAAGAAGATTGAGTCCGCAGGCCCGTCTGTTCCGGTCGAGATCATCGGTCTGGCTGAGGTTCCGGGTGCAGGCGACATCTTTGACGCCGTAGACGACGAGAAGATGGCTCGTGAGCTGGTTGAGCAGCGCAAGGACAAGGAGAAGGAAGAGCGCAACAAGCTGTTCCACAAGGTAACGCTCGATAACCTGTTCGATTCCATCCAGCAGGGCGAGATGAAGGAGCTGAATATCATCGTCAAGGCAGACGTTCAGGGCTCTGTCGAGGCGGTTCGTTCCTCTCTCGAGAAGCTGACCAACGAAGAGGTTCGCGTGCGCGTTATCCACGGTGCCGTTGGCGCCATCAACGAGTCCGACGTTATGCTGGCTGCTGCTTCCGGCGCGATCATTGTTGGCTTTAACGTTCGTCCGGACCGCACCGCTACCGACTCCGCTGCACAGCAGGGCGTTGATATGCGTATGTACCGCGTTATTTATGATGCCATCGAGGAGATGGAGCAGGCCATGAAGGGCATGCTCGAGCCGAAGTTCAAGGAAGTTGTTCTCGGCCACGCAGAGGTTCGTCAGGTGTTCAAGATCACCGGCGCAGGCGCGGTTGCAGGCTGCTATGTACAGGACGGCAAGATTCAGCGTAACGCTGAGGTTCGCGTAGTCCGTGACGGCATCGTATTCCACGAGGGCCACCTGAATACCCTCAAGCGCTTCAAGGACGATGTGAAGGAAGTTGCAACCTCTTATGAGTGCGGCATGAGCATCGAGAACTACAATGATATCAAGGAAGGCGATATCATTGAGTGCTTTGTTATGGAAGAAGTGAAGCGGTAAAACCGCTTCTTCTAAGGGGGACGCTGTCCCCCTTAGATACCAAATTGGTTCCCAAGGAAACCAATTTGGATAACCCCCTCTCGTCCGCACGGCGGACGAGGCCGCGCCGCTGCGGCACGGGCAGTGGTATAAACATCGGGCAAAGCTCGATGTTTATAGGGAATTGAATTACGCACTGCGGTGCGTGTGAAAATGCTTATCGCATTTTCTGTACAAGCAGATTTTAATCAATCCTCAAAGGAGGAAAGTTATGTCTACTCGAATTGATCGTATTTCCGAAGAAGTGATGAAGGCTCTGGCGGAGGCGATGCGCTCTGTCAAGGACCCGCGTGTGCAGGAGGCTATGGTTTCTGTGGTACACTGCGATATTACCAACGATCTGCGTTATGCGAAGTGCTATATTTCCGTACTCGGCAGTGAGCAGCAGACCAGGGACGTGATGAAGGGCCTGAAGTCCGCTGCAGGCTGGCTGCGCCGCGAGGTTGGCCACAAGGTACAGCTGCGCTACGCGCCGGAGCTGGTATTTGAGCTGGATCAGTCCATCACCCACGGTGCACACATCTCCGAGGTGCTGCACGAGCTGAAAAATGAAGGCAAGCTGGGAGAGGAGGACGCAGAATGATCGTTGACGTTGCTGGCGCTGCTGCTGCGCTGCAGGCAGCGGACGACATTCTCATCCTGACTCACCGCAGACCGGACGGCGATACGGCAGGCTGTGCCGGTGCGCTCTGCCGCGGTCTGCAGCAGATTGGCAAGCGCGCATATATTCTGGAAAATCCGGAGATCACCAGGCGTTATGCGCCGCTGATCGTGCCGTATTATCCGCCGGAGGATTTCGTTCCGGCGTATGTGGTTTCGACTGATATCGCTGAGGAGAAGCTGTTTCCGGACACGGCCGAGAGGTACAAGAGCAAGGTCGATTTGGTCATTGACCATCACGGCTCGAACGACGGCTTCGGCAAAAAAAACCTCATCCGGCCGGATGCAGGCGGCTGTGCCGAGGTGCTGTACGATGTGCTGACCGCGCTCGGCGTTAAGTTCACAGCCGATATTGCAGAGTGCATTTATATCGGTGTTTCGACCGATACGGGCTGCTTTAAGTTCTCCAACACGACCGCGCATTCGCATGCGGTAGCGGCGGCCTGCTTGACTGCCGGTATCGACGGCGGTGAGATCAACCGCGTGCTGTTTGAGACCAAATCGCGTCCGCGGTTTGAGATGGAGCGCATTGTATTTGATACGATGGAGTTCCATGAGAACGGCGCGATCGCGGTTGCCGTGCTCTGGCGCAGGGATATCGACCATGCAGGCGCGGATATGGACGATCTGGACTCGATTGCATCGCTCACGCGCCAGATTGAGGGCGTACAGATCGGCATCACGCTGACCGAGAAGCCGGACGGTACGGTTCGCGTTTCCGTCCGCACCACCAAGGAGATGGACGCGGCTGCTATCTGCAAGAAGGTCGGCGGCGGCGGTCATGTCCGTGCGGCAGGTGCAAGCTTCACCTGCGGCATGGCGGAAGCCAAGGCTGCTATGCTGAAGGCGGCAGAGGAGCAGTTTCATGCAGCAAAGTGACCTGAACGGCATCCTGCTGATGAACAAGCCGCAGGGCTTTACCTCACATGACGTGGTAGCCAAGCTGCGAGGCATTCTGCATACGCGCAGGATCGGTCACGGCGGCACACTGGACCCAATGGCGACCGGTGTTCTGCCGGTATTTGTCGGCGGTGCGACCAAGGCGGCAGATTTTGCCGCAGCGCAGGATAAGGAATACGTTGCCGGGTTTACGCTCGGCTACTGCACAGATACACAGGATGTCACCGGCGAAATGCTCCAGACCAGCGAACGCTACGCCGCGGAATACGCAGTAAAGCAGATGGTACGGCGCTTTGTCGGCCCACAGCAGCAGGTACCGCCCATGTATTCGGCGGTCAAGGTGAACGGCCAGAAGCTGTACGATCTGGCCCGCAAGGGCAGGGAAGTCGAGCGTCCGGCACGCGATATCATTGTGCACGAAATGGACCTGCTCGACTTCGACGAGAATGCCCAGAAGGGCACGCTGCGGTGTAAGGTCAGCAAGGGCACCTATGTCCGCACACTGGTCAATGACCTTGGCGAAAAGCTGGGCACGCTGGCCGTGCTGCACAGTCTGGAGCGCACCCGTTCGGGCGCATATGAGCTGGCGCAGTGCCATACCTTTGCCGAGTGTGAGCAGGCAATGGCAGAGGGCACCATGCAGCAGCTTCTGCTGCCGACCGACAGCCTGTTTACCGATAGACTCGCTGTTTCGCTCACCGACGAGGGCGCGGAGCGCATTGCGAGAGGTGCAGTTGTGTTTCCGCGCCAGACCGACAGTCTGCCGGAGACCGCAGATACCATCTGCCGTGTGTACCATCAGGACAGGTTCCTTATGCTCGGTCAGGTGAGAGAGCTGGATAAGGGCGGTTTAGGTCTGTTTGTATACAAAAACTTCCGATAAGTTTTTGCATACAAGCAGAAATGGAGAATTGAAAATGGAAAATGGATAATGAAGGTATCGCGCCTTGCGCGATGATTTAATAAGCGCGAAGCGCCACATTCATTCTCAATTCTCAATTTTCAATTATCAATTTTTTCAGGGGGATTCCCTTATGATAGAAGTTACAAAGCCGCGTGCCATCGCGCTCGGCTACTTTGACGGTGTGCATCTGGGCCATCGGGCGCTCATGCAGCGTGCGGTCGAGCGTGCCAAGCAAATCGGCGGCACGAGTGCGGTTTTTACGTTTGATGTGCATCCGGATTCGGTCGTTATGGGCCGTCAGGTGCCGCTGCTGACCGCAAATGCATATCGCACCGAGGAGATCAAAAAGCTCGGCGGTGTGGACGAGGTTATTTTCGGCCACTTTGACCATGAAATGCAGCACATGGACTGGCGCGACTTTATCCACAAGCTGCTCATCGGCCGCTTTAACGCGGGCTGGATCATCTCGGGGCGCAATAACCGTTTCGGCTATAAGGGGCAGGGCAACGCAGAAGGCATGGCTATTGAGTGTGAAAAGGCCGGCATCGGCTATGACTGCATTGAGGATGTCAAGATTGGCGGCATTGTGGTGTCCTCCACCTATATTCGTCAGCTGATTTCGCAGGGCGATATGGAAGGTGCGGCTAAGTTTCTCGGTCATCCGTATACGGTTTCCGGTATTGTGGAGCACGGACGGCGTGTCGGCACAAGCGTGCTGCAGGTGCCGACGGTCAATCTGCGTCTGCCGACCGAAATGGCGCTGCCGCCGTACGGTGTGTACGCAACCCGCGTTCTGGTGGACGGACAGAGCTATATCGCAGCGACCAATATCGGTGTAAAGCCGACATTTTTAGACGGCGGTGCACCGACCATCGAGCCGCATCTGCTTGACTTTGCGGGCGATCTGTACGGCAAGATGATCCATGTGGAGCTGCATAAGTTCCTGCGTCCGGAAATGCAGTTTGAATCGGTGGAGGCGCTCAAGACCGCCATCGAGGAAAATGTGCAGCAGACCAGAGAATTTTTCAAAGAGAAATAAGAAAAGGCGGTATCGCTGCATAGCGGTACCGCCTTTCTGTATCTCAGGGAACAATTTGGTTGACAATCAAGGGATCGTTCGGTATCATCAAGGTACAAGAATAAGGATAGAGAATCGGGAGGAAGACAATATGAAGAAATCGGTCAAATGTGCAGTGACAGCGGCGCTGCTCCTTCTGCTTTGTGCGGTTGGGATCTATGGCATATTCTTTGCACCACGGAAGATCGGCTGTGCAGTCGATGATTCGTTTTCGTGGAAGGCGTACAGCTATACGCCGGTGACGAGCAAAACGATTTATAACTATGCGTTCCCGTCCGAAGAAATTACACTTTCTGCGGAAAATCGGGAGACGATCGTGCAGCTGCTTGCAGACAGTAAGGGCAAGCGGCGCTTTCCGGGCAGATGGACACCGTACGGCACGAATACCAGGATTCCGTGCGTCGTTGCAGTGCAAATAGACAGCGCGGAAGCAGATTATATGCTCTTTCTGTGCAGGAATGATTCGGAAGAATTGCTGCTGCTGAAAACAGAACTACATGGCAAGGACAGATGGTATACGCTGGAGAGTCCGGCGCTTGCGGCGGCTCTGAATACCCTGTATCCGTATGATACCACAGGCAGCGCTGTAACGCATACTGTCGGAACAAACTAAAAAAGCTGCGGTTAAACCGCAGCTTTGAGGCTGTCGAAAAACTCCGTTTTTCGAGCAGCCTCTCGATTGAAACCACGCTTTCAATCGAATCTTGACGAAAAGCCGCGCCCTACGGGCACAATTTTTCGTCCCTTGTATAATTCCCGAGGTACACGCCCCCGGGAATTATGAATTTGCTGTGCAAATTCTATTTTATGCATGCTGCCGCACGAAAAGTAAAAACGATAGATTGACTTTATCGACAGACTGAAAGCTGCGGTTAAACCGCAGCTTTTTTGCCGCAAGGCGGAAAAAAGCCGCCTGATGAATCAGACGGCGATTTTCCCTCAAAGAGCAGGTAAAGAGTAAAGAAAGAAAAAAGAAAAAAAGAGAGCAAATGAAATATAAAAACCAATGTGGTTGTTGGTTATTGTCGATTTGTTGTGTTCCTTAGAACAATTATTATTATAGTCGTTTTAGATAAAAATGCAATAGATTTTTTGTTTAATGTTCCAGAGAAAACGCGAAAGTTTTTGTGCATATATCACAAGAATAACCTCTGTAAATTGTAGGCAAACACAAAGCAAAGGGAAAATAGGCCGAAATCTCAAAAAATCCGGCGGCAGCGGGAACGATTTGCCGCTGCAAAACGTGTTGGTGGTGAAAGGAGGAGAGAGCAATGCAGACAACACTCAGGTCAGACGCATTTCTGCAGCAGGCGATGGTCACCTGCGGCGACGCGGTCTACCGCTTAGCTTTGTGCAGACTGAACAGCCGTGCGGACGCAGAGGACGTCTATCAGGAAGTCTTTCTCCGGCTGCTGCGGGACGACACCGATTTCCGCGACACCGAGCACCTGAAAGCATGGCTGCTGCGCGTAACGCTCAGCCGGTGCGCCGATCTTCGCCGGTCGGCGTGGTTTAAGCGCACCGCACCGATGGAAGCTGCCGCGGATGCTGCCGCTCCGGAACCGGAAAGCAGCAGCGAGCTGTGGCAGGCGGTACACGCGCTGCCGGACGATCAGCGAATCGCGGTGTGGCTGCACTATGTGGAGGGCTACCGTACAGAGGAAATCGCGGAAATGGTCGGATGCCGTCCGGCAACGGTACGCACGCGGCTGCATCGCGCAAGAAAGCAATTAAAGCTGGATTTGGAGGGATCTTACGATGAAGAACAACTGGAACGAACTGAAGGACATCAAGGCTCCGCAGGAGCTCAAGGAGCGCACGCTGGCAGCAGCTCGTGAAGCGCGTAAGCTGACGAACGAACCGCTGCATGCGGTGCCGCGCCATCCGTGGGGAATGGCAAAGCGCCTTCTGGCGGCAGCCTGCGCGTTCGGTATTGTGCTGGGCGGTACGGCGGTTTATCGCACGCATAATGGCACCGCGCAGACCGGCAGTGCAGTCGTAGCGGATGCCATCAGTCACACATTCGGCTTTGCGGCCTATGCCGCCGACACCGGCGAGCTGCGTCAGCCGAAGGACAGCAAAATCGTGTTCGACACCGGCAGCGGCGCAGACGATCCGGAAAAGGGTTTTTACTCCGGCTGTCTGTTCAAAGTCACCGGTGAGAATATCAAGACCGTATCCGCGACCATCGACAAGGGCGCAGTCTACCGCACGAAAACCGTCAAGGATACATCGGCCGACCGTGACGAGTGGGTGCGCTCGATGCATCAGGGCACGAACCCCGAACTCGACGGTGCAGACCGGATCATGGTCTGGGGCAGTGACGAGATGCATATGTACGCCGACCTGTGCTGGAAGCTGGACAACGGCTTCACCGACGAGTACGACCCGGACGCCGGCTACGGTCTGTGGCTGCCCAGCCAGCCGGAAACTACGGACGATGATCTGCAGGATTCGTGGCACGCGGCCGTGGACGGCTTTGAGGGCGCAAAGCTGACCGTTACCATCACCTTTACTGACGGCTCGGAGCAGACCCGCTCGATGACGCTGCACACCGGCAAGCTGGGCGTGGAATACAAGGACGATACGTCCGGTCCGAGCCTTACCGGCGAAGTGCTGACCGATGAGCAGGCTGCAGCGGAAGGCTATATCTATGGCGTCTATGCGGATATTGAGTAATTGAAGATATGTGCCGTTCGTTCAAAATCATCAAAAATTAGTATAGTGCATGAAAATTTCCTCTGAATCTTGTGTTCAGAGGAAACTTTTTTGCGGAAAAATGGGAATATACCTTGAAAAATACGGTGTTATCGCATAAAATAGAAGAAGTTTAGTTCGTAAATGAGGCGAAAGTATGCTCAACATTGTTTTGGTCGAGCCGGAGATCCCGCAGAACACCGGCAACATTGCCCGCACCTGTGCGGCGACAGGTTGTGTGCTGCATCTGGTCGAGCCGCTCGGCTTTGCTATCGACGATAAGCGCATGAAGCGTGCCGGTCTGGACTACTGGCATCTGCTCGATGTGCGTATGTATAAAAATCTGGATGAATTTTTTGAGAAAAATCCGGACGGCCGCTACTTCTATGCGACAACAAAGGCGCCGCACGCCTATCATGAGGTGGAATACCGCGACGGCGACTACCTGATGTTCGGCAAAGAGACCAGCGGTCTGCCGGAAGCGCTGCTCATCGAGCACCCGGAACGCTGCATCCGCATTCCCATGAGAGAGGGCGCGCGCAGCCTTAATCTGTCTAACTCGGTCGCTGTTATCGTGTTTGAGGCACTGCGGCAGACCGGCTTTGAAAATCTGAGACTTGCGGGACCGTTCCCACAGGCATAAAGGAGTAAAGAATGGAAAAGATTCATATTTTGACCGATTCCTCGTCGGATATCCCACACGAGCTGGTGGAAGCCCACGGAATCGAGATCGTTCCGATCATGCTGACGCATGAGGGACGCAGCTTCCGCGAATATTACGACATCACATCCGAGGACTACTGCAGGCTGCTCGAGACCAGCAGCGAGATTCCCGGCACGGCCATGACTACGCCGACTGTATTCCTCGAGTCCTACAACCGTGCATTTGAGCGCGGCTGCACGCATCTGCTGGCAGTGCTCATCAACGGCGGCGGATCGGGTACTTATCAGGCGGCGTGCCTTGCAAAATCCATGTTCGAGGAGGAGCAGGGGGAAGGCAAAATGACCATCGAGGTCATCGACTCCAAGACCTACACCTACATTTACGGACACATTGTTGTCAAGGCTGCCGAAATGCGCGAGCAGGGCGAGAGCTTCGACGCGATCGTCAGCGTGGTAAAGAGCCGTCTGAACCGCGTGGAAGCCTACCTCGGTGTGTACAGCCTCAAGTTCCTCAAGAAGTCCGGCCGTATTTCGGGCGGCGCGGCCTTCGTGGGTGAGGCGCTCGGTCTCAAGCCCATCAGCCATGTGTATGACGGTGCTGTAAAGGTGTGTGACAAGGTGCGCGGTGAGAAGGCACTCGTTGCCGGAATGAGCAAAAAAGTCTCCGCCCGTGTGGTGCAGCCGGATAAGCAGACGGCTATCCTGCTCTACGGCGACGTACCCGCCGAGCGTCTGGATGAAATGGAAAAGCGTCTGCGTACCGAAATTGGATTCCGCGATGTGGAACGCGTAGTGATCGGTCCCTCGGTTCTGACAAATACTGGTCCGCTGGCGATGGCTGTAGCGTATTATGGAACGCCGCGGGATTGATGCAAAAATTGTGAATGTTGTTTAATATTTCGCAACTTTTTGGCGAAAAACGCAAAAATCCTCTAAAAGCGAGTTGGAATGTGATGATTTTCACAATTTTGCTTGCGAATGGCACGAATTACGAGTATAATTCTGTATTGGAAACGGAATTATTTAAGTAATAAGTTCGTGCTTTTGTTCCTTATCGTAACTTTATAATACATCTTAAAGGAGAGGGATATTTATGCAGTATAACAAGAAGAGCGTTGAGGATATCGACGTATCCGGCAAGAAGGTAATTGCCCGCTGCGATTTTAACGTACCGCAGGACGAGAACGGCAACATCACCGATGACAAGCGCATCCGTGCTTCGCTGGAGACCATCAACTACCTGCTGGATCACAACGCTGCTGTAATCCTGTGCTCGCACCTCGGCCGTCCGAAGGGCGAAGTAAACATGAAGTATTCGCTGGCTCCGGTCGCTAAGCGCCTGAGCGAGCTGCTTGGCAAGGAAGTCAAGCTGGCAAAGGACGTTGTAGGCGAGGACGCTAAGAAGCTGGCCGCTGAGGTTAAGCCGGGCGAGGTCGTTCTGCTTGAGAATGTTCGCTTTGAAAAGGGCGAGACCAAGAACGACGCTGCGCTGGCAAAGGCTATGGCTGACATGGCTGACATTTACGTCAACGACGCATTCGGCACCGCACACCGTGCACACGCTTCCACCGCAGGCATCGCAGATTACCTGCCGGCTGTATGCGGCTTCCTGATCAAGAAGGAAATCTCCATCATGGGCAAGGCTCTGAGCGACCCGGCTCGTCCGTTCGTTGCAATCCTGGGCGGCGCTAAGGTTTCCGACAAGATCGGCGTTATCGAGAACCTGATCGACAAGTGCGACACCATCATCATCGGCGGCGGCATGGCCTACACCTTCTCCAAGGCAAAGGGCGGCGAGATCGGTACCTCTCTCTGTGAGGAAGACAAGATCGAGCTGGCACTTGGCCTGCTCAAGAAGGCTGCTGACAAGGGCGTTAAGCTGCTTCTGCCGGTTGATACCGTTTGTGCAGATCACTTCGGCGCGGACGCTGCTCCGGTCGTATACGAGGCTGGCAAGATCCCGGCTGACATGATGGGCATGGACATCGGCCCGAAGACCGTAGAGCTGTTCTCCGAGGCTGTCAAGGACGCAGGCACTGTTGTTTGGAACGGTCCGATGGGCGTATTCGAGTTTGACACCTTCGCAGTCGGCACCAAGGCTGTTGCCAAGGCAATCGCTGAGAGCAAGGCTGTTTCCATCATCGGCGGCGGCGACTCCGCAGCTGCTGTTGAGAAGCTGGGCTTTGCTGACAAGATGACCCACATCTCCACCGGCGGCGGCGCTTCTCTGGAGTTCCTCGAGGGTCTGGAGCTGCCGGGCATCGCATGCCTGCAGGACAAGTAAGTCCATTAGGAACGCTTTATATCGGAGCGCGTTCTGTTGAGCGCTCCGTATAAATACATAAAGATTTAAGACGGAAATGTCCGTCCGAATGTTTGAAAGGGGTAAAACCAACATGAATCGCAGATATCGTAAGACCATTATCGCCGGCAACTGGAAGATGAACAAGACTCCGGCAGAGGCAAAGGCTCTGATCGAAGAGATGAAGCCGCTCCTGTCCAAGACCAAGTGGTGCGAGATGGTTCTTTGCGTACCGTTTACCGATATTCAGGCTGCTGTAAAGGCTGCTAAGGGCTCCAAGATTGCAATCGGCGCTGAGAACATGCACTTCGAGAAGTCCGGCGCGTTCACCGGCGAGATCTCCGCTGACATGCTCAAGGAGCTGGGCGTTAAGTACGTTATCATCGGCCACTCCGAGCGCCGTCAGTACTTCAACGAGACCGACGAGGCTTGCGGCAAGAAGGTTCAGGTCGCTCTTGAGAACGGTCTGCGCCCGATCCTGTGCGTAGGCGAGTCTCTGACCGAGCGCGAGCAGGACGTTACCATGGAAGTTATCCGCAAGCAGATCAAGATCGCTCTGCAGAACGTAGCTGTTGAGGACATCAAGAAGGTCGTTATCGCTTACGAGCCGATCTGGGCAATCGGTACCGGCAAGACCGCTACCGCAGAGCAGGCTAACGAGGTTTGCTCCGCTATCCGTGACTGCCTGCGCGAGAAGTACGGCGCACGCGCTGCACGCGGCATCACCATCCAGTACGGCGGTTCTATGAACGCGAAGAACGCTTCCGAGCTGCTGGCTCAGCCGGACGTTGACGGCGGCCTGATCGGCGGTGCCTCCCTGAAGAGCGCTGACTTCGCTACCATCGTAGAAGCAGCTAACCAGTAAGATAAGGATACGGGAAAGGGAAACGCTCCCTCACCGTTTTGCGGAGGGGGACATGGTGCATATCGTGTCCCCTTTTATTCTCTTATCGTTCGCTTCTGTAAAGGAGTTTTATCAGTATGAAAAAAACCACTATGCCGGGCATGCCGGAGGTAGAGGTAGTCGAGATCAAGACTTCCGCACCGGTTAATGTTCTGGCAGATCCGGCTCCTGCAAAAAAGCCGGCGGCAAAGCGTACTCGCAAGACGGCTGCTAAGACTGCCGAGGAGAAAAAGCCGGCAGCAAAGCGCGGCCGCAAGCCCAAGGCAGCCACCGCTGCTGCCAAGAAGGCAGAGGGCCCGAAGAAGCCGACCGCTCTGATTATCATGGACGGCTTCGGTCACCGCGAGGAGACCAAGGGCAACGCCATCGAGGCTGCTAAAAAGCCGAATCTTGATAAGATTTTCGCAGAGAACCCGCTCACATATATCGGTGCATCCGGTCTGGACGTTGGTCTGCCGGACGGCCAGATGGGCAACTCCGAGGTTGGCCACACCAACATCGGTGCAGGCCGCATTGTATATCAGGAGCTGACCCGCATCACCAAGGCCATCCAGGACGGCGATTTCTTCGAGAATCCGGCTCTGATGAGCGCGATCAACCAGTGCAAGTGGTTCGATTCCACCCTGCACATTTTCGGTCTGCTGTCTGACGGCGGTGTGCATTCCCACATTGACCACATGTTCGCGCTGCTCGAGCTGGCACGCCGCAATGGTCTGCGCAAGGTTTGCTTCCACTGCTTCATGGACGGCCGCGACACGCCGCCGCAGTCCGGTATCGAGTATATCGACCGCCTGCAGGCTAAGATCGACGCTGTCGAGGTCGGCTGCATCGCAACCGTATCCGGCCGTTACTATGCAATGGACCGTGATAACCGCTGGGATCGTGTGCAGAAGGCGTACAACGCCATTGCACTCGGCGAGGGCGAGCACGCTGCTACCGCACACGAGGCCATGGAGCAGTCCTACGCAAACGGCGTAACCGACGAGTTCGTTGTTCCGGTTATCGTTACCGAGGGCGCGACCGTCAAGGATGACGACGCGATCATCTTCGCAAACTTCCGTCCCGACCGTGCACGTGAGATCACCCGTGCATTCGTTGATCCGGAGTTCACCGGCTTTGAGCGCGTACAGCCTAAGATTCACTACGTCTGCATGACGCAGTACGATGCTACTATTCCGGGCGTGGAAATCGCCTTCAAGCCGCAGAGCCTGAAGAACACGTTCGGTGAATATATCTCCGATCTGGGTATGACCCAGCTCCGCATTGCCGAGACCGAGAAGTACGCACACGTTACGTTCTTCTTCAACGGCGGCGTTGAGAAGGAGTACCCGGGCGAGGATCGTGCTCTGATCCCGTCCCCGAAGGTCGCAACCTACGATCTCCAGCCGGAGATGAGCGAGCCTGCCGTTACCGAGGAGTGCGTAAAGCGCATCCTGTCCGGCAAGTACGACGTTGTTATCCTCAACTTCGCAAACTGCGATATGGTCGGTCACACCGGCGTATTCGAGGCTGCCGTAAAGGCGATTGAGGCTACCGATGACGGTGTAGGCAAGGTCGTTGATGCCATCCTCAAGATGGGCGGCCAGTGCCTGATCACTGCCGACCACGGCAACGTCGATCAGATGCTCGATGCCGATGGTGTTACTCCGTTCACCGCACACTCCACTAATCCGGTGCCGCTTGTAATGATCGGTCACGAGGGCAAGCTGGCAGAAGGCGGCGTACTGGCTGATCTGGCTCCCACCATGCTGGATATGATGGGTCTCAAGCAGCCGGAGGAGATGACGGGTCACTCGCTGCTCGTAAAGTGAGCCTCTAAGAGGGACGCTGTCCCCCTTAGATACCGAAAAAGTTCCCAAGGAAACTTTTTCGGATATCCCCCTCATCTTTGCACGGCAAAGACGGTTCGGGACATGTGTTCCGAAGCAGTGGTATAAAAGTCCGGCAGAGCTGGACTTTTATGGGGAATTTTATCGCCGCGTGCGCGCGGCGCAGCAAAAATGTGATTTTTGCTGTTTCGTTAGCCAACCATTTTATTTTATAATAAGAAGGAGAAAGAATTATGAAGGGCTACATTGAAATTGTTGATGTAATCGGCCGCGAAGTTATGGACTCCCGCGGCAACCCGACCGTTGAGGTTGAGGTTTACGTTGAGGGCGACACCGGCGCATACATGGGCCGCGCTGCTGTTCCGTCCGGTGCTTCCACCGGTATCTTCGAGGCTTGCGAGCTGCGTGACGGCGACAAGTCCCGCTACAACGGCAAGGGCGTACTCAAGGCTGTTGACGCTGTAAACGGCGAGATCGCTGAGGTTGTTATCGGCATGAACGCTCTCGACCAGCAGGCAATCGATAAGGCTATGATCGAGGCTGACGGCACCCCGAACAAGACCAAGTTCGGCGCAAACGCTATCCTCGGCGTATCCCTGGCTGTTGCCAAGGCTGCTGCAGAGGCTCTGAGCCTGCCGCTGTACAACTACATCGGCGGCTGCAACGCTAAGACCCTGCCGATGCCGATGATGAACATCCTCAACGGCGGCGCACACGCTACCAACAACGTTGAGATTCAGGAATTCATGATCATGCCGGTTTCCGCTCCGTCCTTCCGCGAGGCTCTGCGCCGCTGTGCAGAGGTATTCCATCAGCTGAAGACCACCCTGAAGGAGAACGGCACTCCGGCAGCAGGTGTAGGCGATGAGGGCGGCTACGCTCCGAACCTGAAGAAGGACGAGGATGCTCTGAAGGTTATCGTTCAGGCAATCGAAGAAGCTGGCTACAAGCCGGGCGAGGACTTCATGATCGCGATCGACGCTGCTTCCTCCGAGTGGTGGAACGACGAGGAGAAGTGCTATATCCAGCCGAAGTCCGGCAAGAAGCTGACTCAGCAGCAGCTGGTTAAGATGTGGAAGAACTTCGCTGAGAAGTACCCGATCATCTCCCTCGAGGACGGCATGGCAGAGGAAGACTGGGAAGGCTGGGCTATGCTGACCAAGACTCTGGGCGACAAGATCCAGCTGGTTGGCGACGACCTGTTCGTAACCAACACCGCTCGTCTGTCCAAGGGCATCGAGCTTGGCGTTGCTAACTCCATCCTGATCAAGGTTAACCAGATCGGCTCCCTGACCGAGACCCTGGATGCTATCCAGATGGCTAACCGTGCCGGCTACACTGCAGTTGTATCCCACCGTTCCGGCGAGACCGAGGATGCTACCATTGCTGACATCGCTGTTGCACTGAACGCTGGCCAGATTAAGACCGGTGCTCCGTCTCGTACCGACCGCGTTGCAAAGTACAATCAGCTGCTCCGCATCGAGGAAGAGCTGGGCGAGGATGTTGCACAGTTCCTGGGCAAGAAGGCTTTCTTCAACCTGAAGAACAAGTAAGTCTCCGTCCTTACCGTTACTGCAATATGAGAAAACCGCACGCTTTTGCGTGCGGTTTTTTTATGGCTCAATCATAAAAGCTGTGGGATGAAGGATTTCTGATGTAATGATTGAGCCTTTTTATATAGAAATTTCTTGCGAATATATAGTAAATTCTTGCGCTTGGGTTGACGGACGGACAAACCTGTGCTATCATAACTGCAGTAACATAGCGAATTCTCTGTGCTGAAACGGAGAATCTGGCTGTTTTGGTTAAAATTGCTCACATTTTCATTTCTTTATCATAAATCACCTCTGCACCTTGTGTGCAGAGGTGATTTGTTTTTTCGGATAGACGCGACTTGAGAAAATCAACCGCCGTAGCCGTTCTTCCATCGCTGCAGCGCAAGTGCTGCGTTCTTGTAGCTGACATCGGCGGTCGGCGTTCCGGCAGGCACACCGAGGATCGCCGCGTCACCCTGCCGTACGTAGCCGCTGGTTTTCCAGCGCTCAAGCGCCTGCTCGTAGGCACGGGTCTGTGCATTCGCCGCCGCACTGCTGACATTCAGCTGATAATTGCGCCAGTTCAGTGTCGGCGTGCCGTTCAGGAAGCCGGTCAGACCGGCTACGGACAAGCCGTAATCGCGGTCGGCGTTAAACTGGCTCAGCGCCGCCTGTGCCTGCTGGAGCGCTGCATTTTCCGATGCGGTATAGTAGCTGCTCTCGGCGGCTGCGGTCTGTTCATCGGCAGCATTCTGCGCCGCCGCACGCGCGGACAGACGCGCCTGGCCGAGCGCATT
This sequence comes from Butyricicoccus sp. AF18-9LB, assembly GCF_027684505.1. Classification (NCBI taxonomy): domain Bacteria; kingdom Bacillati; phylum Bacillota; class Clostridia; order Eubacteriales; family Butyricicoccaceae; genus Butyricicoccus; species Butyricicoccus sp. AF18-9LB. Next base: position 158,566 of record NZ_JAQCWA010000002.1, read on the forward strand.
CAGGTCGCTGCGGTACCGGTTGTCCACCGCGATACGGCTGGTCTCCGCCATGCCGCTGGTGGTCGCCTGCTCTCGTGCGCCCATGTTAAGTCCGAGCGCCGCCAGCTTTTCCTCGTTATTCACTGCGGACTGTCGGGCATTGATATCGGTCTGACGCATACCGGCGGCGTAGTCGTTCTCGATGGATGCGAGATTGCTCTCCAGCTGCCTTGCAATGCGGCTGCGGGCGGTCTCAAATCGCTTGAAACGGGCATTTTCCGCCGCATCATACAGGCTGCTGACGCGGTTTGCACCGGTTGTTGTGCTTGAAACCGAGTACGGACGGTAGGTGCCGTTCCACGTCGAAACCGCGTCGTTGGATGCAACCTTGCCGCCGAGACCGAGTGAGTCAATCTTGTTCTGGCGTTCGCTCAGCAGCTGCTGGCGTTTCGCTGAATCAGTCGTGCCGGCGATCGCCGCCGAGTAGTCAAAATTGTCGCGGTAGCCATTGGAATTGAGCGTGCCGGAGGACTTGCTCGACGTCGATTTGCTTGTCGCCGTCTTAGTCGAAGTGGACTTGGATGCGGTTGACTTTATCGTTGATGTTCGGCGTGTGGAAGTTGATTTGATGATTGCCAAAGGGGAATCCTCCTTTCTAAATTACGGTCTGACCCTGTGTCCAGCGGATGGTGAGCGCGAGCAGACCAAACGGCTCATCCGGCCGGTCGTTGCCGATGCGCACGGCAAACAGCGGACTGCGGTGCTGCTTCCATCGGGTGCGGTACGTCACCGCACCCGGAATGCACCGGAAGGAGAACCGCGAAAAATCCAGTGTGCGGAAGGAAAACAGGTCCATATTGCGGGAAAGCGCAAGCTGGGCACCGTTTTCGTTCTCGTACTGCACGGTCGCGCCCGAGCGCGAATGCGGCATGAGCGTCGGAATCACGTCCCGCACGGTCTTGAAGCGGCTCCAGTCGGAGAGCGGCAGGGTAGGCGTGCGCCAGTACGCGGCAATCGCCGCCGTGTCATCAAGATAGGCGTGCTCCTCCTCGCTTTTGGCAAAGCGGCACAGCCGGCCGTCTGCCGTGCCGAACCACAGCTGACCGTTCAGCACCGCCAGACACTGTGCAGGCACATTGACCCAGAAAAACCACGCCGGATCGCCGTTTTCCTCGGTCAGAGAGCCGTCCGCGACATAAATGTGTCCGTTTACTGCCAGATAATATTTGCCCTCAAATACCACCGCACAGGCGTTTTGGAGGTCGGCCTCCTGCGATAATTTCGGCACAATGGCATCGGATACCGAGCGGATCGTCCGCTGTTCGGCAACGGCGGTGCCGTACACGCCCTGCACACCTCTTGCCGAGAGATACAGCGGCAGGTCGTTCAGCACGGCGAAGCAGCGGCTCGAAATCGCGCCTTCACCTTGCGCGCCCTGCTTGAGCGGATACAGCGCGGAACCGTCATCCGCCATCATGTAGGTGCGCAGATAGCTGGTCGCCTCTTGTGCGCCGCCGGACTTGACCACGACCTGACTTTCGTACTGCTTGAGATAGCCGACGATCGCAGATGCGTCCGTGCCCATGCGGGTGTAGCCGGTGTCCGGAAAGTAGGTCGGGTCGTATAGGCCGCTCTGCCAGTCACAGTCCGGCTCGTCCGGGTTGCCGGAGAGGAACACGCGCGTGTCGTTTTTGCCGCCGTACAGCCCGGCAAAGCGGCATTTGTTGATCTTGTCCGCATGCCCGCTGACGGTTTTGGCAAACGCGATGGACACATTTGCCAGACCGTTTCCGTTTGCCGGAGCAGCGGCCAGCGTTACCAGACCGGTCGAGCGGTTGACCGCCGAAACGGTAACCGCCGAGCCGTTTACCTCAGCCGTGACAGCTGTTGCGTCGAGGTCGGTCGCGTCCACCTTGAACTGGGTCGCCGTGCCGTCCCCGATAAAGGTGTTGATGCGCTTAGGCGTCAAGAGATTTACTGCCTCGTAGCTGGTGCCGCCGCCGGTCGGCGCCGCAGAGATGGTCGTGGTCGGCACATAGGCTGTGCCGGATACGGAAACGGCTTCCCAGGCCGTATTTTTGCTGCTTTTGCGCACCGCACGATAGGTTTTGCCGTCCATCAGATAGAGTACACCCTTCATCGTAAACGACTGGGAAAACGCCTCGTTCATGTCTGCGCACAGCTCGGTCTGCGTGCCGTCCGGCGCCCGAAAATACAGCTTTGCACCCGCATGAACGGCACAGCCCACACCGTCCGGCATGGCGAATAACCCGTAGATGGGTGCGTTAAACTGCGCCTGTGTGCGCCATCCGGTGCGCTTTACCAGAAAATCGTTCTGGTCGCAGATCATGTTCTGCATATCCGGCGAGCGGGAGAGGGAAACCTTGGTCGGATGCGTGCGGCAGTCGATGCCGCCGAACCGGCTGACCACGGTCTGCTGCTCGGCCTCCGGATAGGGAAATTCATAGCTTCGCATTAAATCATCTCCTGCACGGCGGTAAACTGCGCGGGACAGTGACTCAGCAGGCGTTCGCTGTACTCGGTTGCCGCCCAGTTAAACTTGGCCTTGTCGTCATCCGCGACAAGCAGCGCCGCCAGTCCGTACGGAAAACATTCGCGCGCCAGCCAGTCGCCGGCGGGCAGCTCCTCGGTCAGCGCCGTCATGCGCGGCGGCACAAGCAGCACGTCTTTGCCGTCAGACGCACGTTCTGCGTTCATCTCGCGCAGGCTGTTCGCTAACAGCTGGTTGAGCGCACCGAGCGCAAACTGCTCGTAATACACGCCGCTGTCCGGTGTTTCGGATAAAATATTCAGCGCTGCACGAAAGCATTCGGTTCCGGTCATAGGGTTACCTCCTTTGTGATGGGTTCATTGGATACAGTGAGAAGTTAGGAGAAGGAGTGAGAAGTAAACGAAGAAAAACTCCTATATCCTCACTCCTAACTCTTATCTGCTATTTGAATTTAGCCTTCCGCTACCTCGGACGGATACGCGCCGGACTGCACGCAGTATGCGCGGATCTTGCAGCCGGTTTCAGGCGTCAGCACGGTGCCGGCAACATAATCCTTCGCGGAATCCGAGTAGCGCGGATCCGAGCCGTCCAGGGTGTAGCGCACCTTGCCGAACGCGGTGATCTTGCCCTGGCTGATGGTCGGTGCGCTCGAGCGGCAGTCCTCATCGACCAGTGCATATACGCCGCCGCACTTTGCGCCGAGCACATACGCGTCGTAGTAGTGACGGCCCTCGATCAGCGCACCGGATACGCCGACCGGGTCCTCGTGCACCTTGGCATCCGCGATCTTGTACGGCATGAGCACGGCATCCTTGTGTGCAACGAGGAAGTACACGTCCTCCGGCAGATAGCTCTTGGGAACGCGGACGACATTCATGCCGAATACCTCGCCGCACACGCCCTTGGCGATGGACTGACGCGCCAGCACGTCCACACCGGCAAACTCGTCCGAGGTGCACACCAGCTTGTACATTTCGCTGGTCAGGTACAGATAGCGGTTGTCGTCCGGCACAAGCGCATCGTCAAGTGCCTGCGACGCATCCGCAATCTTGCTGATGATATTCGCCTTGGTCGGCTTTGCACTTTCCACAATGCTGCCCGCCATGGTGACAAAGCGCTTGAATGCGTACTTGTCCGCCGCCGGCGTGGACTTCTCATTCAGCTGCAGGCGCAGCATGTCGGCGGCGTTCTTGACCAGATTCTGATCGAGGTTGTTGCCCTTGTCGATGGTCAGGGTGAACGCCTTGTCCTGCGTCATGGTCAGTTCCTGCACCACGTCCTGCATTTCGGTCACATCGCCGTAGCGCTTGAGACCGCCGTCACGGTCGTAATCGACCTCCTCCACCGTGATCGGGGTGTAAACCTTGAGCGTTTTCACGCCGGTCAGGTCATACGTCTCCGCGGTTTTGCCCTTGATGAAGGACGCACGGGTGAATACCTCCGCAATCTGGTCGGAATACTTGCTTGCGAGATTGATAGCCATAAAAATTTACCTCCTATATAAATGTTAAATCGTGAAGTAATGAGAATGTTACTTGCCGAGCAAAGCGAGGGTGACCGGATCCGCTCCCGTGGGTTCCCCGTCCGACTGCGCCGGACCGACCGCCGCACGGCGGTTCTTCTGGTTCATCTCGAGGGCGGCGAGTTCGTCTCTCAACTCGGCAATCTCCCACTTGCGGTACGCGGATACGAGCGAGCCTTCCTGCTGCGCCCACTCCCATACCTGCTGCGGAATGTCCTCGGGACGGACATCGGGATATTCCTCGACGAATGCGGCGTAGATCTGGCCGTTCGGCATGGCGTTTGCCGCGCGGTTGCGGCGAATGTACGCGTTGCGCTTGGAAAGTCCCTGTGCGGCTGCGTCAATCAGCTCTTCGAGCGTCAGTTCGACGATATCGCCATCCACCTCGACCGGATAGGTCTGTGCATTTTCCTGCGGCTGGATTTCCGCCGCCTGCTCCTGCGCGAACGGATTGACCGTCATTTCCTGCTCAGGATTGGGATTCACTGTGGTTTTCTGCATTATTGTTTGCCTCCTTTTGCTGCTGTTGCTGTACGCGGAGTGCGTGCAGCAGGTCGTGTTTGCCGCGTACCTGATAATCCGGTACGTTTTCCAGATATACGAGCGGGTCGGAAATAACGCCGCTCTCCAGCAGATGATCGTTTGTCATCGTCTGCATGGTTTCGGACCAGTAGCTTGCCGCGCCGACATCCACCTGCAGGCGCATGTCCTGTCCGGCGAGTGCGGAGAAGTCGAACGTGCATTTTTCGGGTTCGCCGCCGTCCTCGTTCGGCAGAACGAGCGTGCGCACACCGTAGTGAGCGCCCATCAGATCGAGAAACACGCGCGCCCAGTCTTCGGTAAAGCGGTAGAACTCCATTTTTGTCAGCTCGAGCGGAGCCGCCGTTGCGTTCTGCACCGCGATAATTGCCGAGGTGTTGTCCGGATTGACCGTGCCGAGTGCGGCTTCGCTTGCGCCCATGAGTTCCGCGGTATCGGTCATCATTTGCTTGAGCAGCTGCAGCACCTGCGCCGAGATATCCGGTGCACGGAACGCCGCCGCGATGGCGTCGTTCGGGTTGCCGCGCATGCCGATTGCCTTGCCGACGTCATTCGACCAGCCGTTCGGGAACCGCGTCATGTCGTACACGATCTTAGGGAACGCCACCTGCTTGATGCACTGGACGTACATCGAGTACAGCTTGTTGATGGCGATCTGGTTCGGAATGGCCTCGGTCAGCGGACTTTCGCCGTGGCACGAGCCGCGCACGCGGTTCCAACACAGATGCGTCACCGGATACAGCCGATAGGGAAGCACCTTTTCGGGCATGACAACGGCATTCCGCGTGGTCTTGCAGAAGGCAATGCCGTTCTCGGTCCTGCGCATGTGCAGGAGTAAGGTCACGCGCTCGCCGTCCGCCGAGGTACGGTAACGGTGGTATTCGCCGCTGTCATCCGGCCGGATGGCTTCGATCTCGTCCGCGGAGAGTCCGTTCTCCCGCGCTTCGCGGCGCACCTCGTCCGCATCGCGCCGCATGGCAATGATAATGTACGGCTGGCGCTGTACCTCATCGCAGGCGGCGTTGCCGAAGCAGATGTTCGTGGAATCGATCAGCTCCACCGCAATATCGCCCTTAACCGCCTGACCGGTCTCAAGCGCCGGATCAAAGTGCATGTAGAAGCAAGCATCACCGTCCACACAGGCGTTTTTCAGCAGCGGGCGGCCGAGTGCCTTGACACCCGAACGCTCGATCGCGGATGCAAACGCGCGTTCGAGCACATGCGCGGTCTGCCGCCCGTCCTCATCCATGTCAAACGGCTGGGCGCGTACCGCCACATCGTCGGAGACCAGCATGGCCACAAACAGGTTGACGCAGCGGCGCAGCACGTTGAAGATCAGCGGGTCGAGCGACTGCACGCGCAGCCCCTCCCACTGCCTGCCGAGGTAAAACGCCTCGTTGCGCCGAACACGGTCGTATAAACCGATTGAGCGCTTGTAGTCGCGGTCGCGCTCATATTTCTTCCAGATTGCCGTCGGTGACGGATCAAATTTCATCGTTGTCCTCCTCTCGTCCGTAGTTCATCAGCGCCGCCAGATCGCGGCTGAGCGTATCCTCCGGCGTAGATTCTGCCGTGTGCTCCTTTGGCAAACGCCGCGGCAGAACCACACCGCCGGAGATGATTGCACCGGTCAGGACCAGTATCGCCGCAGACAGCGTGTAACATAAAATTTCCATCAAATCCTCCTTTGCTGTGCTAAAACCTGAGAAATTCGCCTACCTCGCAGTCATACGCTGACTGAGGGACAGCCTTAACCGGCTCGTACACGGTCGCGGCGTACCCGCGGAGCGCATCCGGCGCATGGGTCAGCTCGTGCGGCGTGTTCGCTGTGTCGGACGGATTGCGTTTGTCGTGCTGCAGTGCAGGCAGCGTGCGGATCAGATTGCGGCAGGTGTCGAAAATCGTCAGTCTGGGACGAACGGCGCCGTCCGTATCCTTGCGCGGCATGAGCAGCTCGTGCAGCGCCAGCCATCCGGCGACGCGTTCATTGCTGCTTTTAACAAAATCCAGTCCGCTGTCCGCGAACAGCTCTACCGCGCTTCTGCCGGTTTCCTGCCGTCGGTTCCACAGATCGGGCGGCGCGAGACGGCAGTCAATGTGTTCTCCGGCCGTCTCACAGGCAAGTATCTGCGCCGCTGCATCCGAAATGATGAGTCCCGGACGGTAGAGCTCGCGGTAGACCACGCTGTGTCCGTCCGGACTTTGCGCAATCCATAGCGCTGCCAGCATGTCCAGACCGTAGTCAATGGTCAGGCAGCGCCGCCAGTCATGCGGGATGGCATACGGCTTTACAACATGCAGGTCGCGCGAAAATTCGCTGAAATACTGTCCCTCGTTCAGTTCCCACACGCCGTCGAGCAGTGCTTTCCGATCGGTGGGAGAGAGCAGCTTCAGGCGTTTCTCGTAGCCTGCATCCGCCTTGCGGAGAAACGGGTTGTCACCCAGTCTTGCGGGCAGAAACAGCCGCGTGCCGCCGTCGAACTCGCGCACGGTGTCCGGCGGCATGGAGTCGATAAAACGGCTCTTCACCCACTGGTGACCGACACCGCCGGGATTGGTCGTCGCCTTGACCTGCTTGGGGAATCCGTTCGTGCCGCGGATACGCGACAGCAGATAGGTGAACTGGCTTTCGGTGAAATGTGTCAGCTCATCGAACCGGATGACATCGTATTCCGCGCTCTGGTACCTGGTCACGTCGCTTTCCGCGTCGCAGTACCCGAATTCCAGCGCTGAACCGTTTGCAAAATCCCACCGGTGCTCACTCACCTTGTACTTTGCAATGCACTGCGGATACAGCCGCAAAGCCGCCGGTACAAGCGAGCGCTCCAGCTCCGGCATGGTCCTTCGCAGCATGAGCTGCCGTGAACCCGGATAGCACACCGCAAACCGCAAAGCATCGAGCAGCTGACCGTGGCTTTTGCCGCCGCCTGCCGCGCCGCCGAACAGCGTTTCAAGCGTGTCCGACTGCATGAACGCCGCCTGCCGCCGTGTTACGGGGAATTCGTATCGTCTACGATCCGAAACACGATCTCCACTGGCTGAGCTTCGGTCTGCTCGCCGCCCAGCATCACGCCCTTGCCGACCGTCCGGTCGAGGATTTCCTTGATCGCGCTGAGCCGGCTGTTCGCGGGTGCTTCCGCATCGTCTGCGATGTCGTACAGCATGCGGATCAGCTGATCCGGCTTTTCGTTTTCGCTGCACATGGCCTCACCTCCTTTCGATGAGCCATAGAATAGGAGCAAAATCCGAATTTGTCAAGAACAAATGTTCGATTTTTTATTTGCTTGCAATTTTTGCCCAGCTGCGGTATGCTGAATAAGATGGGAAATATGCGGCGCAGCAGCGCCAGTATCAGGAGGAAAGAAGATGAAAAAAATCGACCTTATCGCGCTCGATTTAGACGGAACCGCGCTCAATCCGCAGAATCAGGTCTCTCCGGCGACCGCCGATGCCGTGCGCCGTGCCCGCGAGAGCGGTATTCATGTTGTGGTCTCCACCGGACGAATCTGCGGTGAGGCACGCGACTTTGCACTCATGCTCGGCACGGATGACCAGATGGTCACCTCGGGCGGCGCGACGCTGTCGAGCGTGTCGCAGGAGCGCTGCACCATGCGCATGTCCATGCCGTGGGAAGCTGCTGTGCGTGCGTCTGCCGTGGTGGAGCGCATCGGCATGATCACAATGGTGTATGCAGGAGAGACGCTGCTCATTACCCCGTATGATGATATTGAATTTGGCAAATATAAGTCGAATGAAGGCTATTTAAGCTCGAAAAAGGTTGTGCCGTCTGTTGCGGAATATATTGCCACAAACCATGTTTCGGTCGATAAAATGTTCATCCGCAGCCATGACCCGGTCATGCTCGTGCGCGCCCGTGCGCAACTGGAACAGATTCCGGGTATCCGCGTGATGAGCAGCGCGGCTGACAACCTCGAGGTCATCACGCCGGCCGCGGACAAGGGCGTTGCTCTCGGCATGCTGTGCCGAGAGCTGGGCACCGACCTCGACCACGCCGCGGCCATCGGCGACAGCGAAAACGACCTCGAAATGCTGAACGCCGTAGCCCTCCCGATTGCGATGGGAAACGCAAGCGCAGCCGTTAAAAATCTGTGCCTGCGCGAGACGCTCACCAACGCACAGGACGGCGTAGCAGCCGCCATCGACCGCATCATCGCGGAGAACGGCTAAACGAGCAGACCGGCCGCTGTTTTCCGGAAAAACAGTGGTAAAAATCGGATTTCTATGCTATAATATACTTGCAGAGTATCCGCAGAAAGCGGAAAAACGGCGCAGAACGCCGTCAGATTGAATCACAAAGAAAGTTGAAGGATAAAAGTTTTGGCTGCAAGGAAAACCACAACTAAAAAATCGACGAAAAGCGCACCCAAGGGCAAGCGTGCGGCACAGCCGCAGCCGGAGGAACTCGGTCCGATCCTGTCCCGTCCGGTCTGGGGCGCAATCTGGGGCATTGTCGGTCTGCTGTGCCTGCTGTCGATCCTGCCGATCGACGGCGTGCTGCTCAAGTGGCTGCACCGCGGCATCGGTGCGCTCATCGGCAAGGGTGCGTATGTCATGCCGTTTGCGCTGATCGGCATCGCCGTGCTGCTGTTTGCGCGTCCCAAGGGTCCCGTGCGTCTGCGCGGAACGTGTATCGCGCTCATGCCGCTGCTGATCGGCAGTATCATTCACGCCTTTTCGTGTGCAAATGAGTACGACCTGTCCATGAGCACGCTCAGCGGTCTGCTCTCTACCGGTATGGAAGGCTCGTCCGGCGGTCTGCTGGGCGGCGGTCTGTACATCCTGCTCGAGTGGGCGCTCTCGTCCATCGGCGCACTGCTCATCCTGCTGGTGCTGTTCATCGTGACTTTGCTGGTGGCCTGTCGCATCACGCCGCAGGCGCTGTACGACATGGTTCGTCCGCCTGAGTATGAATACGAGGACGAGGAGGAGCGTGAGCGCTACGAAGCGCCTGTTCAGCTGCCGAACATCCACGAAGCGGCAGCTGCGCATGCACAGCGCCGAGAAGAGCGCCGTGCACACCGTAAATCCGACTTTGACATCCCGATCGACGCCGATCCGCCCGGAGAGGATAAGCCGGGCGAGGAATTGATCGACCCGAACAAGCGCCACGGCAAGGCAATCGCGCCGGACGAATATCTGCGCTCACTGCGCGATAACGTGAAGAAAAAGGCCGGAAGCATTATGGATCTGGTTGAAAACAAGCAGCCGGAGGAAGAACCGACGCACGCTTCCGAGCCGGAGCCCGAGCATGAGGCGGCTCCCGCGCCGGCATCCAAGCCGAAAAAGACCGAGAACATCTCGGAAATCGAGCAGGCGGCCATGAACGAGCAGATCGACGAGAGCCAGAAGGCCCCCGCGCCGGTGTACGACTACCCGCCGATCGACCTGCTGACGCAGGGCAAGCACGCTTCGGTAGCCGGTGCGGAGACCGAGCTGCGCGAAAGCTCGGCGTGCCTGCTCGATACGCTCGACTCGTTCAACATCGAGGCGCAGATCATCGGCATTGTCCGCGGACCGTCGGTCACCCGCTTTGAGCTGACCATCCCGCGCGGCATCAAAATCTCGCGCATCACCGCACTGGCGGACGACATTGCACTGTCGCTCGGCGCGGCAAACGTGCGTATCGCGCCCATTCCGGACAAGGTCGCGGTCGGCATCGAGGTGCCGAACAAAACCGTCAATACGGTCTTTATCCGCGAGTGTATCGGCTCGCCTGCGTTTGCCAACGCGAAAAGCCGCCTGTCCTTTGCCGTCGGCAAGGACATCACCGGCAAGCCGGTCATCGGTGACATTGCCAAGATGCCGCACATGCTGATTGCCGGTACCACCGGCTCCGGTAAGTCGGTGTGCATCAACTCCATGCTGATCTCGCTGCTGTACAAGTCCACGCCGGAGGAAGTCCGCCTGATTATGGTGGACCCGAAGATGGTTGAGCTGGGCAACTATAACGGCATTCCGCACCTGCTGATTCCGGTTGTTACCGATCCGAAAAAGGCCGCCGGTGCGCTCAACTGGGCGGTTGGTGAGATGGAACGCCGCTACAAGCTGTTCGCAGACCATCAGGTGCGCAATCTGGTCGGCTATAACGACCTCATGCGTTCCGAAAAGGCCAAAGCCGAGCAGACCGAGGACGGTCATCCCGAGCAGTATCAGGTGCTGCCGCAGATCGTCATCGTTATCGACGAGCTGGCTGACCTGATGATGGTCGCCGCCAAGGAAGTCGAGAACTCCATCTGCCGTATCGCACAGAAAGCACGAGCCGCAGGCATGCACCTTGTTGTAGCAACGCAGCGTCCGTCGGCTGACGTTATCACCGGTATTATGAAGGCAAATATCCCGTCGCGTATCGCGTTTGCGGTAGCCAGCCAGATCGAGTCGCGTATCATTCTGGACACGACCGGCGCAGAAAAGCTGATCGGCAAGGGCGATATGCTGTATGCACCGCTCGGTGAGGGCAAGCCGACCCGTGTACAGGGCTGCTTCATCTCCAACGAGGAGATCGAAGCTGTTATTGCCCGCATCAAGGAGACCAGCACCGCCGAGTACAGCGAGGAAATCCTTGAGCACATCGAGCAGCAGGCCGAGCAGGTGGGCAATAACAAGGGCGGCGGCAGCAGCGGCACGAACGATTTGGGCGACGATGAGGATGAACTCATCGAGGAAGCCATTGAGGTCATCATGGACTGCCGCCAGGCATCCACATCCATGCTGCAGCGCCGTCTGAAGCTGGGCTATTCGCGTGCCGCGCGTATTATCGACCAGATCGAGGACCGCGGTATCATCGGCCCATCCGAAGGCTCGAAGCCGCGCCAGATACTCATTTCGCGTGAGGACTGGCAGGAGATGAAGCTGCGCCGCACAATGCCGCTCGACAAGCAGCAGTAATGGAAAATGAACGCTATCTTTGTGCCGTTCTATAATTCTCCATTCTCCATTTTCAATTCTCAATTTGCTAAACAATTCTCTCAGGAGGTAACATATCATGAAGAAGATCAACATTGCCGAAAAGTCTTTCAATCCGTTCGAACTGATCGGTCAGAAGTGGATGCTGATTTCCGCAGGCACCGAGGACAAGTGGAATACCATGACCGCAAGCTGGGGTGCTGTAGGCGTTATGTGGGGCAAGCCGAGTGCGACCTGCTATATCCGCAAGAGCCGCTTCACCAAGGAGTTTGTAGACGCGGGCGAGTATTTCACCCTGACCGTGCTCAAGGACGGCAACCGTCAGGCACTGAATACCCTCGGCTCCAAGTCCGGCCGTGACATGGATAAGATGCACGAGAGCGGTCTGACGCCGGTATTCGTAGAGGGTCAGCCGACCTTCGAGGAGGCTGAGCTGGTACTCATCTGCCGCAAGCGCGGTGTGACCGACATCGCACCGGACGATATGGCTCAGGAAGTGCAGGACAAGTGGTACGGCGATCACGACTACCACACCATGTATATCGGCGAGATCGTAGCCGCTTACGAGAACTGATTTCACAGAAAATTCACCAATTCCTCACGGTTTTGGTGTATCATCAAGAAAGAAGTACAGGGTCGCTCTGCGGCCCTGTATCCCAATCCACAAACCCACGCCTCAAAAGGGAGGAATGCAATTCGTGAAAAAACGATTGCTCAGTCTGATCACAGCGGCTGCGCTGATGGTCGGCATGCTGCCTGCGGCTTTTGCGGGCTATGAAAACTTTACTTCGAAAACAACGTATCCTGCCGGACAGTTCACCGACGTGCCCTCAACCGAGTGGTACGCGCAGAATGTTCAGGCGGCGTATGAATACAAGCTGGTGGACGGCGTAAACGCCACCCAGTTCAAGCCGAACAGCAACCTGACGATTGCTCAGGCAATCAAACTGGCGGCTTGCCTACATAGTATATATGTTAACGGCAGTGCGGATTTTGACAAAGTCCGTCCGTGGTATCAGCCGTATGTGACGTATGCATTGGAAAATGGTATTATTAACACGACTTATGTGAATTACGATCAGCCGGCGACCCGAGCACAGTTTGCGTCCATCTTTGCAAACGCGCTGCCGGAGGACGCCCTGACCGCGATCAACGACATTGCGGACGGTGCGATTGCGGATGTTGACATGTCGGCAGGCTATGCCGCTGATGTGTACCGTCTGTACCGGGCGGGCGTACTTACGGGCAGCAACAACGCGCATGATTTCAAGCCGAACACCAACATTCGCCGCAGCGAGGTTGCGGCTATCGTCACCCGTATGGCAAAGCCGGATCTGCGGCAGAGCTTCACTGTGGCAGCACATGTCGGCATGACGGCGGACGAGGTGTTCAGTGCCTGTGTACCGGCGATTTTCAAGCTGTACGCCTACGATTACAAGAACAACATCCTCGGCATCGGCAGCGGCGTTGTGCTCAGCGCACGCGGCGACGCGGTGACCTGCGGACACCTTGTCAACGGCGTTTACCGCCTTGTGGCCGAGATGTACGACGGCACCAAGCGTGAGGTCACGATCTACAACTTTGACGCGGACGCGGACATCGCGCATATCCGTGTAGTCGGCAGCACGCTGCCGTACCTCGGTGTTACCACCGAGGTCGAGAAAGGCGACACGGTCTACGCGCTTGGTTACCCGGGCGGCGGCGCCGCAACGGTCACGACCGGTAAGGTGACCGACCCGGAAAACGACGATTACCTTGCACCGATGATCGAAAGCACGGCGCAGGTCATCAGCGGCAATTCCGGCGGTGCGCTCATCAACGATGAGGGCAAGGTTGTCGGCATTACGGTCAGCAGCCATTCCGGCGGCGTACCGTCTTACTCGGTGCCGATCCGCTACCTGAACAACCTGATCGGAGACGGTACGGCGTACTCTCCCGGCGAGTATAACCGCAACCACAAGCCGGATGCGTCGCGCTGCTACAGCAAGCACTATCCGGTGCCGGATTTCGGCACGGTGACCGGTGTTGCGCTGCTTGGCACCATCCGGGAGGGCACCACGACCACCTACTACTACGACAGGGGAGAGGTAGAAGCCGGCGACAAGATTCTGCTCCGCTACTATGCCGCACTGGGCGAAAATACCTTCTACCAGTTCACCGGCGGCTCGTTCACCTCGTCCTCGACGTATCCGTATTCGGTCAAGCTCTACGAGACCAGCTACGACGGCATCCCTGCGATCAGTGTCGTGGTTTCCAGCAATTCCTTCGCTTCCATCGGCGGTCTGCCTCAGACCGCCGATTTTCTTTGCAGGAATTTGTGCATTACGCCTAATGAAATGAAGGCTGATGGGCATGAAACGTATTTACGCCCAAAACACCGTAAAAATCGAGAAAAACAGGAAAAGATAAAATAAAAATCGGACAAAATTTCTGATAAATTAAAAAGATGGATTTTACGCAAACGTTTGAGTTTTGGTTAAAAATACATAATTGGTCAAAGTGCACAATATATTCGTGGGAAATCGGTATAATACTACAATGGAATATTTCACCGCTAACGTGCTATAATGTGCTTGCGTGATAAAGAGAATGAGTATTAGAGAGAGCATCAATCGAAACGGAGGAAATACCCAAATGAAAAAGTATGTTTACATGTTCCCGGAGGGCAACGGAAAAATGCGTGAGCTGCTTGGCGGCAAGGGTGCCAATCTGGCTGAAATGACCGGACTGGGCATGCCTGTGCCGCAGGGTTTCACCATCACCACCGAGGCCTGCACCCGTTATTATGAGGACGGCAAGACTATTTATCCGGATATTCAGGATCAGATTCTGGAGTACCTCGATAAGCTCGAAAAGACCACCGGCAAGACTCTCGGCGATCCCGAGCGCCCGCTGCTCGTATCCGTTCGCTCGGGTGCGCGCGCATCCATGCCCGGCATGATGGATACCATCCTTAACCTCGGCATGAACGACGAGATCTGCGAAGCAGTTGCCAAGCTGACCAATAACCCGCGTTTCGCACGCGATTCCTACCGCCGTTTCATTCAGATGTTCTCTGACGTTGTTATGGAGCTGCCTAAGTCCACCTTCGAGCAGTTTATCGACCAGGTAAAGGACAAAAAGGGCGTTAAGATGGATAATGAACTGGACGCGGACGATATGTCCGAGCTGATCGTTCTGTTCAAGGATCACTACAAGAAGTCCCTCGGCGAAGATTTCCCGCAGGACCCGAAGAAGCAGCTGATGGAGGCTGTCCGCGCGGTATTCCGCTCGTGGGATAATCCGCGTGCGAACACCTACCGCCGTATGAACGACATCCCGCACAGCTGGGGCACTGCTGTAAACGTACAGTCCATGGTATTCGGCAATATGGGCGAGACCTCGGGCACCGGCGTAGCCTTCACCCGCAACCCGGCCACCGGCGAAAAGAAGCTGTACGGCGAGTTCCTGATGAATGCACAGGGCGAGGACGTTGTAGCCGGCATCCGCACCCCGCAGCCGATCTCTGCGCTGGCAGATACCATGCCGGAGGTTTATCAGCAGTTTGTTGACATTTCCAGCCGTCTTGAGAAGCATTACGGCGATATGCAGGATATGGAGTTCACCATCGAAAACGGCAAGCTCTACATGCTGCAGACCCGTAACGGCAAGCGCACCGCACAGGCAGCGCTCAAGGTAGCGGTTGATCTGGTGGACGAAGGCGTCTGCACCAAGGAGCAGGCGGTTATGAAGGTCGAGGCAAAGCAGCTTGACGCACTTCTGCACCCGACGTTCGATCCGGCAGCTCTCAAGGCAGCTACGCCGATCACCACCGGTCTGCCGGCATCGCCCGGTGCAGCCTGCGGCGCGGTTTACTTCACCGCAGATGATGCAGCTAAGGCCCACAAGACCGGCATCAAGGCTGTCCTTGTCCGTCAGGAGACCTCTCCGGAGGATATCGACGGCATGGCCGTATCCGAAGGCATCATGACCGCCCGCGGCGGCATGACCTCGCACGCAGCCGTAGTAGCCCGCGGCATGGGCACCTGCTGTGTAGCAGGCGTAAACGGCATCAAGGTTTCCGAAGAGGATAAGACCCTGACCTTTGCCGACGGCACGGTAGTGCACGAGGGTGACGTTATTTCGCTCGACGGCTCCACCGGCAACGTATACCTCGGCGCGATCGCAACGCAGGAGGCTGAGCTGACCGGCGACTTCGGCCGCTTCATGGGCTGGGCTGACGAGATTCGCACCCTGCACGTTCGCACCAACGGCGATACCCCGCGTGATGCAACGCAGGCCCGCAAGTTCGGCGCAGAAGGCATCGGCCTCTGCCGTACCGAGCATATGTTCTTCGAGCCGGCCCGCATCAAGGCGGTTCGTGAGATGATTATTTCCGATACGCTCGAGCAGCGCAAGGCGGCTCTGGCCAAGATCCTGCCTATGCAGCGCGGCGACTTTGAGGCAATTTACCGCGCGATGGGCGGCCTGCCGGTTACCATCCGTCTGCTTGACCCGCCGCTTCATGAGTTCCTCCCGCACGAGGATGACGAGATCAAGGAGCTGGCCGATGAGATGGGCGTATCCTTCGACAAGCTCAAGGGCAAGGTAGAAAGCCTGCACGAGTTCAACCCGATGCTGGGTACCCGCGGCTGCCGTCTGGACGTTCTCTATCCGGAGATCGCCGAGATGCAGACCGAGGCTATCGTATCCGCAGCTATCAACGTCTGGAAGGAAGACGACCTGCATATCACGCCGGAGATCATGGTTCCGCTGGTATCCGAGGTCAATGAGCTGCGCTTTGTAAAGAAGGTTATCAAGGCTAAGGCTGACGAGCTGATCGAGCAGTCCGGTCTGAAGATGAAGTATATGGTCGGCACGATGATCGAGACGCCGCGTGCCGCAGTCACCGCAGGCGATGTGGCCAAGGAAGCGGAGTTCTTCTCCTTCGGCACCAACGACCTCACCCAGATGACCTACGGCTTCTCCCGTGATGACGTGGGCCGCATTCTGGAGACTTACTTCGACAAGAAGATCCTCGAGTCCGATCCGTTCGCTCGTCTGGACCAGAACGGCGTAGGCCGCTTGATCCGCTTCGCTGTTGCAGAAGGCAAGCGCACCCGTCCGGACATCAAGCTCGGCATCTGCGGCGAGCACGGCGGCGACCTGTCCTCCGTCGAGTTCTGCCACAATGTTGGTCTGAATTACGTTTCCTGCTCGCCGTTCCGCGTGCCGATCGCACGTCTGGCAGCGGCACAGGCTCGCGTAAAGGAGCTTGGACTGGCATAAACCTCCCCAAACTTGACATACAGCGCGAAAGGCTTCGGAGCATTGCTCCGAAGCCTTTCACGTTTGGGCTGTCGCGGAACCACGGTTCCGCCGACAAGCAGGAACGGACCGTGAGCCGTTCCAAAGTCGTCCGAAAGTTCCTATTCAGAAACTTTCTCCCTCCAGATGTAAAAAAACCGAACGCTATCCTTGCGCGGCTTTTTTTGGCCGCGCTGCGTGGCGCATGTCCTCGGTTTTCTTGCATTTGCAGAGCAAATGCTATTTTATGCGCGCTTACGCGCGATTTTTAGAGAACCTTCTCCACATCCTCCGCAATCTGTTCTGCGGTGAGGTGATTGTCCTTCAGTACCTCGTCTGCGTCATAGCGGTCGAGGAACTCCTTCTTGAGACCAAAGTTCAGTACCTTCATGTCAGAGTCACCGTAGAAACGCGCAATCTTCTCACCGAAGCCGCCGTCGAGTACGCCGTCCTCGAGGGTGATGACCACATCGTGCTCCGCCTTGAGGCTCTCGAGCAGGTCAGTATCCACGCCGGTGATATAGTACGGGTTGATAAGGGTCGGCTGTACGCCGGTCTTTTTCTTGATGAGCGCCGCCGCCTGCTCGCCGAGCGGGTAGAACGAACCCAGACCGATTACGGCAACCTGGGTACCTTTCTCTTTAACCTCGTAGGTGTTCAGCCTGCCGAAGTCCTTGGTAACAGCCTTTCCGTCCGAAACCAGTGCGCCGCCCGGCATGCGGATAACGACCGGGTGCTCGTTCTGCTCAATGCTCCAGTCGAGCATCGCCAGATATTCTTCCTTGGTAGTCGGCGCCAGATAAACCAGATTGGGGATGTTCGCCAACATCGGAATGTCGTACAGACCGAGATGCGTTACATCGTTCATGCCGTAAACCGAGCCCCACGCAACGGTAATGGTAGCTGCGTTGCTGTTGATGCACAGGTCCTGCGAAATCTGGTCATAAGCGCGCTGAATGAACGTGCTGTACACGCCGTAGACCGGCTTGCCGCCGTTTGCTGCGATACCGGACGCCAGTGCAACCGCGTTCTCCTCGGCAATGCCTACGTCGATGAACTGCCTGCCGGCCTTCTTACGCATCACCTCGGTGAAGCCGAGCACGGTCGGCGTACCCGAGGTGATCATGCACACAGACGGGTCATCCTGCATCTTCTTCATCATAAAGTCGAGCGTAATGCTCTCATAGCACTCGCCGCTCATGTCCATCAGCGGCTCGCCGGTCTCCGGATGGAACGGCGCACAGTAGTGCCATGCCTCCTTGTGCTGCTCGGCAGGCGCGTAGCCCTTGCCCTTCTGGGTGACGATATGCACAATAACCGGCTGCCTGCTGTCCTTTACGGCCTTAAATACCTCGATCAGCGAAGCAATATCGTTGCCGTCGGCTACAAAGCGGTAATCCAGACCCATCGCACGGAACAGGTTGCACTCGGCCTTGCCGCCCGTCTCGCGCAGCAGGCGCAGGTTCTGATACAGACCGCCATGATTCTCCGCGATGGACATATCGTTGTCGTTGACGAGGATGATCAGGTTGCCGTCCAGTTCTGCCGCATAGTTGAGTGCTTCGAGCGCTTCGCCGCCGCTGAGCGAACCGTCGCCGATGATAGCGACCACGTTGCCGTCCTCACCCTTGAGGTCGCGGCCCTTGGCCAGACCGCAGGCCAGACTGACCGAGGTGGAGGTGTGGCCGATGGTGAAATGGTCGTGCTCGCTCTCGTGCGGGTTGCTGTAGCCGGAAACGTCGTCGTAGTGCTCCTCGTAGAGAAAAGCGTCCTTGCGGCCGGTCAGCATCTTGTGCGGATAGGACTGGTGGGAAACGTCGAATACAAACTTGTCCTTCGGGGACTCGAAGACATAGTGCAGTGCGATGGTTGCCTCTACCATACCGAAATTCGGGCCGAAATGGCCGCCGTGACGGCTCAGCTTGGTCAGCAGTGCATCACGTATTTCGGACGCAAGCACGGTCATCTGCTTAATGTTCAGCTTCTTCACGTCAGCGGGACCGTTGATGTTCTCGATATACATAGTTTTCCTCCTGAATATTTTTTCTAGACTCACTCTATCACTTGGAGTGTGCTCCAAGTCAAGCGGTTTTACGAAAAATTATGCAAAAATAAAAGCACCTGATCCCAGGTGCCCTAAGGCAACACCGCACAATTAAAGCGGCGGTGCTTTGCGGAAATTTTGTGTCCTGACTTTGTTGCAGTTTCACGGTAATACATCAAGTATTACCGCAAAACTGGGCCTCGTCAGTACGCAAAATTTACTCGCAAATCACTCTTGTTCAATTATGCGGTATTGCCTTAATGCTCAAATAGATGCGGAAAACGCTTCTCCATTCACCGTCCAGTGCGCTTTTCCGTCCTGCACATACAGCTCGGCGCCGCCGCGTTTGCAGCCGGCGTTCAGAAAAACAGCTGTGCCGTCCGGATTCAGGCGATAGAGATTGTAGCCGAAGTCCTCGGCAGCGCGGTAACGCGCGGTGTGCCCGAACACAAAGCCGACCATCGTGCCGTCGTCCAGAGAAACATAGTTGGTAAAATCAAAGCCCGCATACGGCGTCGCGCCAAGCTCGGACTGCTTCATCAGACCGCGCTCGCGCTGATAGGCAGGGGACTCGAGATAAGCCATACTGTTCGGATACAGCATCGCGTACGAGGGATATTTTTTGCCGGAGGGGACAGCACCTGCGCCGACCTCACCGACCTTTGTGCCGCAGTTCATGCAGAATTTTGCGCCGTCCGGCAGCTGCGTGCCGCAGTTCATGCAAAACATGGTAATCGCTCCTTTACATATACTTTAGTATATCGGGAGAGAGACCGTCTGTCAAATAGCCGTCACAGGAAAACCACGAAAAGGAAAAAGAAAAACCGTCTTTTCAAAAAAGACGGTTTTCGGTGGCAGCCGAAGAAGGATTCGAACCCTCACAAACAGAGTCAGAGTCTGTCGTGCTACCTTTACACAATTCGGCTATTTGTTAAGTTTTGCTGTCGTTTTGATGACTCATCGCTGACGACTTGTTTAGTATATATCAGAATCCGGGATTCGTCAACCCTTTTTTCGAAAAAAATTAAAAATTTTTTCGGAAGGGGACAACCGTCGCTTTTACGGCGGCCGTCCCTCGCGTTCGAGAGCCTCCCGCAGCTTTTCGAGCGCACGCTTTTCAATGCGCGAAACATAGCTGCGCGAAATACCCAGCCGTGCGGCAATCTCACGCTGCGGCAGGGGAGAGGCCAGACCGATGCCGTACCGCAGGCGGATGATCTCGCGTTCCCGCGGAGAGAGACAGCCTGCCAGCGCGCGGTGCATGGCATGGTACCGGTCCTGCTCCTCAACGGCGGACAGACCGCTGTCCTCGCAGCAGATGATATCCTGCAGGGCAAGCGCATTGCCGTCGCCGTCCGATTCGAGCGTGTCCGAGAGCGAAAGCTCGCCCGCACTCTTGCGCTTCTGCCGGAAATACATCAGCAGCTCGTTCTGGATGCATTTGGAGGCGTATGTCGCCAGCCGGATATTCTTATCCGCCTTAAAGGTGTTCACGGCTTTAATCAGCCCGATCGTGCCGATGGACAGCAGATCGTCCTGCTCCGTACTTACAGCGTAATACTTTTTTACAATATGCGCTACCAGTCTGAGATTGTGCTCGATCAGCTTTTCCCGTGCCTCGGCGTCCCCGTCCTGCTGCATGCGGCGCAGCAGAACCGCCTCCTCATCGGGCGTGAGCGGCTTGGGAAACGATCCGTCCGCGCCCTGTACACGCAGCACAAAGAAGAAAAATGCACCGCCGAGCGCAAATAAAGCAGGGAAAAGCATGGTCAGCACCTCGTTTCGATAAGATACTGCTATTTTATGCTGTGAATAGCTTAAGTAGCACAAATAAAGAGGCAGTACCGCATAATACAGCAAGAGCGATTTACGAGTAAATTTTGCGTACTGATTAGGCGCGGTTTCGCAGCAATGTTTTGTGTATTGCAAGAAATCGCGGCAGCGCGGATGGAACTCGCGCAAGGAATCGAGGCCGATATCAGGATACAAAATTTCCGTAAAGCGCCGCAGCTGAATTATGTGGTATTGCCTCCAAAAAGGACTTGTAATTTGACAGAATATCCAGTATAATATAGTGAGTATTTACAGCAAATTGCATAGGGAGGTGTAACCATGGTTATGGCATTGGACAAAATGCCGGCTCTGTCGGATTATGGCGCGATTATCGCGCAGTTTTTGCCGTTTGTAGTTCTGATCGTCGTATTCTACTTTTTCCTGATCCGTCCGCAGCGCAAGCGCGACAAGCAGGAGCGCGATATGCGTAACTCCATCGAGATCGGTGATGAGATTTCCACCATCGGTGGTTTTATCGGCCGCGTAGTCAGCATCAAGGACGACGTTCTGGTCATCGAGTCTTCGAGCGACCGCACGAAGCTCAAGATTTACCGCTGGGCGATCCGCGGTAAGGAGGCTCCGGCGACCGAGACGGTCGAGGCGCCCAAGGAAGCAAAGAAGGACGCAAAGTAATAACCCCATTTCTTGCCGAATAGCATGACATATAAATAAAATTCGGCGGGAGGCTATGAAATGATGAGAAAAACCAATGAGGGTCAGTCACCGGTCGGTATCCTTTTACCGTCGGTGCTTGCCGGATTGCTCGGTACTCTGCTGCTGATGCTGCTCGGTGCGGTGCTCGTTCACCGCGGCACATTGGCAGAGGGTGCAATAGCGCCTTGTGCACTGGTGTTCCTTGCACTCGGCAGTGCGCTTGCCGCACTGGTCGCTGCAAAGCGCGCAGGCGAAAACCAGTTTTTCTGGTCGCTCGGCGCAGGTTTTGCGGTTTTTCTGATCCTGCTGATCGTTGCGGTGCTGCCGCTCGGTCAATCCATTCATTTTGTACGCACGGTGATCAGCCTGCTCTGCTCGTTGATCGCCTCGGCACTGGGCGGTTACGCCGGTGCCAATATGCGGAAAAAGAAGCGTTACAGCCACATCAAAAAATAGGAGGGAAATCAAATGAAGCATATTTCTACCCTGACTTCTGCAACCCTGAAGCAGACTGCAGCACACGGCGGCTGCGGCGAGTGCCAGACTTCCTGCCAGTCCGCATGCAAGACCTCTTGCACCGTGGCAAACCAGAAGTGCGAGCACGCAAAGTAATCACGCTTAAAAGGAATATGCAAGGCGCGCCTGCGGGTGCGCCTTGTTCCTGTATATCGGAGGAAAATAAATGATTCATCGTTATCAGAAAAAAGGGCTGAATTTCGTGCTCGATGTCAACTCGGGCGCGGTACATCTGCTCGATGATATCAGCTATGCAGTGTCCGGACTGCTGGATGAAAACATGGGTGATACCTGTCCGCAGAGCATCATTGACGCCCTGCCGGACTACACCGCGGACGAGATCCGCGAGGCATACGACGAGCTGTACGAGCTGAAAAAGGCCGGTCAGCTGTTCGCGCAGGATGATTACATCGACGTAAGCCGCTACATTCCGGTGAATGCACCGGTCAAGGCCCTGTGCCTGCATGTAGCGCACGACTGCAACCTGCGCTGCCAGTACTGCTTCGCATCCACCGGCGACTTTGGTCAGGGCCGCAAGATCATGCCGCCCGAGATCGCCAAGAAGGCCATCGACTTTGTTATCGCGCGTTCCGGCGTGCGTCACAACATCGAGGTCGATTTCTTCGGCGGCGAGCCGCTCATGGCGTGGGATACCGTTACCCAGACGGTCGATTATGCCCGCAGCCTGGAGGAGAAGTATAACAAGAAGTTCCGCTTCACCATCACCACCAACGGTCTGCTGCTCGATGAGGACAAGCGCAAGTACATCAACGAGAACATGGACAACTGCGTGCTGTCGCTCGACGGCCGCCGTGAGGTCAACGACGAGTTCCGCAAGACGGTAGCCGGTACGGGCAGCTATGACACCATCGTGCCCAAGTTCAAGGCGCTGGTGGACGAGCGCGACCCGAACCTCGATTACTACGCGCGCGGCACGTTCACCTCGCACAACCTCGATTTTGCTGAGGATGTGCTGAGCATCGCGGATGCAGGCTTTGACCGCCTTTCCGTCGAGCCGGTAACGGCTGACCCGGGCTGCGGCTACGACTTGACCGAGGACGATCTGCCGAAGATCGAGGCCGAGTACGACCGTCTGACCGATATCATGCTCGAGCGTAAGAAGGAAGGCAAGCCGTTTACCTTCTTCCACTTCATGGTCGATCTGGATCAGGGTCCGTGCGTTGTCAAGCGTCTGCGCGGCTGCGGCGCGGGCTACGAGTATGTAGCCGTAACGCCGGACGGCGACATCTATCCCTGCCACCAGTTTGTCGGCAAGGATGAGTTCAAGCAGGGCAGTGTGCTCGACCAGTCCTTCAATATGGACATCGCGCAGAAGTTTGCCGGCATGAACATCTATTCTCGTCCGAAGTGCCAGAAGTGCTGGGCGAAGTTCTACTGCTCGGGTGGCTGCTCGGCAGCAAACTACAACATGAACCACGACATGAACGACTCCTACGACCTCGGCTGCGAGATGGAGCGTAAGCGTCTGGAATGTGCAATTTACCTAAAGGCAATGGATAAAATTTGTGCAAATCAGTCGAAGTGATGAATTGTAAAAAGAATCCGTAAAATCCGTTGCGAAACGGACTGTTTGTGCGTATAATTGCTCTTGTATTTGTACTGCCCTGTGAAGGAGATGATATTATGCCGCAGAATGTACTGGTTTCCGTGCTTGGTGAAGGTGAATATCTTCAGAAGCTGATCCGCGCCATCCTGGAGAAGAAGGTCGTACCGCAGCGCAATCTGTTCCTGTCCGCGAAGAATGCGGCGGCCTGCAAGGCTGCAGAGGGCTACGACGAGGTTCGTATCTGCGAGGACGAACTTGCTGCCATGATCAAGAGCGAGATCGTGCTGCTCACCGCTTCCAAGCGTGAAATGCCGACCGAGCTTGCCAAGATTTCCAGCAGTTCGCAGAAGCGCGTGGTAGTTTCCGTGTGCGACAGCGAAAAGGTGGATCTTGCGTACCTGGCTGACCGCATCGCCGCTGCAACCGAGTTGATCGCGGCCGTGCTGCACCGTGACGAGGAAGGCAAGCTGTATGCAACCTACGAGATCAGCAAAAAGGTACGTCCGTTCCTGCGCAAGCCCTGCGAGGATCTTGTGAACGCGATGTGCGAGACGATCAACGAGGAAGGCTAAGTCCGTCTGTTGTTCTAAAAAGATAAAACCGGGAATATGCTGTTCTATGACTTTTCCAAGGGGGAAGACGTATGAACAAACAGCATATTCTCGGTTTTTTTGACGATTTGGTGCGGACGCCGGTGTTCCTGTTCCTGTGTGCGATGTTCCTGTGCGGTGCAGCGGCGGGCGGTCTGACCGGTCTGCGGGCCGGCGAAGGGGACGGCGCGGCAGTGCTTTCCGGTCTGCTGGCTGAATTGCCCGCGCATGTGGTGCAGAGCACGCTGTGCGCGCTCATCTGGGTGCTGCTGCCGCTCGGGTGCGCCTTTCTGCGCCCGAGAGAGCTGCTGCTGAGTGCGGTTGCCGCAGCACGCGGCTTCGTGCTTGCCATGACCGTCGCGGTCAGCGTGGGAGAAGGAAACGCCCTCATCATCGGAGCAGCCGGCGTACCCGCCGTGCTGAGCGTCTCCGCGCTGCTTGCCGCATGCTCTATGGTCTGGCAGGGCGGCGAAGCCACCGGACGGTATTCGCTTCGAACGTGCAGGATGCCGTATTTCCTGTGTATTACGCTCGCCGCGCTGAGTGCCCTCCTGAGGGCCGCGATAGCGGCACTGTGCAATGTGTAAGTCTGTATAAAAATGCACAAATGCACAGTGAAATGATGCAGAATTGAAAATGGCCTATCCTTGCGCGAGTTTCGTTTGTGCTGCGTATGTGACGGTAGCATTTGTTCATTATCAATGGTGCCAATCCGATAGACGGCGGGGTGAGGGCGGGCTGCCCTCACCCCGCCGTTTTCCAAACTATTTGCACACTGATTC
The DNA here is from genome assembly GCF_027684505.1 of Butyricicoccus sp. AF18-9LB. Lineage (NCBI taxonomy): Bacteria > Bacillati > Bacillota > Clostridia > Eubacteriales > Butyricicoccaceae > Butyricicoccus > Butyricicoccus sp. AF18-9LB. Next base: position 183,315 of record NZ_JAQCWA010000002.1, read on the forward strand.
ACGACCACGTCGATTTTCCATTCTTCATTATTTAGCTCGAAAAATCCTATATCCATTGACGCAATCATTCGATTGCGCCTTTTTTGTTGCAAGCTCGACAATTTTATGCTAATATTTAGTTAGATTAACGAACTAACGGAGGGACAGCGCGAACATGGAAGACGCAGAGCAACTCAATTCCTTTCTGGTCGATGTGTTCGGCCGGATCAACAAAATCGAAGAACGCGCCATGGCGGGCGGACTGGGCAGCGCGGTGTCCATCACCGAAATCCACATCATCGAGAAGATCGGTGACAGGGAACCTGTGCGTATGAGCGAGGTTGCCAGGTCAATCGGCGTAACACTGGCTACGCTGACGGTTGCGTGCGACAAGCTGGTCGCCAAGGGACTGGTGCGCCGTGTGCGCAGCCAGGAGGACCGCCGCGTTGTCAATATCATGCTCACCGACAAGGGTAGGGCCGCCTACGAGTACCACAAGGACTTTCACGAGCGTATGATCGCGTCTTTGGTGGACACGCTCTCGCCCGAGCAGACCGCGCTTCTGGCGCAGAGCTTAGAGAAACTGCAGGACTTCTTCCGCCACGAGGAAGCAGCCGTGGAGGGAGAAACCAATGGATAACCTGATATTCTGTCTGAATGCCACCGTGCCGATTTTTGCGATCATCGTGCTTGGCCGCTGGCTGCGCAGCAAAAACTTTTTCACCAAGCAGACGCTGACCGACATTGACCGTCTGTCGTTCAAGGTGCTGCTGCCGATCCTGCTGTTCCGCGATATCGCACAGGGACGCATCACCGAGCAGTTCGACCCCGTGTTTTTCTTTTTCTGTGCGGGTGCGACAACGGTGTATTTTTTTGCCGTCTGGATCGGCGCGTCCCTCTTTCTTAAAGATAAGAGTATGGTGGGCGCGTTTACACAGGGCGCTTTCCGCGGCTCGCAGGCGATACTGGGTGTGGCCTTTGTGCAGAATCTGTACGGCAATGCCGGTCTTGTGCCGCTGATGATCGTGGCAAGCGTGCCGCTGTACAACATCTTTTCGGTGCTGGTGCTGACTGTCACCGCTCCGGACGCACAGCAGGCGGACCACCGCGGCCTGGTCGGCAAAACGCTGCGCGGCATCATCACCAACCCGATCATACTGGGTATTTTCGCGGGTCTGCCGTTCTCGCTACGGGCAATCGACTTTCCGCCGATGCTGGACAAGGGTCTGTCCATGCTGGGCAACTGCGCAACGCCGATGGCGCTGCTGAGCATCGGCGCGGGTTTTGAGGGCGCAAAGGCAATCAAAAAGCTGGGCCCGACCTGTGCAGCCGTGTTTATCAAGCTGGTGCTGCTGAGTGCTATCTTTCTGCCGATGGGCGTGGCGCTCGGCTTCCGCGAGCAGACACTGGTGGCTATCGTCATCCTGTGCGGTGCGCCGAGCACAGCGTCCGGTTATGTTATGGCGAAAAATATGGGCGGTGATCATGTGCTGTCATCGTCGATCATTGTGCTCAGCACGGCGTTGAGTGCGGTTACGCTGACATTGACGCTGTTCATTCTGCGTTCGATGGCGCTTATTTAACGTAAGTTTTTCGCCTTCGAGGCGAGGGGAACGCCGGCGGTTTCCCCGGCGGTTTCGCCGGGGAAACCAAAAGGGTAGACACCTGCGGTTTCTACCCTCTTGGGACTCCCGTTTCCCTTTGGGAGAGCACGGCGAAATTTGCAGAGCTGAGACTATGGGGGAACGGCCGTACTGTTCATCTTCCGTAGGGGCGGCCAATGGCCGCCCATTTCTCAACCGCAGATGCTCAAGCTGTTTTCTGACTGCTACACAGATCGGCGGCTCTACGCTGGGTGCGGCATAACAGTGCCGCACGAATCGTTAGTCTGGAGATTGTAGACAGCACCTGCGAATATAGACACTTGGTAACATTTATCTTCGTAGGTGCCGTCTGTGATAACACGCTAACGAATTGCGCGACACGGGTATGTCGCGCCTGCTGGAAGTAGCCGGTCTGTGTAGCAGTAAGCTATCCGGGAACTGCGAATATTTTACGAAACAAACGCAAGAGTAACCCGACTGCCGTACCCCTATTTTCGCAGCGGTCGCCGGTCTCTGGTCTGCGCCAGACTATGACAGGAAACGGGTGATTCACAAGAGGGTAGAAACCTTGGTGTCTACCCTCTTGTGCGCCCGCGCGGCGTCAGCGCAGATTTCGTTCGCTTCGCAAGCGATAACTCATAAAATCAGCACAGATTTTGCAAAAGACGCAAAGAAAGGAGCATCCGGCCATGCTGACTTACCATCTCAAACCGTACGACCAACAGCCGCTCTACGAGCAGCTCTACCACGCTGTCCGCGCGGACATCATGTCCGGCGCCTTGCCCGGCGGCACGCGCCTGCCGAGCAAACGCCAGCTGGCGGCCAATCTGCGCGTCAGCCAGATCACCGTGGAAACCGCTTACGGTCAGCTTGCCGCCGAAGGCTACATCGCCTCTGCGCCAAGGCGCGGCTACTTTGTGCAGGAGCAGCTTGCCGTGCCAGTCTCCGAGCCGCAGGAGCCATTTACACCGCCTTTGTCGCCGATTTTCGCCTCTGAGGAGACCTATCCTTACGATTTTCGCACGGATTTTGTCGATAACGGCTGCTTTCCGTTCTCCACATGGGCGCGGCTGTCGCGCAGTGTGCTGAGCGAATACTCGAGTGCACTGCTCCGTGCGACCGACCCATGTGGCGCGGCGGAACTTCGAGAGGAGATCGTGCGCTACCTGCACGACTTCCGCGGCATCAATGTCTCGCCGGACAACATCCTCATCGGCGCAGGCTCGGAGTATCTGATGCACCTTGTCATTCAGCTGCTCGGCCGCGACCGTGTGTACGCGCTCGAGAACCCCGGCTACCGCAAGCTGTATCAGATTTTCGCAGTGAACGGTGTGACCGTGCGTCCGACACCGCTGGACAAGCACGGTCTGCGTGCTGACGCGCTGGCCGCGAGTGACGCATCGGTGGTATACCTTACGCCGTCGCACCATTTCCCACTGGGCACGGTTATGACGGCTGCCCGCCGACTGGAAATCCTTCGCTGGGCGTCGGAAGCGCCCGACCGCTACATCATCGAGGATGATTACGACAGCGAATTCCGCTACGCCTCTCGCCCGATTCCGGCGTTAGGCGAGCTAGATCGGACAGGCCGTGTCGTGTACGTCAACACCTTTGCGAAAAGCCTTGCCCCCGGACTGCGCATCGGCTATCTGGTGCTGCCGAATGCGTTGATGGCGCGCTATCGTGAACGGTTTTCGCGGTACTCATCTACCGTGCCGAGCTTTGACCAGCACACGCTGGCGGCCTTCATGCACACCGGCGGCTTCGAGCGGCACATCAGCCGCAGCCGCAAGATCTATCAGGCACGCCGCGACGCGCTCATGGCCGCACTTGACCGCGAGCTGGCCGACCTGCCGCATGAGGTCTCGCGCTCGGAAGCCGGTCTGCACCTGCTGCTGCACATGCGCAACGGCATGCTCGAGCACGAACTTATTGAGCGCGCAAAGACGGTCGGTGTGCGCGTTTACCCGCTTTCGGCGTACTATACGCCGCCGGTCAAGCCGCCGCGAGCAACACTCGTGCTCGGCTATGCCGGTCTGACCGAACAGCAGATCGACGAGGCGGCAAAGCTGCTCAAGCAAGCGTGGACAAAATAAATGCAACCCGAAGTGCGATAAATTTCTGCGAAAATTTGTAGCACTTCGGGTTTTTATTTCGTATTACCGGTGAAAGGAGGATGGAGCATGACCGCAAAAACACCCGAACAACTCGTCAGCGTCTACGGTGACATGGTATACCGATTGGCGTATGCGCAGACGCGCAGCCGTCACGATGCGGACGATATTTTTCAGGAGGTCTTTCTCCAGACCGTGCGTAAACGACCGGTTTTCGACAGCGTGGAGCACGAAAAGGCATGGCTGCTGCGGGTGACGCTCAATTGCCTGAAAAGCCACTGGCGCATGGCATGGCGGCGGCACGACACACCGCTCGATGATCGCATTCCGTTTCCTGAGCCGGAGGACAGCGCACTGGATGAAGCCCTGCGGCGGCTGACGCCTAAGTACCGCGCGGCAGTGCATTTATTCTACTACGAGGGTTACACCGCAGAGGAGATTGCGCGCATGAGCGGGGAAAAACCGTCCGCGATACGTACACGGCTGACGCGCGCACGGACACAGCTGCGCGAATTGATGAAAGGAGAGTTGGACGATGGATTTTCACAAGCAGTACCGCGGCATGAATGAGAATATCACGCCGAGCGACGCACTGGTGCAGCAGACAATCGCCAAAATGGAGAGCGGCAGGCCGCACAGAGCGCGAAAACCGCTCAAGATCATCCTTGCGGTTGCGGCGGCACTGGCCTGCGTGAGCACCGCCGTAGCCGCCAATCAGGAGGCGGTTCTGCGGGTGCTGTACCAAATCGCACCCGGCATGGCGGAGTACCTGCAGCCGGTCGGGCAGGTCTGTGAGGACCGGGGCGTCAAGCTGGAGGTCGTTTCGGCGGACGTGGAAGGCAGCACGGCAAAGGTTTATTTGTCGCTGACCGACACCACCGGCAGCATGTTCGGCGATGCCGCGCCGGATATGTACGACAGCTGGCATTTGGATTATCCGCGCTTGGGCAGAACTGCACCGCTGTCCTGCGGCTGCTCGACGGTTGACTACGATCCAAGTACCCGCACGGCAACATATTTTCTTCAAATTGACGATTTGGGAGGAGATGTTCCGGCAGGCGCGTTCGAGTTTTCGTTTAACAAGCTGCTGATTGGAAAAGTAGAGCAGGAAGATGTTCCGGTAACGGCGGATTTGTCCGCAGTGATGCAGAATGCACCGACCGAGAACCACGATATCAACGGTCTGAGTGCGTCGGATATCTCGCTGTACGAAACCATGCACGACTATGATTTTCTTGTTCCGCAGGGCACTTTGTGGCAGAGTGAGAATGGGGTATGCGCACTGATTGCTGCCGGATGGCAAAATGGAGAACTGCATTTGCATTATCGCACAGATGGTTCGCTGACGCTGGATAATCACGCAGATTTTTCGACCTTGCACCTTGCGGACGGCACGGAACGGATGTGCGAATACACGGTATCCTACAAGGATTTTGACAATGATATTGATTACACAGAGTACGTTTTTCCGATGGCATACGAGGATGTTGCCGGCTGTACACTTACCGGTGATATCTACACCGCAAGCGACCTGATGGACGGCAGCTGGGCGGTATCCTTCCGGCTGACGCAGTAACGCAAAAATGAGGACATATCCGGCAGATATGTCCTCATTTTTTATCCGTTTTATCCTTTTTCTTTACCGAATGCGCGAACACAACTGATTTATCACCGAATTTCTGCCGCAGCGCGTCAACCGTCTGGTCGAGCTTATGCTGACGGTCGCGCTTCTGGATATCCTCGGCGGCGTCAAACAGCGAAAGCTGCTCGCACGACTGATTTTCCGGCAGCAGATTGGCTGCCGTGACCGACAGCAGGCGCACCGGCTTGTCCATCGGCCAGTGCCCGAGCAGCAGCTGCATGGACAGGTCGATGAGCGCACGCGTGGAATTGGTCGGCCGCTCAAGCGTTACCTGCCGTGAGCGGTTGTGAAATTCCGGGTCGCGGATGCCGAGCTGCACGGTCTGGCACACCATGCCGCGCTTTCGCAAACGTCTGCCGACATTGTCGCACAGCGCCGTGATGCCCATGCGGCATTCGTCCGCGCCGAGCAGATTGTGCGCGAACGTCATGCTGTTGCCGACCGATTTGACCTCTCGTTCCGCGTAAAACGAGCGCACAGGCTCATCGTCCTCGCCTCTGGCGTAACGCAGCAGAAGATCGCCGTTTTTGCCCAGAATGCTGTGGATAAACGCCGGATCGCAGGCGGCAAGTTCGCCGATCGTGCGCACGCCCAGTCGGTTCAGCCGGTCGCTGGCGCGTTTGCCGACATACAGGAGTGTGCTCGCGGGCAAGGCCCATACGCGCTGCTTGAAATTTTCGCGCGAAAAGACCGTCGTGCCATCCGGCTTTTTGTAATCGCTGCCGAGCTTGGCGAACGCGCGGTTGAACGATACGCCGACCGAAATGGTCAGCCCGACCTCCTCGCGCATGCGGCGGCGCAGCTCGTCCGCGATATGCTCGCCGGAGCCGAACAGGTGTATCGAGCCGGTGACATCAAGGAAGGATTCGTCAATGCCGAACGGATCGACAAGATCGGTGTACTGCAGGTACAGCTCGTTGCATTTGCGCGAAAACTTCACATATTCGCTCCGATGCGGTGCTACCAGCCGTAAATCCGGGCATTTTCGTTTCGCCTGCCAGATGGTCTCGGCGGTCTGTACGCCGAAGGCTTTGGCCTTCTCGTTCTTGGCGAGAATGATGCCGTGACGGCTCTCCGGATCACCGCAGACGGCGGTCGGTCCGTCGGCAAGCGACGGGTCGAGCAGCGTTTCCACACTCGCGAAAAACGAGTTGCAGTCGCAGTGCAGAATGGTTCGGTCCATCGGTCATCATCTCCTCCCGAACGAATGTTTGCATCGTATAACTGCATTATATCCGAAAAAAATGTGCTTGACAAGTGGGAGAATGAGGTGCATACTGTATTTGCAAGCAAGGGTGCCGTGATGAGCGGCTGAGAGGGCGAGAGCCTAACCTTTTGAACCTGTTGGTTAGCACCATCGTAGGGAAGCTGTCGCATACACTTGAAATTTTAATGCTCCGGTTTTACCGCATGGTGAGACCGGAGCATTTTTTCTTGCGGAAAAGAGGATATTTGCATGAAAGTAAACGGTAAAGAACGTGCCGTTCCCGCAGAGGGCACGGTTCTGGCACTGCTGAAGGAGTTGGGTCACGACCCGCAGCGTGTGGCTGTCGAGAAGAACGGCACCATCATTCCGCGTGCGCAGTTCGCGGAAGAGCAGCTGACCGATGCCGACCATCTGGAAGTCGTATGCTTTGTGGGCGGCGGCTGATACCGCTTCGCGCCAAACTGCAGTTTGGTGCAAGAGGGGACATGTTGCGTAAAACGCGGATATGTCCCAAAGAAATTTGCGCGCTGCGAGCGGTACACAAATTTCTTACTGGTGTGAAAACCGAGATATATGCTCCCGGTTTTCATGGAAATTGCAATGCAATTTCCGATTAAATGCACGCTGCGCGTGATTACAGGAGAATTCCCATGATTTTAACCAAAGAACAACTGCATGACGCACTGGTGGAACGCCACGGCGCGGATATTCAGGCTAAGCTGGACAAGGCGTGTGTCGGCATTGCGGGTCTGGGCGGGCTTGGCTCCAACCTTGCGATTTTTCTGGCGCGGCTGGGTGTCGGTCATCTCATCCTCGTGGATTTCGATGTGGTGGACATCACCAACCTCAACCGACAGCATTACACGATGAAAGATCTCGGCATTCCGAAAACGCTCGCGCTTGTCGAGCAGCTTGAGGCCATCAATCCCTATCTCACCTACGAGACTTACACCGAGCGGGTCGTTCCGTCCAACGTGGAGCGGCTGTTCTCCGGCTGTGATGTGGTCGTAGAGGCGTTCGACAAGCCGGACCAGAAGGCCATGCTGCTCGAGAATCTGCTTACCAGACTGCCGGAAAAGCCGGTCGTGTCGGGCAGCGGCATGGCAGGCTACGGCTCAGCGAACCTGATCAAGACCGAAAAACGCTTCGGCCATGTGTATCTCTGCGGCGACGGTACAAGCGATGTAGCCGACGGTCTCGGCTTGATGGCGCCGCGCGTAGCGGTCTGCTCGGCACACGAGGGAACCATGGTGCTGCGTCTGCTCATTGGCGAAACGGAGCCGTAAATAGAAAACGGAGAACAGAAGCCGCAGCTTTCATTCTCCACTCTCCATTATTCTTTCGGCTGATCGGAACCGCAGTGTGCACACTTGACAGCTTTGATCGGAATCTCGCTGCAGCAGAACGGGCAGACCTTGGTGGTCGGCTCTGCGGGTGCTTCCGGCTTTTTGCCGAGCGCGGTCAGCTTATTGACTGCCTTGAGCAGACAGAACAGCACGAACGCCATGATCAAAAAGTTGATGATCGAGGTGATGAATGCACCGTAGCGCAGCTCCACACCGCCAATCTTGAGCACGAACGCGCTCAGGTCGGTGCTCCCGGCCGCACCGAGGATCGGGTTAATGAGGTTATCGGTCAGTGAAGTCACGATGCTGGTGAACGCACCGCCGATGATAACACCGATTGCCATGTCCATCACGTTGCCGCGCAGCGCGAAGGCTTTGAATTCTTCGATAAACTTTTTCACTTTTACGTTCCCCTTTCTTATTTATACTATCAGTTTATACGTTTCCCTTAAATGGGTCAAGAAAAAGGAGTTTTTCACATGAAAGATACGCTTGTAATCGGCGGACACGAGTTCCAGTCCCGCTTTATCCTTGGTTCCGGCAAGTATTCGCTCGACCTGATCAACGCTGCTGTGCAGAACGCAGGCGCACAGATCATCACGCTGGCGCTGCGCCGCGCAAATGAGGGCGGCACGGCTAACATCCTCGACTATATTCCGGAAGGCGTAACGCTGCTGCCGAACACCTCGGGTGCCCGCAATGCCGACGAGGCAGTTCGCATTGCGCGTCTGTCGCGTGCGTGCGGCTGCGGCGATTTCGTCAAGATCGAAATCATGCGCGACAGCAAGTACCTGCTGCCGGACAATCAGGAGACTATCCGCGCGACCGAGATTCTCGCAAACGAAGGCTTTGTTGTCATGCCGTATATGTATCCCGATCTGAACGTTGCGCGTGATCTGGTCAACGCGGGCGCGGCCTCCATCATGCCGCTGGCGGCTCCCATCGGTACGAACAAGGGTCTTGCTACCCGCGAGTTCATCAAAATCCTGATCGACGAAATCGACCTGCCGATCATCGTAGACGCAGGCATCGGTCGTCCGTCGCAGGCTTGCGAGGCAATGGAAATGGGTGCGGCAGCCATCATGGCGAACACCGCGATTGCCACCGCAGGCGATATTCCGGCGATGGCTGAGGCGTTCAAGCAGGCGATTGAGGCAGGCCGCACGGCATACCTTGCCGGTCTGGGCCGTGTCCGTGAGACGGCTTCGGCATCCTCTCCGCTGACCGGTTTCCTGCAGGATTAAAGTTCTCGATTGAAACCACGCTTTCAATCGAAAAAGGATATGCCGGGCAAAGCCCGGACATATCCGGCAAGAAAATTTGCGCGTCGTTACACGGCACACAAATTTTCTTCCTTGTATAAAAACGCAGGTACACGCCCCGCGTTTTTATGAAAATTGCGCCGCAATTTTCGATTAAATGCGCGCTTTGCGCGAAAACAGAAAGGTATTTGTCATGGAAAACGAAAAAACGGAGATCATCTCCGCAAAATATATCACTGAACAAACCAATCACATGGAGTACCAGCCGGGTATGGACAACATCGGCTCCGAGGTGCAGGACGAGGTCATTTCCCGCATGAACGCCTATGACGCGGATGCCTATACGGCGGCTGACGTACTGCGTGCGCTTCGCAAGGACGTTCTCTCGCCGGAGGACTTCGGCGCGCTGCTGTCTCCCGCGGCGCTGCCGTTCCTTGAGCAGATGGCACAGCGCGCACAGGCGGAAACGCGCAAGCATTTCGGCAACTCAGTGCAGATGTTCACGCCGCTGTATATCGCCAATTACTGCGAAAATTACTGCATTTACTGCGGTTTCAACTGTCATAACAAGATTCGCCGTGCCAAGCTGGATATGGACGAGATCGAACAGGAGCTGAAGGCCATCGCGGAGACCGGTCTGCAGGAAATCCTCATTCTGACCGGTGAGAGCCGTGCCATGTCGCCGGTATCCTACATCGGTGAGGCCGTTAAGCTGGCGCGCAAGTATTTCCGTGTCATCGGCATCGAGATTTATCCGCTCAACGTGGATGAGTACGCTTATCTGCATGAGTGCGGTGTGGACTACGTTACCGTATTTCAGGAGACCTATGACGACCAGAAGTACAAAACCCTGCACCTCGGCGGTCACAAGCGCATTTTCCCGTACCGCCTGAACGCACAGGAGCGTGCCTTAATGGGCGGCATGCGCGGTGTCGGCTTTGCGGCGCTGCTCGGTCTGTCCGACTTCCGAAAGGACGCGTTTGCGACCGGTTTGCACGCGTATCTGCTGCAGCGCAAGTATCCGCACGCAGAGATCGCGTTCTCGTGTCCGCGCCTGCGCCCGATCATCAATAACGATAAGATCAATCCGAAGGACGTACACGAGCCGCAGCTGCTGCAGGTGGTCTGCGCCTACCGCATCTTCATGCCGTTCGCGTCCATCACTATCTCGACCCGCGAGCGGGCAGGCTTCCGCGATAACATCATCGGCATCGCCGCCACCAAGATTTCCGCCGGCGTAGACGTCGGTATTGGCGGTCACTCCGGCGAGGATAAGGGCGATGAGCAGTTCGAGATCTCGGACGGCCGCTCGGTCGATGAGGTGTATAACGCAATCGTAGAGCATAATCTGCAGCCTGTAATGGCAGATTATCTGTACGTTTAACGACTTCTAAGGGGGACTCTGTCCCCCTTAGATACCGAAAAAGTTCCATAGAAACTTTTTCGGATAACCCCCTCACCTTTGCACGGCAAAGGTGGTTCGGGACACGCGTCCCAAAGTATAGGGAACAAAGTCCGGCAAAGCTGGACTTTGTTGAAGTATTGTAACGGCGCATTGCGATGCGCCGAGGGGGACGGAGTCCCCCTTAGAACAAGGCTTGTCAGCCGCCGAAGTGCGGCAATCTGCTGAGGACAGAGCGCACCGCATGCCACTGCAGATTTATATGAAAACCGCACTCCGGAAGCAATATAAATTTTATTCCGAAGGAGTATCAGTAAGCCATGAGAGATTATGCAACGCAGATGGATGCCGCAAAGCGCGGTATCGTCACGCCGGAGATCGAAACGGTCGCCAAAAAGGAAAACCGTCCGGTCGAGTTCATCATGGAACGAGTCGCAAAGGGTACGATTGCGATTCCGGCGAACATCAATCACAAAAGCCTGTCCGCAGAGGCGGTCGGCGACGGCACCCGCGTAAAGATCAATGTCAATCTCGGCATTTCGGGTGACTGCAAGGACTACGAGATGGAGCTGCGCAAGGTGCGCATGGCCGTTGACATGGGGGCGGAGTCCATCATGGACCTGTCCAACTACGGCAAGACCAACACCTTCCGCAAGCAGCTGATCGACATGTCGCCGGCGATGATCGGCACCGTGCCGATGTACGACGCGATCGGGTATCTGGAAAAGGATCTGCTCGAGATCACCGCACAGGATTTCCTCAAGGTTGTTGAGGCGCACGCCAAGGAGGGTGTGGACTTCATGACCATTCATGCGGGTATCAATCGCCGTGCGGTCGAAGCCTTTATGCGTGAGGGCCGCAAAATGAATATCGTCTCCCGAGGCGGCTCGCTGCTGTTCGCGTGGATGAAGATGACCGGCAATGAGAATCCGTTCTTCGAGTATTACGACGAGGTGCTGGACATTCTCCGCCGCTACGACGTTACCATTTCGTTGGGTGACGCACTGCGTCCGGGCTGCATTGATGATGCGTCCGACGCGGGTCAGATCAGCGAGCTGATCGAGCTGGGCAATCTTGCACAGCGTGCGTGGGCGAAGGATGTGCAGGTTATGATCGAGGGCCCCGGCCATATGGCGATGAATGAGATCGCGGCCAATATGCAGATGGAAAAGCGCCTTTGCCATGGAGCGCCTTTCTATGTCCTCGGGCCGCTCGTCACCGATATTGCACCGGGTTACGACCATATCACCTCGGCCATCGGCGGCGCCATCGCCGCACAGGCCGGCGCGAACTTCCTGTGCTACGTTACACCGGCGGAGCACCTGCGCCTGCCGGATGAAAATGACGTGCGCGAGGGCATCGTTGCCAGCAAGATCGCGGCCCATGCCGCCGATATCGCACTCGGTCTGCCCGGTGCGCGTGACCGCGATAACGCAATGGCGGACGCGCGTCATAAGCTGGACTGGCCCGCGCAGTTCGCGCTGGCACTCGACCCGGAAAAGGCCGAGCGCTTCTATAATCAGGTTCCGCCGACCGAGCGTCATACTTGCTCGATGTGTGGTAAAATGTGCGCCGTGCGTACCACAAATATGATTCTTGAGGGCAAAGAAGTCAAATTCTGCTCGGAAAAGGGCGCATGCTGATGCTTCGGAATGAAAAAGAGCGGTCGGGAGACCGCTCTTTTTTGAAGCTGTCGAAAAACTAACGTTTTTCGAGCCGCCTCTCGATCAAAACCACGCTTTCGGTCGAATTCTGAAGAAAAATCGCGCCTTGCAGGCAGGATTCCGTTTGCTTCGCAAGTGTTCGATCTCGATTCGGCAATCAAACAAACAAAACCGGCACATAAGGAGAAAAAACTCTGTATGTGCCGGTTTTCGCTTGCAGCTAAGAAAAATACTGATGTCTCAGCTCCAGATTGTACGCAAGCAGCGTCCGCAGCCGCTTTTTGCCGCGGGAGCAGTGCCGCGATACCGCCGATGGACTGATCCCGAGCCGTTCGGCGCACTGCTTGCAGGATAATCCCTCCACCTCGATCATCCACAGCACCTCGTACTGCCGCGGTGTCAGCTGCTCGCGCATGGCCCGGAAGAAGGCCGTGCGGAATGCCTGCCGGAAGCCGCGGTCGTCCTCCGCGAGCAGACCGAGATACTGTCGGTAGGCCAGCCGTGTCGCTGTGTGCTCAGACAGCGCGACAGTCCGCATGCGCGTCACCTTCTTCACTGTGGTCGTGGTAGTGCTCCATCAGAAATACGGTCTGGCGGCTTTCGTTGATCAGCGTCTGCAGGAATTTCGCGCGCTGTTTGAGTCGGTAGCGCACCTCCGGCTGACGCGCACGCTTCTGCGCCGCCTGAAGCTGCTTGATACGCAGCTCCAGCAGAGCGACATTTACACGGTATTCCTGCGCCATCTCACATAATTTCATGGCGGCCCCTCCTTACGATATACGAACAAATGTTCGATTCTTTATGTCCCTTATAATACAACATAAAGTATGAGTTGTCAATGAAAAACTATATTTTGTGTTATATTCCCCAAATCTGCATCATACACTGTGGTAGAGAGGGAAGGAGGAGATACCATGCACAGACTGCTGCTGACCGGTGTCGGACTGGTGCTGGTGCTGTATTTGCTGCCGGTATTTTACCCATCGGAAACGGACAAGACGGAGCCGCAGGCACCCACAGAAAGCGTCACAGCGGCAGCAACAGACGGCTTAACCATCACGGTTCTGGTGAACGGCAAGGCGCAGGAAATGCCGCTGGAGACCTATGTGGAAGGCGTGACGGCGGCAGAGATTGCGGACGATTTTCCGGTTGAAGCCATCCGCGCACAGGCGGTCGCAGCGCGGACGTACGCAGTGTATAAGCAGTCGAGAGGACGGCCGGCAGAGCATCCGGATGCGGATGTCTGCGACGATTACAGCCATTGTGCGGCATATCAGCCGGACGCGGTCAAGACGTTCAGCACAGGCTATTCGCGGATACGCAAGGCCGTCAAGGACACGGCAGGGCAGATCCTGACCTGCGACGGTGCACCGATTGCGGCCGTGTTCCACTGCGTCAGCGGTCCGAAGACCGAGTCTGCCGCCGATGTCTGGGGCGAGGATATTCCGTATCTGCAGAGCGTGGTCAGTCCGGGCGGCACGCAGTACGCTGGATACGAGAGCGAGGTGACGCTAACGGCGGATGCGTTCCGCGAAAAGGTCGCGCAGACGCTGCCAAAAGCGGATGTGAGCGGTACGCCCGACCGCTGGTTTGCGTCCTCGGTGCGTTCGGCGGCTGGCGGTGTGAAAACCGTGAAGCTCGGCGGCGTGACCGTCGAGGGAACCGCAGTGCGGGCGCTGTTCGGACTGCAGTCCACGAATTTCACCATCACAACCACCGAGGACAGTATTACGTTTCACACCATCGGATACGGACACGGTGTTGGTCTGTCGCAGTACGGTGCGAAATATATGGCGGAGCAGGGATATGATTATACCGAAATACTTGCGCATTACTACCCGAATACAGAGTTGAGATTGGAGATTGGAGAGTGAGGAGAAGGGAAAATGGGAAGATTGCGAACTATGTTCGCATATAAAATGGAGCGCGCAGCGCGACAAAAAGTCAGGACATGTGCCTGACTTTTTTAACAAACAGAGAAATCCCCCGAAAACCAAGAAGTTTTCGGGGGATTTCTCTGCAATAGCCCTTACAGGCTTGCCTGGCAAGGGCGTTTCTCGATAGAAAGGACGGTTACGTCCTTTCTATCGAAGGCGAAGCCTTAGAAAGCAAAGTTGGTCTTAACTCTCCAGATATTCTGTGCATACTCAGCGATCGAGCGGTCCGCTGCAAAGCGGCCGGAGTTTGCAATGTTGATCAGAGCCATGCGGTTCCACTGATCCTGATCGCGGTAAGTCTGGCTTACGCGCTCCTGTGCTTCAGCGTAGGATGCGAAGTCCTTCAGGCTCATATAGCGGTCAGCCGGGCCGCCGTTGCCGCCGTGCAGCAGCAGGTTGGCAATATCGGTGTAGTCCACGCCGTCACCGAAGCCGTGGATCATCTGATCGAGCACACGGCGGATCACCGGATCGTTCTGGTAGATGACCATCGGCTCATAGCTGCCGGAAGCGGCCAGTGCCTCAGCCTCGGGCGTCTCCATGCCGAAGATGAAGATGTTCTCCTTGCCGACTGCCTCGCAAATCTCGACGTTTGCGCCGTCCATCGTGCCGATGGTCAGAGCACCGTTCATCATGAACTTCATGTTGCCGGTACCGGATGCTTCCTTGCCGGCGATGGAAATCTGCTCGGAAACCTCGGCAGCGGGCATGATGATCTCAGCCAGCGATACCTTGTAGTCCTCGAGGAATACGACCTTCAGCTTGTCGCGTACTGCCGGATCGTTGTCGATCATGCGGGAGATGGAGTTGATCAGCTGAATGGTCTTTTTCGCAACTGCATAGCCCGGTGCGGCCTTGGAGCCGAAAATGAAGGTGCGCGGAACGAAATCCATATCCGGATTGTCCTTCAGCTTGTGGTACAGGCTGATAATGTGCAGAATGTTCAGCATCTGGCGCTTGTACTCGTGCAGACGCTTAACCTGTACGTCGAAGATGGAGTCCATGTTGACTTCGATGCCGTTGTGCTCCTTGATATAGTCCGCCAGACGCTGCTTGTTGTGGCGCTTGATCTCGCCCAGCTTGTCGAGCAGCTCCTTGTCGTCCGCATAGTTGTTCAGAACCTGCAGTTCGGACGGATGGGTGCGGTAGCCGGTGCCGATCTTGCTCTCAATCAGCTCAGCCAGCTCCGGGTTGGCCTCACACAGCCAGCGGCGGTGTGCAATGCCGTTGGTGACGTTGCAGAACTTGGAGGAGTAGATCTTGTAGAAATCGGTGAATACACGCTCCTTGAGGATCTCGGAGTGCAGCGCGGATACGCCGTTGATGGAGAACGAGCCTGCGATAGCCAGATGCGCCATGCGGACGGTATCGTCGGCAACGATAGCCAGCTTGGAGATCTTCTGGAAGTCGTTCGGGAAGTAGTTCCACAGCTCCTTGCAGAAGCGTTCGTTGATTTCGTAGATGATCTGCATAACACGCGGCATCAGCTCCTGAACGAGCGATACCGGCCAGCACTCGAGGGCCTCAGGCATAACGGTGTGGTTGGTGTAAGCAACAGACTGGCTGGTGATGTTCCAGGCCTGCTCCCAGCTCATGTCGTTCTCGTCCATCAGGATGCGCATCAGCTCCGGAATAACCAGAGTCGGATGGGTATCGTTGATGTGCAGGACGTGCTTGTGCGCGAAGTTTTCGAGCGTACCGTACTTGGCCTTGTGCTTTGCGCAGATGTCCTGCAGGGTTGCGGAAACCAGGAAATACTGCTGCTTGAGACGCAGAGACTGACCCTCGCGGTGGTTATCCTCCGGATAGAGGACCATGGAGATGGTCTCCGCCAGCGCGTGCTTCTCCAGTGCCTTCAGATACTCACCGGAGGAGAACAGCTTCATGTCCAGTGCGATCGGGCTCTGTGCTTTCCACAGGCGCAGACGCGCGATGTTGTTGGTGCCGTAGCCGGAGATCGGCATATCATACGGAACTGCCAGAACCGGCGTGTAATCGTGGTAGTTGACAACCAGCTTGCCGTTATCGTCGAAGTAGGTGTCAACCGTGCCGCCGATTTTGACCTCGCGGGTCTCATCCATTGCCGGAATCTGCCAAACCTCGCCGGTAGACAGCCAGGAATCCGGCAGCTCGACCTGCTGGCCTTCTACGATCTTCTGCTTGAAGATGCCGTGCTCGTAGCGGATGGAGTAGCCGGTGCCGCGCACGCCGTCGGTCGCCATGCCGTCCATGTAGCAGGCAGCCAGACGGCCGAGGCCGCCGTTGCCCAGACCGGGATCGGCTTCTTCCTCGAAGATGTCTGCCATCTCGAAGCCCATATCCTTGAGGGCTGCGGTCAGTGCATCCAGCATACCGAGGTTGTAGGCGTTGTTGCGCAGGCTGCGGCCGACAAGAAATTCCATGCACAGATAATGCACCTGACGCTCTCCGTCGCGCTCTACCTCATTCTGGGTTTCGATCATGTGCTCTGTCAGTGCATCGCGCACTACGAGGGCACAAGCCTCGTATACCTGATCCTTGGTAGCGTCCTCTACCTCGCAGGCGAAATGTCGCTGCAGTTTACCTGCAATGGCTTCTTTCAAAGCGGTCTTTGTGTACTGGGTCTTTGGCATGGTCTTTCTTATCTCCTCACATAATTTTGGTAGGCAGTCCCACGCGGTTGCATCGGCGGTGCTTGTCGGAAATTTTGTGCCCTGATTTCGTTGCGGCTTTTTGCAATACACAAAGTATTGCTGCAAACCCGCGCCTCGTCAGGACGCAAAATTTGCTCGACAATCCCTCGCCGCTGAACCGCGCGGGACTGCCTTGGAGGTACTGCTGAGCGATGCGGCTGCCGCATTACTCGTCAGCACCTCTAAGGGTGCCGTAGATTTCAATGGGATGAAAATTACGGAATCACCGGTTACCGTCACCGTACTCCCTCAAATCGGGTGACGGGTCGGGCTGACAGGTCGGTTACTGACCCATCGCGGTCTTGTAAACCTCGATATATTTATCGGCAGAGCTGCCCCAGCTGAAGTCGCTCTGCATACCCTGCATAATCAGCTTGCTCCACGCAGGCTTGTTAAAGCGGAATACGCCGCAGGCCTCGCGGATAACGTGCAGCATGTCGTGCGCGTTGTAGCTTGCAAAGGTGAAGCCGTTGCCCGTGCCGGCGTAATCGACAAAGGCGTGAACGGTGTCCTTGAGGCCGCCGGTCTCGCGGACGATCGGAATAGTGCCGTAGCGCAGTGCGATCATCTGTGCCAGGCCGCACGGCTCAAACTTGGACGGCATCAGGAACATATCGGCGCCTGCATAAATGCGGTTTGCCAGATCGCCGGAGAACATGATGGACGCGGAAACCTTATCCGGCCAGCGGCGCTTGGCCTCGATGAACATCTGCTCATAGCGGTAGTCGCCGGTGCCGAGCACGATCAGACGAACATCATCCGCCAGAATATCCGGCAGGACTGCTTCGACGAGGTCAAGTCCCTTCTGGTCAACAAAGCGGGTAACGATGCCGATGACAGGCGTGTTTGCATCGCCCTCGAGGCCGCAGAGCTTGAGCAGTTCGGCCTTATTGACCTGCTTATCCTGCGGATTGTTCGGGCCGTATTTCTTGAAGATCTTGCTGTCGGTCTCCGGATTGAAGGCATCCATGTTGATGCCGTTCAGGATGCCGTGCAGCTTGTAGCTGTTCATGCGCAGCACGGAATCCAGACGGTAGCCGTAGTATTCGGTCTGAATTTCGTTGGCATAGGTCGGTGAAACCGTGGTGACAGCCGTGGAAGCTACAATAGCAGCCTTCATCAGGTTGACGTCGCCGTCCATCGCCATAAAGCCGGAGCGGAAGTGTGCATCGTCAATGCCGAGCACATACTCCAGGATCTCACGGCCGTAGCGGCCCTGATACTGGATGTTGTGGATGGTGAACACGGTCTTGATGTTCTCGTAGAACGGACGGGAAGCGAACATCAGGTTGTAGTAAACCGGAACGAGGGCGGTCTGCCAGTCGTTGCAGTTGATCACATCCGGCTTCCACTCCAGATCGGGCAGTACCTCGAGTACCGCCTTGGAGTAGTACGCGAAGCGCTCTGCGTCGTCGTACTCGCCGTAGATCTGGCCGCGTGCGAAGTAATACTCATTATCGATGAAATAATAGGTAACGCCGTCTGCCTCATAGCGGAAGATACCGCAGTACTGGTTGCGCCAGCCCAGACGGACGTAAGCGTTTTTGATGTAATAGAACTTTTCGCGCATACTCTGGTCGATCGCAGAATACAGCGGGCAGAATACACGCACGTCATGTCCCTTGGCAGCGAGTGCCTGCGGGAGCGAACCTGCTACATCGCCCAATCCGCCGGTTTTGATGAACGGAGCGCATTCGCTGGTAACATACATGATTTTCATAAAGCCGAGCCTCCCCAACAGAGAGTGCGGAAACAGCGCTGACCGTTTCCGCACCCGTTGTAATTTTATTATACTCGTTTCTGTCTGAATGTAATATAGCAATATTTCACGAACATTTGCGCTGCGGAAAATGCGTTTTTGCTGTGATAGAAACTTCTAAACAGAAGTTTATGCGGATTTAACAGAAAAGGATCAAACGGTTGCGTTTTTTGCGATGGTGATCGGATAATTTTCGTGTCCCATCATGGTGCGGCCATCACGGATAATAACATTGCGGTCGGTGATGACATGACGGAGCGAAGCCTCGGTCATAATGCGTCCGCCTTCCATGATGATGCAGTTATTGACCTCGGCGCCCTTTTCAATCACAACGTCGCGGAACAGAACGGAGTTCTTTACCTTGCCCTCGATGCGGCAGCCGTCGGCGATGAGGCAGTCCTCTACGTCGGCTTCATCGCCGTAGTAGGTCGGAGCCTCGTCCTTGATGCGGGTCAGGATCGGACGGGTGCGCTTGAATACCTCGTTGCGGACATCCTTGTCGAGCATGTCCATGTTGGAGCGGTAGTAGTCGAAGGTGTCCTCGACCTTGACGGCGTACTCGTTGAACAGGTAGCCGGCTACCGTGCCGTCCATCAGGGCACGGGTGAGGAACTCGCGCTCGAAGTGGATGCAGTTATGGGTTACGCAGTCGGACAGCATGTGGATAAGGTACTGGCGGCTCATGACGTAAATGCCGAGTGCCGCATGCTTGCACTTGCCCTCGTTGCAGTCTCCAACGCGGATGTCAACGGCTTCCTTCTTGCGGTTCAGCTCCACATAGGTGGTAAATGGGGAATCCTTCTGCTTCTTGGTGCATACCATGGTCAGGTCTGCGCCGGACTTGATGTGGCGGTCGATAACGTCGTCGAGCGGTACATTGGCAACAATGTCGCCGTCCGCTACGACTACATAGTCTGCACGGTTCTTCTGCAGGAAGTCAACCGCACCGGCCAGTGCGTCGATCTTGCCGCGGTACTCGCCGGTTACCAGCGGAGACGCCTTCTTGGAGTAGGAATACGGCGGCAGCATGGTTACGCCGCCGTTCTTACGGGAAAGATCCCAGTCCTTGGCGTTGCCGATGTGGTCGATAAGGGACTGGTACTTGTCCTTCATCAGTACGCCCACGCGGTAAATGCCGCTGTTTACCATATTGGAAAGCATAAAGTCGATAATGCGATACCGACCGCCCCACTGTACCGCACCGACCGTGCGGTGCTCGGTGATCTCACGGAGATCGCTGTCGGTATCAAATGCAATGATCATGCCTAAAACGCTGTTCATGTTTGTGCCGCCCCCTTACTTTACGTCCGGCAGATCCTTGTCTGCCATTTCCTTAGCGGCCAGCTTTGCGCCGCTGCCGATGCGAACGCCTTCGGCTACTACCGCAACGCCCCAGTTGTCTACGTCGCTGTCGGACGGGCTGCCGCCGACTTCCGCGCCCTTGGCGATAACGGCCTTTTCGGCTACGATGGAGTAGCGCACGGTCGCGCCTTCCTCAACCACAGCACCCGGCATCAGGATGGAATATTCCACCTTGGCACCCTTGCCAATCTTAACATCCGAGAACAGGACGGACTCGGAAACGTCGCCGTAGATCTCACAGCCCTCGGAGAGCAGGGTATGGGTAACCTTAGCCTGCTTGGAGGTGAAATGCGGAGGCGAACCGGTGGTGCGGCCGTAGATCTTCCAGCTGTCATCGGAAAGCTGCAGGCCGGAGTTCGGAGAGAGCAGATCCATGTTTGCTTCCCACAGGCTCTCGATGGTGCCTACGTCCTTCCAGTAGCCCTTGAAGCGGTAGGAAACCAGCTTTTCGCCGTTATTCAGCATCGCCGGAATGATGTCCTTGCCGAAGTCGTTGGAGGACTGTTCGTTGGCCTCATCATTGATGAGGTATTCCTTCAGCTTCTTCCAGGTGAAGATGTAGATGCCCATGGAAGCCAGCGTGGACTTCGGCTCCTTCGGCTTCTCCTCGAATTCGTAGATGGTGCCGTCCGGCTTGCAGTTCATGATGCCGAAACGGGAAGCCTCGGAAAGCGGAACGTCCAGCACCGCGATGGTCGCGTCAGCGCCGGTCTCCTTGTGCTGCTGGAGCATCTTGTTGTAGTCCATCTTGTAGATGTGGTCGCCCGAGAGAATGAGGACGTACTCGGGATCGTAATCCTCCAGGAACTGAATGTTCTGGTAGATGGCGTTTGCGGTGCCCTTGTACCACTCGGTCTTTTTGCTCTCGTACGGCGGCAGAACATAGACGCCGCCGCGCAGGCGGTCGAGGTCCCACGTCTGGCCGGAACCAATGTAAGCGTTGAGCACATGCGGCTCGTACTGGGTCAGCACGCCGACAGTATCAATGCCGGAGTTGACGCAGTTGGAAAGCGGGAAGTCGATAATACGGTACTTACCGCCGAACGGTACGGCAGGCTTAGCGACCTTTTTGGTCAGCACATACAAACGGCTGCCGCGGCCACCTGCGAGCAGCATGGCTACGCATTCTTTTTTCCGATACATGTAAATTCTCCTTTTCACAGTTTGCATCGCTGCAATCTATACGCCGTCTGGCGTATCCCCTCTGTGTATCTCTTTTGCAGCAAACTTGCGCTTGCTTATTTAGAACCGCCGGTTGCGGTTACTGCCTTGTCTGTCGGTACGGAAACCGCCTTTTCGGTGGTTTTCGCAACTGCCTTGGTTCCGGTGCGTGCCACCGCTTTTTCGGTGGTTTTCGCAACTGCCTTGGTGCCGGTGCGTGCCACCGCCTTTTCAGTGGTCTTTGCAACGGATTTGGAGCCGGTCTTGGCTACGGCCTTCTCGGTTGTGCGGGCAACGGCCTTGGTGCCGGATTTCGCAACCGCCTTAGTCGAGCGGGTGCGCTTTACCGGTTTCTTGGCAGCCGCGGCTTTTGCGGCCTCGATCTCTGCCTTGGTGCGGCGCTTGGCTCTTGCCTTGCCCTTGAGGAACAGCACGCCGAAGCGCGGAATCTTCAGAACAATGGACTGTTCCTGACCGTGCATGGGCTTGTTTTCGGTCTTGAGCTTGCCGTTTGCCATGCCGCTGCCGCCGAACTCGGTCTTGTCCGAGGTGAATATCTCTTCATAAGTGCCGGTGATCGGAACGCCGATGCGGTATTCCTGCTGCTCCTCCGGAGAGAAGTTGACAACGACTACGATATCCGAGCCGTCCTTCGCCATACGGCGGAAGGCGATGATATTGTTGCGGTTGTCCTCATGGCTGATCCACTCAAAGCCGCGCCAGTCGGTATCCTGCTCCCACAGTTGCGGAGTAGCAAGGTAGAAGTGATTGAGCGCCTTGACGTACGCCTGCATCTGGCGGTGCGCCGGATAATCCAGCAGCATCCAGTCCAGTCCGCGCTGGTACGCCCATTCGGAGAACTGTGCAAACTCGCCGCCCATGAACAGCATCTTCTTGCCCGGGTGTGCGGCCATATAGCCGTACAGCGCGCGCAGACCGCCGAACTGATTTTCATACGGAGGCGGCATCTTGCTGATGAGCGAGCACTTGCCGTGCACGACCTCATCGTGCGAGAGCGGCAGAATGTAGTTTTCGGAAAAGGCGTACATGAACGAGAAGGTGATCTTGTCGTGCATGTCCTTGCGGAAGAACGGGTCCGCCGAGCAGTAGCACAGCATGTCGTTCATCCAGCCCATGTTCCACTTGAAGTTGAAGCCCAGACCGCCGTCATAACCCGGCTTGGTCACCATCGGCCATGCGGTGGACTCCTCGGCGATCATCATAACGTCCGGATGATCGGTCAGAATGTACTCGTTGAGCAGCCGCAGGAAGTCAACGGCCTCGAGGTTCTCACGGCCGCCGTGGACGTTCGGCCGCCATTCGCCCTGCCGGTTGTAGTCCAGATACAGCATGGAAGCGACCGCGTCCACACGCAGGCCGTCCATGTGGAATTTCTCGATCCAGAACATCGCGGAGGAGAACAGCAGGTTTCTCGTGGAGACCTTGCCGTAGTCGAATACGCGCGTGCCCCATTCCTTGTGCTCCATCTTGAGCGGATCGGCGTATTCGTACAGGTGCGAGCCGTCAAACTCGACCAGTCCGCAGCCGTCCTTCGGGAAGTGCGCCGGAACCCAGTCCATGATAATGCCCAGACCGGCCTGATGCGCCTTGTCGATCAGGTACATCAGATCCTTCGGCGTGCCGTAGCGGCTGGTGGCGGCAAAGTAGCCGATTACCTGATAGCCCCACGAGCCGTCGAACGGATACTCGGTCAGCGGCATAAACTCGATGTGGGTGTAGCCCATTTCCTTGACATACGGCACAAGCTCGTCCGCCAGCTGGCGGTAGGAGTAGAAGTTGCCGTCCTCGTGCATCTTCCACGAGCCGAGGTGGCATTCGTAGATGTTGACCGGATTGGAATACGGCAGGTGCTTTTTGCGCCAGTCCAGCCACGAGGCGTCGCCCCATTCGTAGCCGTCGAGGTCATACGCCTTGGTGGCGTTGCCCGGACGGGTCTCGAAATGGAAGCCGTACGGGTCGGACTTGTCAAACACATCGCCGGACTTGGCCCATACACTATACTTGTATGCGGCATATTCCGGAATATTCGGAATAAATTTCTCCCAGATACCCTGTTCATCACGCGTCATATAATCGGCGTTGCGGTTCCAGTCGTTGAACTCACCCATGACGGAAACCTTTTCGGCCTCCGGTGCATAAACACGGAACAGATAACCCTGTTCACCATCCTGCACGAAAGGGTGGGCTCCCATGTAATCGAATGCGCGACAATCCCGGCCGGAATAGAAAAGCTCGCTTCGCTTTTCCACGGCGGGTGCTGCGGATTTTTTCTTCATACAGCATCTCTCCCTTTACAGCCGCCAAATGAAGGAAAATACGAATATTTTCCAACAGTTTGTGTACTTCGACAGAATTTTGGCGGAATACCCTCACTTTAGTTAGATATAGTATACATCACATAAATAGAAAAGTCCAGCAATTTAGCACAATTACTGGACTTTCTTTACAGAAATTTTGTTTGCTTTCCACATCATTTGAGTGGAAATGACAAAATAACGTACAATTCGATATAAATTTGTTCAGAAAATGTGGCGGCGGATGAGATCAAGCGCCGTAGAAGCGGCCTGCATGCGCACACGGTCGCGGCCGAGCGAGGACTGCATTTTGCGGGTAAAGAACTTGCCGTCGTACCAAACGCTGATATAGACCAGACCGGTCGGCTTGTCCTCGGTGCCGCCGCCCGGGCCGGCAATGCCGGTGATGCCGACGCCGATGTCTGAGCCAAGCGCATTTGCAACGCCGACAGCCATCTGCTCTGCGGTTTCGGGAGATACCGCGCCGACCGTGTCGAGGGTCTCCTTCTTCACGCCGAGCACCTTTTCCTTGACACTGTTGCTGTACGAGCACACACCGCCGAGGTAGTAATCGGATGCGCCTGGGATGTCGGTCAGACGCTTGGACAGCAGACCGCCGGTGCAGCTTTCGGCTACTGCGAGGGTCAGCTTGCGCTCGCGCAGGCCGTCGCCGACTACCTGCTCGAGAGAGTCAACATCTACGCCGTAAACATCGTCTCCGAGCAGCTTCAGGATTTCGTCAACGACCGGATCGAGCATCTTCTCGCATTCTGCCGGGGTGTCCGCCTTGGCGGTAACGCGCGCGAAGCACTCCGAGGTACGGGCATACGGCGCGATGGTCGGGTTTGCGCTTTTTTCCATCATGTCATGCAGGATATTCTCCATGTTGCTCTCACCGAGACCAAATACGCGGATGTTGCGGGATACGATGCAGCCGCCTGCCAGCTTGTACAGATACGGCATTGCACATTCCTGCCACATCGGGTTGCACTCGCGCGGAGGGCCGGGCAGCATGAGAACGTGCTTGCCGTCGGCCTCAAACGCACAGCCGGGCGCCGTGCCCCACAGGTTGGTGAATACGGTGCAGCCCTCGGGCAGCCATGCCTGCTTTTCGTTGTTCTTGGTCATTTCGCGGCCGATGGTCTTGAAAAAGTCGGTCAGACGGTCCATGGACGGCTGATGCAGCACCATCTTTTTGCCGAAAACGGTCGCCAGCGTCTCCTTGGTCAGATCATCAAGGGTTGGGCCAAGGCCGCCGGTGGTGATGATGATGTCAGCACGGTCCTTTGCCTCGCGGACTACGCGCTCGAGACGCGCCGGATTGTCACCGACAACGGTCTGGTAGAATACATTGATGCCCAGCTCGGACAGACCCTGCGAGATCAACTGTGCATCGGTGTTCACGATGTCGCCCAGCAGGATCTCTGTGCCGACTGCGATAAGTTCTGCGTTCAATGAAAGTTCCTCCTTAAATCAAGGGAATTGCTATTTTAATTAGTAATTATGGTGCGGCCGCTGGCCGATATTGGATTATCGCGTAAGCGATACCGCAATTACTCATTCCTAATTATTACGGAAGGTGGATGATCTCCACACCCTTAACCGCCTCGTCCACGAGTGCTTCAACGTCGAGGTGGCTCTCTGCCTCGAGGATCTTCGGCATCTTCGGCTTGGTATTCGGGTGCTTCGGGGTGAATACGGTGCAGCAGTCCTCGTAGGGGAGGATAGAGGTCTCAAAGGTATCGATCTTACGGGCGATCGTGACAATTTCCTCCTTGTCCATGCCGATGCAGGGACGGAATACCGGCAGGTCGCACACCGCGCCGGTAACGGCCATGGCGGGCATGGTCTGGCTGGCAACCTGACCGAGCGACTCACCGGTGATGAGCGCACCGCAGCCGTACTCAACAGCTATGCGCTCGGCAATGCGCATCATAAAGCGGCGCATGATGAGCGTGAACAGCTCCTCGTGGCACTTGTCGCGGATTTCCTCCTGAATGTGGGTGAACGGCACGACCATAACGCTCATGCGGCCGCACCATGCGGTCAGCTTACGGCCCAGCTCAAGCACCTTCTCTTTGGCGCGCTCGGACGTATACGGATAGCTGAAAAAGTGGATGCCGCACAGCTCCAGACCGCGCTTGGCCATCATCCAGCCGGCAACAGGGGAGTCAATGCCGCCGGAGAGCAACAGCGCTGCACGGCCGTTCGAGCCGATCGGCATGCCGCCTGCACCCGGAACCGGACCGGCGTGAACGAAGGCGTACTTCTCGCGCATCTCAACGTGCACGGTCAGGTCGGGATGGTGCATATCCGGACGAACATCCGGGAACAGATCAGCAAGCTCGCCGCCGACGTGCTGGCTGATTTCGGTGGAGGTCATCGGGAATTTCTTGTCGCCGCGCTTGGACTCGACCTTAAAGGTCTTAGCCGCCGCAAAATTGGGTGCCAGATAGTCCTTTGCGGTCGCAATGACACTCTCGAGCGTCTTTTCCGGGCAGACCGCTGCACGGGAGATGGTCGCAAAGCCGAACACACGGCTTGCGCACTCCATAACCGCATCTGCGTCCGCATCGTCCGGAATCTCCACATAAACGACCGACTGGCGCATAGTGATCTCGCAGTCTGCAACGTGCGCCATGCGGCGCTTGAGGTTTTTCAGCAGACGATCCTCAAAGGTTTTGCGGTTGAGTCCCTTGAGGACGATCTCACCGCACTTGAGCAGTAATACTTCTTTCATTTATTGTCTCCTTGATGGTAAATTTATTCGTTTGCGCTGATGATTTCCTTCTCCTCAGCGGTCATCAGGCTGTCGCGGTCGGCGCTGTCCGAGCCGAACTCCAAGCGGGTCTTGACGTAATCATCATCCGGCAGGTTGAACACCTGTGCCAGATAGTTTAAGTAAACGTCCGCCATGATTTCCAGTTTGCCGTAATCGGTCTCCCACGGTACGAGCGACTGCGTGCCGACGCTGACCGTGCCGTCCTCCCGGCGGTCAATTTTGACCGGCAGACTGCATTCCTCCGCACGCTTTTCGGCAGTGTCCGGCAGGCTGTCGTAAAGGCCCTCCATCCAGAAGCGGCATTTGCCGTCATATACGGCGAGCTTGTGCTCCGAGCCGTCCGGTTTGGTGATGGTTTTGTATTCCATATAGATTAAACTCCTTGTTTTTGTTCCTCGTCAATGGTTCCGCGAAAATAAGAAACAAGAACACCGTATTTTTCGCCATCCTTGTTTGCGGAAAAGGCGTAACAGTCGGACTTGTCAGCCGGTTCGGGCGCAGTAAAGTAGAGAGCCTCGCTGTCCCGACCGTCTTTATACGCGGTATTGTTATTGGGATTGACTTTGTAGTAAACACAGTTTGTGTAGCCTGCCTGCTCAACGATATTCTGCGCCTGTGATGCGGTAATCGGGTGGGTAATCAGCAGAAATGCGCCGGTAACACACAGAGCGACTGCCATAGTAACCGTATAAGCAGTGGAATTTTGCTCTCGATATCTTAGCTCGATAATGCTCAACGTAGCCCAAAGCGGCAGGAAAATCCAGTTGTCGAGAGAATACGGTTCCGTGAACAGTATGTACGGAATGGTGCAGAGGATACCGCAGAATATCAGCTGACAAAGCCGTGTAACGATATGATTAGGCGGAAACCATGGTTCTCGTTCCTCGCCTGTACGCCCTGCGGCTGATGCAATAAAAACAGCGCAGGTAGCGCCAACCAGCACAGGATTGTCCAGCAGCATCCGGCCGTACACGAAGAAGTGCAGACCGAAAATCACGGCCGTGCAGATACAGCAGATACCGGCGTTCATAATATGTTTTTTGCTCATAACCCTACCTCCTCGCAATAATTCCTAATTACGAATTAGCTTATCTGCGGAACATTTTCGCGCCCTTTTTGACCGCTGCAACAAACGCATCCACATCTTCCTTTGTGTTGAACGGTGCAAACGAAACGCGCAGCGCGCTGTCCGTGCGCGCCTTCGGCAGACCGAGTGCCTTGAGCACACCGCTCTGCTTGCCCTTGGAGCAGGCTGAGCCGCTGGAAATGTAAACCTCGTCCCCCTCGAGTACATGCAGCATGACCTCGCTCTTGCAGCCGGGCATGGAAAGATTGACCACATGCGGGATATCGCCTTCGCCGTTGAACTGTGCATCGGGCAGCTCGGCGCTGACCTGCTGCTTGAGGTAGTCGGCGAGCTCCTGCACATGGGCGTAATCCTCGTCGAAATGCGCCATGCGAATCTCGCACGCCTTGGCAAATGCTGCGATATTCGGCACGGCCTCGGTGCCTGGACGCATGCCGCGCTCCTGACCGCCGCCGAACGTCAGCGGAGGCAGGCGCAGGCCCTTTTTCACATACAGCGCACCGATGCCCTTGGGTGCGCCGATTTTGTGGCCGGAAACGCTCATCAGGTCGCAGTTCCATTTTTTCGGCGTCAGGCGTACACGGCAAAGACCCTGTACGGCATCAATATGGAACAGCGCCTTGGGTGCCTTGGCCTTGAGCAGCTTTCCGAGCTGTTCGACCGGCTGTACCGTGCCGATCTCGTTGTTGACCAGCTGGCAGGAGAGAAGAATGGTGTCCTCGGTCAGTGCATCGCTCAGCACCTCGGGCGTGATGTGACCGGTTGCGTCCGGCGCAAGGAAAACTACGTCGAAGCCGTCCGCAGCAAGCTGCTTTGCGGTGTTGACGGTTGCCGCGTGTTCGATCTCGGTCGTGATGATACGGCCCTTTTTATGTCGGTTGAGGTGAGCGGTACCGCGCAGGCTAATGTTGGTGCTCTCCGTGCCGCAGGCGGTGAAATATACTTCCTCGGGCAGACAGCCGAGCGCAGACGCGACCGTCCTGCGGCTGTCCTCGAGCAGATGCGAGGCCTCCAGCCCCATGCGGTGCAGGCTGGACGGGTTGCCGAACTCCTCGCACATCGCGTGAACGGCCGCTTCGGCCGCTTCGGGCAGCACGCGGGTCGTCGCCGCGTTATCAAGATAATGCATAGAAAAACGAACTCCTTCATCGGGGCAGACCGCCGTGCGGCCATACTTCCCGCTATTATAAAATATTTTACAACGGCGGGCCGCCTTTTACAAGACAAAAACGTGCAAAACGGCATTGAAAAGTAGAAAAGGGTATGCTATAATTTTAAGGGTATGGCTGTTACCTATTATAAGTATACTGCGTGACAAGAGCACGTTGCAGATAGAAAGGGAGGAAATCCTAATGCCAGGTAAGGTAATTCTCGGCGCCCAGTGGGGCGACGAAGGCAAGGGTAAGTTTATTGATATTTTCGCAGGCAAGGCGGATCTGGTTGTCCGCAGCCAGGGCGGCAACAATGCCGGTCACACCGTTGTAGCCGGCGGTGAGAAGTACAAGCTGCAGCTGATTCCGTCCGGCATCCTGTATCCGGAGTGCGTCAACGTCATCGGCCCGGGTGTTGTTGTCAATCCGAAGGCTGTCCTCGGCGAGATCGACGGCCTGCACGAGAAAGGCGTTTCCACCGACAAGCTGTTCATCGATGCACGCTGCCACTGCATCATGCCGTGGCACCTTGAGCTGGATGCGCTCAGCGAGGCAGAGAAAGCCAAGGAAGGCACCGCGATCGGCACCACCAAGAAGGGCATCGGCCCGACCTACATGGACAAGTCCGAGCGCAGCGGCATCCGCATGCACGATTTTGTAGACGCAGAGCGTTTCGAGGAGGTTATCCGCGAGACCTGTGCCCGCAAGAACCGCGTGATCACCGGCGTTTACGGCGGCGAGCCGATCGACGCGGACGCTGTTATCGCAGAGTACAAGGTTTACGCAGACCGTCTGCGTCCGATGGTGCGCGACACCACCGTTATGACCTATGATGCTATCAAGTCCGGCAAGGAAGTGCTGTTCGAGGGTGCACAGGGCACGCTGCTCGACCTCGACATGGGCACCTATCCGTATGTTACCTCGTCTCATCCGGTAGCAGGCGGCTGCTGCATCGGTTCCGGTGTCGGCCCGACTGCCATCAACGAGATTATGGGTATCTTCAAGTCCTACACCACCCGTGTGGGCGAGGGTCCGTTCCCGACCGAGCTGTTCGATGAAACCGGTGACTACATCCGCAATGCAGGCGGCGAGTTCGGTACCGTTACCGGCCGTCCGCGCCGTACCGGTTGGTTCGACGCAGTCGTTGCACGCTATGCGGTTCGTGTAAACGGTCTGACCGATGTTGTCATCAACAAGATCGACCCGCTGCGCGGCCTGCCGAAGCTCAAGGTCTGCGTTGCATACAAGCTGAAGAACGGCGAGACCGTTACCGAGTTCCCGGCAAACTTCATGGATCTGGTAGGCTGTGAGCCGGTTTACGAGGAGTTCGACGGCTTTACCGAGGATATCACGGACTGCCGTTCCTTCGAGGAACTGCCGGCAACCGTGCAGTCCTACATCAAGGAACTGGAGCGCATCATCGAGTGCCCGATTACCATGCTTGGCGTAGGCCCTGCTCGTGATCAGGTTATGACCATCAAATAATTCGTCCGAAACCACGCTTTCGGACGAGAGGGACGTACCGAGCCAATGGCTCGGATACGTCCTATAAGGGATTTTGCGCGTCCGCCTTGGCGGGCACACAAAATCCCTTTTTTCTTGTAAAAAAACGCAGGCGCTATCCTTGCGCGGCTATGTCCGCGCTGCGCGCGCATGTCCTGCGTTTTTTTGCATTTGCACGGCAAACGCGATTGAATGCCGCCGTGAAACGGCGGTCGTGCACGGCACGGGACAATGACTCAGATTTCTGAACGAAATCCTGTCATGTAGTTGCGGTTTGCAAGCAAACCGGAATTTTATATGTGCTTTCGCACGAAAAAAGGACGCATATTATGCGTCCTTTTTGGAACGGATTAAATAGCTGCGTTCATTCTCCATTCTCCATTTTCAATTCTCAATTCGGCAATCAGTCGCCCATCGACAGTCCGAGCGCTCTTGCCTGCTTAACCAGTTCGCCATCGGGCGGAACGGTTTTCAGCTTGCCTGCGACCTCGGTCAGCGGAACCGGCACGATATGGTTATCCTGCAGCGCGACCATATAGCCGAATTTTTTCTGCGTGATAAGCTGCGCTGCCGCTACGCCGAACCGGCTTGTCAGCACACGGTCGGCCGGGCAGGGAGCGCCGCCGCGCTGGTAATGGCCCGGAATGGTAACGCGAATTTCCTGACCGGTCAGCTCCTTGAGTTCGTCCGCAATGCGGTAGGAGATGGACGGATAGGTCATCGCCTCGCGCGCCGCCTTGAATTCCTTTTTGCTCATTTTCGCCTCGTCTTGACTGATGGCACCCTCCGCGACCGCGATGATCGAGAATCGTTTGCCCGCCTTGGCACGCTTTTCGATCGCTGCGGCAATCTTTTTTGCGGAGTAGGGAATCTCCGGAATGACGATGACATCCGCGCCGGAGGCAATGCCTGCGTACAGCGTCAGCCAGCCGGCTTTATGTCCCATAACCTCTACGATGAACACACGCGAGTGCGAAAATGCGGTGGAATGGATGGAATCAATAACCGTGGACGCAATATCAATCGCGGACTGGAAACCGAACGTCAACTCGGTGCCCCACAGATCGTTGTCGATCGTCTTGGGCAGCGTTACTACGTTGACACCCTTCATGCTCAGCAGGTTTGCGGTCTTGTGCGTGCCGTTGCCGCCGAGGATGACAAGGCAGTCAAAGCCCGCCTTTTTCACCGTGTGCAGCATTTTATCCAGCTTGGTCTCCTCGCTGTCCTCGATGGTCTTGCGCATTTCCTTGAACGGCTGGCGCGATGTACCGAGAATGGTGCCGCCGACGGTTAGAATATCCGAAAAATCCTCGGGCAGCATTTCGTGGTAATCGCCCTCGATCAAACCGCGGTAGCCGTCCCGAATACCATAGATGGTTACTTTATCTCCCAGTTCGTTATACAGTGTTTTCGCTACACCGCGCAGTGCCGCGTTCAGACCCTGACAGTCGCCGCCGCTGGTCAGCATACCAATCTTCAACATACTCGTCTGCCTCCTGACTCTGTTTTCCGCACTCTATATGTGTACAATGCGCAGTATCATATTTTTTACTATACCCTATTTTGTGTAAATTGAAAAGATACTTTACACAGATTCCACCGTTTTTTCACATGGATTTTTTGTGACTTTCGGCAGTTGCATATTGAGCGGCAGATGTGTTATGCTAATGCCAGACAGATTCCCTGCAACTGACGGACACAGGTGGAGCGCAAACCACCGGGGAGCAGGGAGTTCCGTAATCAGATGCACCGTGAAGTGTATCTCAATGCCGACCGTCTGGGCAGTGTCGCAAGTAATACGCGATGCTGTCCTTTTTTGTTACCATAAAAAAGGACAGCAGACAGCACAAACAGGAGGAAAAGAACATGAACGCATGGAACAACTTTAATGGCGGCAACTGGGAAAACGAGATCAACGTCCGCGATTTTATCCAGAAGAATTACACCCCGTATGATGGTGACGGCGCTTTTCTGGCTCCGGCTACCGCACGCACGACTGCGCTGCGTGAGAAGTTCGATGCACTGCTCGCGGAGGAGCGCGAAAAGGGCGGTGTCCGCAATATCGACACCGAGACCGTTATCACCATCACGGCGTTCGGCCCGGGCTATCTCGACAAGGACAACGAGGTAATTGTCGGCCTGCAGACCGATGAGCCGCTCAAGCGTGCATGCAATCCGTTCGGCGGCATGCGCATGGTCCGTGATGCGTGCAAGCAGTACGGCTATGAGGTTTCTCCCAAGATCGAAGAGGAGTTCAAGTACCACAAGACCCACAACGACGGCGTATTCTCCGCATACACCAAGGACGTTCGTGAAGCGCGTCACGTTGGTCTGCTGACCGGCCTGCCGGATGCTTACGGCCGCGGCCGCATCATCGGTGACTACCGCCGCGTGGCACTGTACGGCGTGAACCGTCTGATCGAGGAGAAGCAGAAAGACAAGGATGCGCTTGGCGATGTGCCGACCACCGAGAAGGAAATCCGCTGCGCTGAGGAGCTGAGCGACCAGATCAAGGCCCTCAAGGACATGATCGCAATGGCGGCGTCCTACGGCTTTGATATCACCCGTCCGGCGGAGAACGCAAAGGAGGCCGTTCAGTGGCTGTACTTCGGCTATCTGGCCGGCATCAAGGAGCAGAACGGCGCCGCAATGAGCCTTGGCCGCACCTCCACCTTCCTCGATATCTACTTTGAGCGCGATATCAAGGCAGGTCTCATGACCGAGTCCGAGGCGCAGGAGATCATGGACGACTTCGTTCTGCACCTGCGTATGGCGCGTCACCTGCGTACGCCGGAGTACAACGAGCTGTTCGGCGGCGACCCGATGTGGATTACCGAGGCAGTCGGCGGCATCGGTGAGGACGGCCGTCACATGGTTACGAAGAACAGCTACCGCATGCTCAACACCCTGTACAACCTGAACGCTGCCGCAGAGCCGAATCTGACCGTTCTGTGGAGCGAAAACCTGCCGGAGAACTGGAAGAAGTTCATCGCAAAGGTATCCATCGACACGGATGCCCTGCAGTACGAGAATGACGACGTTATGCGTCCGTACTACGGCGATGATTACGCCATCGCGTGCTGCGTATCCGCGATGCGCGTCGGCAAGGACATGCAGTTCTTCGGTGCGCGTGCCAACATCGCAAAGCTGATGATGATGGCGATCAATGGCGGCCGTGACGAGAACAAGTTCGAGCAGGTCGGCCCGGAGATGCCGGTCATGGACGGCGATGTGCTGGATTATGAGGAGGTTCTGCGCCGCATGGACTTCTACCGTCCGTGGCTGGCTAAGACCTACGTTTCCGCGATGAACACCATCCACTATATGCACGACAAGTATGCCTACGAGAAGAGCCAGATGGCGCTGCATGACACCGAGGTTCGCCGCCTGATGGCGTTCGGCATTGCGGGCATGAGCTGCATGGCAGATTCGCTTTCCGCGATCAAGTATGCCAAGGTAAAGCCCATCCGTAATCCGGAGAACGGCATTATCGTGGATTTTGAGATCGAGGGCGATTTCCCGAAGTTCGGCAACGATGATGACCGCGTGGACAGCATCGCGTGTGAGCAGGTCGAGAAGTTCTATCAGGCACTGACGCAGTTCCCGCTGTACCGCGGCGCAATTCATACGCTGTCCATCCTGACCATCACCTCCAACGTAATGTACGGCAAAAAGACCGGCAACACGCCGGACGGTCGCCGTCACGGCGAACCGCTGGCACCGGGCGCAAACCCGATGAGCGGCCGTGATGTTTCCGGCGCACTGGCATCGCTCAACTCGGTTGCAAAGCTGAGCTACACCTACTGCCGCGATGGTATCTCCAACACGTTCTCCATCACGCCGGGTGCGCTCGGCAAGACCGATGAGGAGCAGGTGAACAACCTTGTTGCCATCATGGGCGGCTACTTCGCGCAGAACGCGCATCACCTGAACGTAAACGTGCTCAATCGTGAAACCCTGATGGCGGCTTACGAGCATCCGGAGCAGTACCCGAACCTGACCATTCGTGTTTCCGGCTACGCGGTCAACTTCTACAAGCTGAGCCGCGAGCAGCAGCGTGAGGTTATTTCGCGTACCTTCCACGAGGCGATTTAACCTCTAAGGGGGACGCTGTCCCCCTTAGATACCCAACCGGTTCCTTGCGAAACCGTTTGGGATAACCCCCTCTCGCCCGCACAGCGGACGAGGACGCGCCGCCGCGGCGCGGGCAGAGGTATGGTTCCGCGGCAAAGCCACGGAGCCATTTATTTTTCCCGAATAGAAAGGAAAGTGGCAATATGATCGGAAACATTCATTCCATTCAGTCCCTCGGCGCGGTGGACGGCCCCGGCGTGCGATACGTCGTATTTATGCAGGGCTGCCCGCTGCGGTGCGTCTATTGCCATAATCCCGATACTTGGCTGACCGAAGGCGGCACACCGACCGACGTGGACGAGCTGGTCCGCAAGGCTCTCCGGTTTCGTCCGTACTGGAAGAATGGCGGCGGCGTAACCGTCACCGGCGGCGAACCGCTCCTGCAGGCCGAATTTGTTGAGGAGTTTTTCGCCAAGCTGCATGAGCACGGCGTACACACCGCGCTCGATACCTCCGGCGTGGGCAATCTCTCCAAAGCGGAAAAGGTGCTCGCGCACACGGATTTAGTCCTGTGCGACCTGAAATTTCTCACTAAAGCGGATTATCTCAAGAACTGCCGCGCGGATTTCGACCAGATTGAGCGTTTTCTGCAGCTGACCGCGATGAAAAACGTGCCGCTGTGGATTCGGCATGTGGTCGTGCCCGGTCTGACCGATGGTATGGACCATTTGCGCCGTGTCAAGGCCAAGGCGGAAAGCTATCCCAACTTTGAAAAGCTGGAGTTTCTGCCGTTCCACAAGCTGTGCATGGAAAAATATGAACGGCTCGGTCTGGAATTTCCGCTGAAGGACACGCCTGCCATGAACCCGGATGCCCTGAAAACCATGGTCGAACAGCTGTAACACGCAAAATTTACTCGCAAATCTCTCTTGTTCAATTATGCGGTGTTGCTTTGAAACAAACCTTTCAAATTCTGTTCAAAATTCGTTCACACATTTTGCGGCAAAGTGGGGTATACTAACATTGTCGATGAGGGAAGCCGCAATCCCGAACGACACAGCCTACTGATTTTTTTATTTCTCTTTTACCCCCTTTATTTTGTGAAATGACCGAAAACACCCTGTTTCCGTTCCCCCTCGGAGGCAGGGTGTTTTCCTGTACGAAACCGGGTTTTCGGCAGTACACAAACCTTTCAAATTCTGTTCAAAATTCGTTCACACATTTTGAAGCAAAGTGCGGTATACTAACATTGTCGATAAGGGAAGCCGCAATCCCCAATCGATAGTCATCTACAATCTTTTATTTCTCTTTTACCCCCTTTATTTTGTGAAATGATCGAAAATACCTCGGTTCCGTTTCCCCCACGGAGCCGGGGTGTTTTCCTGCCTCGGAGTATCTTTGAAATGGTTAAGCAGGGTACTTGTTTACATTGTAAAAAATATTTCAAGGTCTGTTCATGATTTGTTCACAATTAAAGGGCGCCTGCGCGATATACTATAGGTGTCAGTAAGAGTTACCCCTTTTCTCAAGCTGACAACCTCTTTTCTTTGATTTTATCACCTTTTCTTAAACTCTTTTCATTTGCATCAACGAGAAACGCCCTGTTTCCTTCCCCCGGGAAACAGGGCGTTTCTCTTGATTTATCGCCAGACTGCAGTTTGGACGATAAGCCGTTTTCTTTGCAGATCCTTCACAGCATATTCAAATTTTGTTCACACATTCGGCATAAAAAGACAGTATACTGTACTTGTCAGTGAGGGAGAGCCGCAAATCCCGCATTGACGTCATCCGATTTTTTTCATTTCTCTTTTTTCCCTTTTTTCAATTTGTGTTATTAACCGAAAGCACCGTTGTTTCGTTCCCCCGCGAAACAGCGGTGCTTTCCCGTTTTTGGCATTTGTCAATAAATAAGCCGGTGCGATGCTTGCGGAAAGTTTCTTTTTAGGGTATACTGTATTTTATGCAAGATATATAGGTAAGGAGTTGTTTTTTATGGGTTGCTCGCATAATTGCGATAGCTGCTCGTCTAACTGCGGCGGCGAAAAGAGCCTCAAGGTTGCAGCCAATCCGGCGGCCTCTGTTAAAAAAGTCATCGGCGTTGTTTCCGGCAAGGGCGGCGTAGGCAAGAGCCTGCTCACCTCGATGATGGCGGTCGGCATGACGCGCAAGGGTTATTCCTGCGGTGTGCTGGATGCCGACATCACCGGTCCGTCTATCCCCAAGACCTTCGGCGTACACGGTCAGCTCGAGGGCTGCGAGGAAGGCATTCTTCCGGCACGCAGCGAAGGCGGTGTACAGATGATCTCGATCAATCTGGTACTGCCGCATGAGGACGATCCGGTTATTTACCGCGGTCCGATCATCGCGGAGACCGTCAAGCAGTTCTGGTCGGACGTTGTATGGGACGACGTGGACTTCCTGTTTGTCGATATGCCTCCCGGAACGGGCGATGTACCGCTGACGGTATTCCAGTCCCTGCCGGTGGACGGCATCATCGTTGTCACCTCGCCGCAGGATCTGGTCTCCATGATCGTCGGCAAGGCGGTTAAGATGGCGAAGATGATGAACATTCCGGTGCTCGGCATCGTGGAGAACTACAGCTATCTGGCGTGCCCGGACTGCGGCAAGCACATTTCGGTGTTCGGTGAGAGCCACATTGACGAGGTAGCCGCGCACTACGAGCTGCCGGTTCTGGCCAAGCTGCCGATCGACCCGAAGCTGGCTGCGGCGGTTGACGCAGGCAAGATCGAGGATGCAAAGCTGCCGGACGAGCTTTCCGGTGCGCTTAAGACCGTGGAGGGTCTGTTATGAACATTGGCGTAGCATATGAAAACGGCCGGATCGCCAAGAATCTGGGCGACTGTCGTGAGGTGCTCATTATCACCACCGAGGGCCGGGAACCGGTCGGCAAGCGCATTGCCGGGATTGCCGGCACATCCGCGACCGACCTGATCAAGTTCGCCGGTCTGGAGCAGATCGACGTGCTCATCTGCGGTTCGCTCGGTTTGGCAACGCGCAACGCACTCGAGATGCTCGGCGTGCTGCTCGTGCCCGGCTGTGAAGGCTCGGCGGAGGAATCCGTAGCGAAATTCCTCGTCGGTGAAAAGCAGGGTGACCCGACCATCCTCGAGATCGGCCGTGAGGAAGATCCAGATGATCCGATGGCATGCATGCACGACTGTGCAAAGTGCTCCGGCTGCGGCCCGAGCGAGCTGCTCAAGCAGATTCCGGTCGAGGAGATCAAGTAAAACCATAAAAACCACCGAATTTCGGTGGTTTTTATGGTTTTAATGGAGAATTGAGGATGGAGAATGGAAAATGATTGTTAAGATGAAGCGAGTGCCGCTCCTTTTGCGGAAAGGTAATTCTCCATTTTCCATTCTCCATTCTCAATTTGATGAAACTGTGTTATAATCAAATGTATCATTATAATATAAGGAAAGAAGCTATTATGGATACCGAAAATCCGAAAACGGCAATCGAATACATACACTCTCTCGGCAGATTTTCCGGCAAGCCGGGTCTGCACCGCATCAAGGCGCTGTGCGAGGCGCTGGGAAACCCGCAGGACAGGCTGAAGTTTGTTCATCTTGCGGGCACGAACGGCAAGGGCTCGACCGCGTGCATGATCGCCTCGGCACTGCAGGCGGCCGGACTGCGCACCGGACTGTATACCTCGCCGTATCTGGTGCAGTTTTACGAGCGCATCCGCGTGGACGGTGTGATGATCTCGGACGACGATCTGACGCGCCTGTGCGAACGGGTAACGGTGGCGTGTGAATCGCTCACACTGCCAGAGGGTGAGACCATCGGCGAGTTTGAATTCACGACCGCACTGGCATTCCTCTGTTTTGTTGAGCAGGAATGCGATATTGTGGTTCTCGAAACCGGTCTGGGCGGCCGCTGTGACGCGACAAATGTCATCAAAAATGCGGAGGTCTGCGTTATTACGCCGATTTCGCTCGACCATATGGCGGTGCTCGGCAACACAACGGCGGTCATTGCGGCCGAGAAGGCAGGCATTTTCAAGCCGGGTACGGCGGTTGTCTGCGCGGACGGTCAGCCGAACGATGTACAGCGGGTGCTGCGCCGTGCCTGCGATGCGGCGGGCGCTGTCTGGTTCGGCGGAGCGGAGGACTGCCGCGTACTGCGGTGTGACATCGGCGGTTCGGCGTTCGTGTACGAGGCGCAGGGCTACACCATTGCCATGCCCGGACGGCATCAGCTGCAGAATGCGCGGACGGCTCTGCGGGCGCTGAACGCACTGCGTGAGCGCGGCTGGAGCATTCCGACCGAAGCCGCCGTGCGCGGTCTGGCGCGGGCGCGTATCGCAGGCCGGCTGGAACGCGTGGTCGATCAGCCGCTCATCCTGCTCGACGGCGCACACAATGCTGCAGGCGCGGATGCCCTGTGTCACGCGGTGGATGAGCTGTTCAAGATGAAGCGGCTGCACGTTGTGATGGGCATGGTGCGCGACAAGGACTACGAAACCTGTGTTCACGAGGTCGCCAGCCGCGCGGATGACTTTTACGCTTGTGCGCCGGATGCGGGTGAGCGTTCGCTGGATGTACACACGATTGCAGAGCTGGCGCGGCAGTCGTGCAAGCGCGTGTACGAGTGTGAATCCGCCGAGCACGCCATCGAGCTTGCACTGGAGCATGCGAAGATGAACGACTGCATTCTTATCTGCGGTTCGCTGTACCTCATCGGTGAGTGCGAGAAGATTTTGCGCGGCCGACCGAAAGCGACAGATTAAAATGGAATAAACAGGTAAAATAAGGCTTGTACTTTGAAAGTACAAGCCTTTTATTTTTGTGTCAGTTGTTTTCAATAGGTATATTGTTTGGTATATCGCAGGGCGGGGTGCCCTGCGAAATAAGAGGTAATATTTTGCTGATTTCGAGGTGACATATATGCTGCAAATCACGCAGAGAAGGCAGGAGGGCACGTTGATCGCGGTGTACACCGGTGAACTGGACCATCATGCAGCACGGGCGGCGATCGAGCAGACCGAGGATCTGCTGGTGCTGTTTCCATGCGAAAAGCTGGTGCTCGACCTGTCCGAGCTGACGTTTATGGACAGCTCCGGTCTGGCGGTCGTCCTGCACCTGTACCGCACCTGTGCCCGCAGCGGACGCGAATTTGCGGTGCGCGGCACACCGCCGCAGCCGATGCGGGTGTTTGAGGCGGCCGGTCTGCCGCAGGTGATGGTTTTTGAAAGGGGGAAGGAATAATGCGGGCGGTCATCAACAAAATGAGCCTGAAATTCGAGAGCCATTCGGTCAACGAGGCGTTTGCGCGGCAGGCGGTCGGCGCGTTTGTTGCGCAGCTGGACCCAACGATGGAGGAACTTGGCGACATCAAAACCGTGGTCTCCGAGGCGGTGACGAATGCCATTGTGCACGGCTACGCGGACAAATGTGGATTTATCACGGTCACGGTGCGGCTGTTCGAGGGACGAGCCCTAGAACTGAAAGTAAAGGACGCCGGATGCGGCATTGAGAATGTCGAGCAGGCGCGCCAGCCCATGTTCACCACGGGCGACGACACGCGCAGCGGCATGGGATTTACCATCATGGAGACATTCACGGACAAAATGCGCGTGCGCTCCACGCCGGGGAAGGGAACGCTGGTTGCGATGGTCAAGGTGCTGAAGGAGCGGCAGACGTGACCGGAGAAATGCGCACGCTGCTCGAGCAGGCGGCTTCGGGCGACAGGGATGCGGAAGCGCGGCTGATCGAGGACAACAGCGGTTTAATCTGGTCGATCACGCGGCGGTATTACGGGCGTGGCACCGAGCCGGACGATCTGTATCAGCTGGCGTGTGTCGGCTTCATCAAGGCCGTGCGCGGTTTCGATGTGTCGCTCGGCAACGAGTTTTCTACCTATGCGGTGCCCAAAATCGCGGGTGAGATTCGGCGGTTTCTGCGGGACGACGGTGCGGTCAAGGTCAGCCGGGCGGTCAAGGAACGCGCGGTTCGTGTGCGCCGCCTGCAAAGCGACTGGGAGAGCCGGAACGGACGGTCACCGACTGTATCAGAACTGGCACAGGCCGCCGGATTGACGGTCGAGGAAGTAGCGGCCTGCGAGCAGGCGGACGTGTCGGTGGACTCGTTCGAGCGGGAGCTGTCCGGCGGCGGACGCTTAGGTGATCTGGTCGGTGACGAGGGAATGGAGGAGAGAACCTGCCTGCATCTGTCGCTGCATGACGCACTGCAGGACTTGCCCGAGCGCGACCGGCAGGTGCTCAGTCTGCGCTATTCGCGTGATTTGACGCAGCAGCAAGTCAGCCGCATCGTCGGTGTGTCGCAGGTGCAGGTCTCGCGCATCGAAAAACGCGCCATAGAGAAGCTGAGGGAAATGCTGAGAGAGTGAAAAAGGAGTTCTCGTGAGAGAACTCCTTTTTGCATGTGCATATCGGTATGATAAATGGAGAATTGAAAATGGAGGATGGAGAATGGATGTAATCGTAGGGGAGCACAGTGTGCTCCCGCGCTCGGTTGACAATGCTGTGGGCGCACACTGTGCGCCCCTACGGTTACACATCTGCAAATGATTTACAAACGGCGGGCTGAGGGCAGCCTTATCAACCTGCTTTCGCCAGTAAAATCTGCCCCATCATCACACAGATTTCAACCAGATACGCTGTATAAACCGCAAGTATCACTCGGCCGAGCCGTAATTCAGCTGCAATCGAGCAGTACAGCAGAAACGGAAAGCTGACGAGTGTCAGAAGCACGATCAGCGCCGCAATCTGAAATTTACTGCGCGGCAGTCGCCCCAATCGGAATACAATCATACCGATAAGAAAAATAACGGTAAATACCGCAAACAGAATCGCGAGCTGGCGGCGGCCTGCATGCAGTGCGCCTGCACTGACATCCGGTGGAACATCGGATAAAATCCCCGTGAGATACCACAGCGGGAGCGCACATATCACGAAAAACGTGAGCGCGAGATGGTGCAGCGCCAGGCAGAATTCCTGTCGTTTGGTCATAATTTGTGCATAAACTGTCCGGCCGACTTGGCCATCAGCCGCTTGGTGCCTTTCTGGTCGAAGGCGATTTCGAGCAGGGCATCGCCGCCCATCGGCTTTACCGATACGATCAGTCCATCGCCGAAGGCCTTATGGAACACGCGGTCACCGGCGGCAAAGTTCGGCAGCGGCTTGCTTTTAGCTGCCGAGGCCAGCGACGCGCTCGGCGCAGTATTTGCAGCAGAGACATACCGCGCGCGCGCCACCTGCGGACGGGAAAGCGTTGGATCGGGTGCAGTTGCGTTTGAGAACCGGCGGCTTTCGGTGATATTGCTCTCAAGCAGCTCCTCCGGCATCTCATCAACAAAGCGCGACGGATGCGAATACTGCGTGCGGCCATACAGCAGGCGGCGCTCCGCACAGGTGAGATACAGCTGCTCCTTTGCGCGGGTGACGGCAACGTAGCACAGGCGGCGTTCCTCCTCCATGTCCTCGTCCTTCTCCATTGCGCGGAAGCCGGGGAACAGCCCGTCTTCCATGCCCGCGAGGAACACGACAGGGAACTCCAGACCCTTGGCGGCATGCATGGTCATCATGATAACCGCGTCATCGTCCTCGCCGGACTGGTCGGCATCCGTGTACAGCGCCATGTTCTCGAGAAAATCACCGAGCGACGGCGTTTCGGTCTTGTCCTCGTAATCGACAATATAAGATTTTAACTCTTCGATATGCTCAATGCGGTTTTCCTCTTCTACACCGCCCTTGAGCTGCAGCGCACGGATGTAGCCGCTTTTGTCCATCAGTTCATCGTACAGCTCGGAAAGCGAAACAAATTCCCGCAGCTTGCGAAGATTTTCGATCATCTCGCCGAACTTCTCCATTGCCGCGGCGCCGCGGGACAGGGCTGGGTACTGAGAGGCATGGCATACCACATCATACAGCGTCGTGCCGTACTCAACGGCAAGCTGCATGGCGGTTTCGACCGATTTATCGCCAATCTTGCGGGCAGGCGTGTTGATAATACGGCGCAGACGCAGCTCGTCCGCCGGATTTTCGATCACCCACAGGTAGGCGAACATGTCCTTGACCTCGGCGCGCGAGAAGAAGTCGCGGCCCTTGTACACGCGGTACGGAATGCCCGCGCGGATGAATGCTGCGGCAATGTTGTCTGAAAGCACGTTGTTGCGGTACAGAACGGCAAAATCTCCCCATTTCCGGCCCTGCTCCACGCCATCGCGGATAGTATCCGCGATGTAGGCGGCTTCGCCCTCCTGGCTGTCCGAGCGATGCAGACGAATCTTTGCACCGTCACCGTGGTCGGTCCACAACTCCTTGCCCTTGCGGCCGACGTTGTTGCGGATAACCTCGTTTGCGGCATTCAGAATGTTGCCGGTCGAGCGGTAATTCTGTTCCAGACGGATGGTTTTCGCGTCCTTGAACTGCTTTTCAAACTCCAGAATATTCGTGATCGTTGCACCGCGGAACTTGTAGATA
The DNA here is from genome assembly GCF_027684505.1 of Butyricicoccus sp. AF18-9LB. Classification (NCBI taxonomy): domain Bacteria; kingdom Bacillati; phylum Bacillota; class Clostridia; order Eubacteriales; family Butyricicoccaceae; genus Butyricicoccus; species Butyricicoccus sp. AF18-9LB. The sequence goes on from NZ_JAQCWA010000002.1 coordinate 225,808, forward strand.
CTCTGGTCGTCATCACCGACCACGCAGATGTTCTCATAATAACCTGCCAGCAGGCTGGTGAGCACATACTGCGCGTAGTTGGTATCCTGATACTCGTCCACGAGAACATAGCGGAACTGGCGCTGATAGTATTCCAGCACCTCGGGGTTGTTCTGCAGCAGCAGCACGGTTTTCATGATAATATCGTCGAAATCCAGTGCACAGGCCTTTTTCATGGCCTTTTCGTAATCGCGGTAGACGTCTGCGACCTTTTCACGGAAGTAGTCACCGGCAGCATCCGCGCTGAACTGACGCGGGGTCATCAGCTTGTCCTTCGCGCGGGAGATCATGCCCATCACGGTTCGCGGATCGAAATCCTTGGGGTCGAGATCGAGCTTTTTCATTACGTTGAGAATGACGCGCTTCTTGTCGTCCTCATCGTAGATGGTGAACGCGCTCTCAAAGCCGAGCAGATCAACATGCTTGCGCAGAATGCGCAGGCAGGCGGTATGGAAGGTGTACGCCCAGACAGCGGACGCGGCTTCCTCGTCACCGAGGGCAAATTCCAGACGCTCGCGCAGCTCACGCGCGGCCTTGTTGGTGAACGTGATCGCAATCACCTGCCACGGGCGGGCGGGATTCATCGCGCACAGGTGCTCCGCGCGGGCGCGGTTTTCCGGCTTGGGATCGGTCAGGTATTCGGTCAGGAACAGAAGATCGTCTTCGGTCGCCCAGTCGGGCGCAAATTCACTTTCCAGTCCGTCGCCGAACTTGAGAATGTTGATGATGCGGTTGATGAGCACGGTCGTCTTGCCGCTGCCTGCACCCGCCAGGATGAGCAGCGGACCCTCGGTCTGATAGACAGCCTCGCGCTGCTTGTCGTTTAACTTGGAAAAGCGCTGTTCGATGATCGCACGCCGGACAGCGGCATATTTCATATCAAATTTGGTCGGTTCCATAGTTTTCCTCGTTTCGTTTGAAGATACACAGATAGTATACCATATTATATGGAGCGGAACAAATGTTCTTTTTTCGTTGACTAAGACAGGGGATCGTGTGTAAAATAAGAGCGAGGTGAACCGTTATGACCGAACAACAGCGGCAGGAAACCTATGCACAGATGCTCGTGCGGCTTTCGCGCTCGAATTTCCGCAGCCGATTTCACTTAAAGGCGCAGGACAAGCAGTACATCCGCGATAAGGGATGGAACACGGTTGCCGACCACGCGGCAGATTTCGTTTCCAAGCGGCTTGCACCGGCCGAGCCGAAAAACGACGGCAAGCAGACACCCATGCGGGGACATCCGGTGTTCATCGCGCAGCACGCGACCGCCTGCTGCTGCCGCGGCTGTCTGGCAAAATGGCATGGCATCCCGCAGGGGGTGCCGCTTTCAGCGGAGCAGCAGGTCTATATCGTTGGAATGCTGATGAGCTGGATGAGGAGAGAAATGGAAAATTGAGAATTAGAGTGAGAGTGAAGAGAGACTTGCGGGTTACCGCTCTCCATAGAATAAAAAAGAGACGCAGTTGCGTCTCTTCTGCTATTTTGGCATATAGCTGCGGATAATACATAGTATGAGTGCGATTCCGCTGGAAACACCAATCAGGTATTGATGGTTGATATAATCGTCCATCGTGTGCGGTGTGTGGGCAGTCAGAGTGATCCAAACCGCAATTCCGACAGCAATCATGGCCGACAGGGCACAGAGAATATTGATAACGCTTTTTCGATTCATCACAGTAGCCTCCCATCATAAACGAGGTTAGTCGGTATATACACAGCATAGCACAGCGATAGGAAGAACGCAATAAATGTGATGCAGATGGTTACAGTAAATAGCGGTTATATAAAAGGTAAGAGGTACTAAAGATGAAACTCTCAGATGCCGTCCGTAACCACCGGGCCAACGAGTTGCCCGCCGCCGCGGGTGCGGCGAACCACCGAACCAAGGGCTGGCGCCCGCTCCATATCCGATAGTGAACAATTTGATGAGGATTTGTATAGCTGTAATAATCTTCATGTTAAAAATTCTGCATTTCGTACAATCAATCTCTTGTCACAAACGACACGATTTGATAATATATAAGGTGTGTTGCTGTTTTACGCGCTAAATGGTAAAAACAGCATAATTGATTCTCTGCCGGGCGGCAGGGATAAGGAGGAAATTGAGGTTTCATGAGTAAGGTTGAGCAGTATATCACCAGCATTCCGGATTTTCCGAAGGAGGGCATCATCTTCCGCGATATTACCACCGTGCTCGGTGACGCGGACGGCTTCCATCTGGCGGTGGACGAGATGACTGCGCTGCTGGACGGCGTGGAGTTTGACGCAATCGCAGGTCTGGAATCCCGCGGATTCCTGTTCGGTGCACCGATGGCGTATAATCTGCATAAGGCATTCATTCCGATCCGCAAGCAGGGCAAGCTGCCGCGTGCAACGTCCCGCATGTCCTACGAGCTGGAGTACGGCATGGAGACCATCGAGGTACACCGCGATGACATCAAGCCGGGGATGAAGATCGTCGTTGTCGATGACCTGATCGCTACCGGCGGCACGCTTGAGGCGGCTGTCCACCTGTTGGAGCAGCTCGGCGCGAAGGTCGTCAAGGTTGTCTGCCTGCTGGAGCTCAAGGGTCTGCACGGACGCGACCGCATCACCACCTGTCCGGCGGAGACGGTTGTCGCTTACGAGGGGAAGTAAGTAAAAGTATCATTTCACAGTAATCAAGGCGAAAGCCTGAAAATTAAAAAGGGGGTTATTCGATGTTTGAACGTGTTTTCAAGCTATCGGAACACAAAACCACAGTCAAGACCGAGGTCATGGCCGGTATCACTACCTTTATGACCATGGCGTACATCCTTGCCGTAAACCCGAGCGTACTCGGCTCCACCGGTATGGATACCACCGCGGTATTGCTGGCAACCGCCCTGGCATCCTGCCTGGGCACGCTGTGCATGGCGTTTATGGCAAACCTGCCGTTCGCGCTCTCTGCCGGCATGGGTCTGAACGCCTTCATGGCGTACACCGTTGTTGCAGGCTATGGCTACAGCTGGCAGGTTGCGCTGCTGGCCGTATTCATTGAGGGCCTGATCTTTATCGTCCTGTCGCTGACCAATGTGCGTGAGGCCATCTTCAATGCCATTCCGCTGACGCTCAAAAAGGGTGTTTCGGTTGGTATCGGTCTGTTCATCGCCTTCATCGGCCTGCAGAACTCCGGTCTGTGCGTGGACTCCGCTACGCTGGTCGGCATCATCAGCTTCCCGGAGAATTTCCACACCGCAGGCATCTGCGCACTGCTGACGCTGATCGGCCTGTTCTTCACCGCAGTGTTCTATACCCGCAAGATGAAGGGCGCCATCCTGTACGGCATCCTGCTGACCTGGATCCTCGGCATGCTCTGTCAGGTGACCGGCCTTTACGTTCCGACGCCGGACGCAGGCTTCTATTCCCTGTTCCCGAGCTGGGGCATGACCGACTTCTCCAAGCTGGGTCTGACCTTCGGCCAGTGCTTCAACGTGGATTTCAGCGCAGTCGGCATCGTAAACTTCATCGTTGTCATCTTCTCGTTCCTGTTCGTTGATATTTTCGATACTCTGGGCACGCTGATCGGTGTTGCCACCAAGGCGAAGATGCTCGATAAGGACGGCAAGCTGCCGGGCATCAAGCCCGCTCTGCTGGCAGACTCGATTGCAACCTCCGCAGGTGCAATTCTGGGTACTTCCACCACCACCACCTTCGTTGAGTCCGCATCCGGCGTTGCAGTCGGCGGCCGTACCGGCCTGACCGCTCTGGTTACCGGCATCCTGTTCCTTGTATCCACGCTGTTTGCGCCGATCTTCACTGCCATCCCGTCCTTCGCAACCGCTCCGGCGCTGATCATGGTCGGCTTCCTGATGGTAGGCACCGTAACCGAGATCAACTTCGATCTGGACAACCTGACCGAGTCCATCCCGGCTTATCTCGCCATCATCGCTATGCCGCTGTTCTACAGCATCTCCGAGGGTATCTCTCTGGGCGTTATCTCCTACGTTCTGCTGAATGTTGCAGCCGGCAAGGGCAAGAAGGTTGCTCCGCTGATGTACGTTCTGGCAGTACTGTTCGTACTCAAGTACATCTTCCTTTAATTCAGAAATCGTAAAGATTGCAGAAGGCTGTCGAAGCTCGCTTCGACAGCCTTTTTTTGTGGCATGAAAATCATGGTAAATATCAGAGAAAATAAGCAAAAACAGCGGGGATTGCAGTTGAACGGTGTCGATACTTGACAGAAAACGTAGGAGTTGGTAAAATATAAAACGACTAAATTGGGGCAGTATACCCGTTTATCTTGTATCCAAAGGGAAGGAGGCAGCGAATATGACACAGCAGCGCAAAAAGTGCGGAAAAGGCGGCTTTACTCTTGTAGAGCTGGTGGTTACGCTGGTGATTCTGAGCATTCTGTTTGCCATCGCTGTACCGAGCCTTCTGGGGTATATCCATCTGTCGCAGTTCAGAAAGAATGAATCGTACGCTAAGACTATGTATCTGTCGGCAGAATCTGAGCTGACCTACCTTCGTACCGGCGGTGAATGGAAGTCATTCTGCAGCAAGGTGAAGAAGGAAGGCGTGCTGAATCAGTCGTTTGATGAGTCGGATGAGGACCGGAAAAAGCTGGTCGGTCGTATTTACGGCATTCGTCTGGATGCAGGCGAATACGCAGAAGGCGAGCTGTCGGGTGACGGTGCGCTCGTCGGTGCGCTTCTTTCGCAGGATACCTACGATAAAAGTGTGCTGAATGCTGCAATCTGCATCGAAATCGACGTGGAAAGCGGTCAGGTTTATTCGGTTTTCTACGGCACAAACTGCAAGGGACTGTACTACGGATCAAATGAGGACAGCAAACCGGCGGATACGTCCGGCAGCTGGCTGGATATTGATTACAGCAAGCGCGGCCGCGATACGCGCCGGGAAGAACGACTGGGCTATTACTCGGTTCAGGATGCAGTCAATGCTGTCAGTCTGGATGCGACTAAGCTGAAGATCACCTCGATCAATCTGGTAAACGGTGAAACTTTGTCGCTGAACTGGTCGAGCAATGTGAAGGATCAGGATCTGGATAAGGTTTATTACGAGGTCAAGCTGTACAGCAGTGAGGACAAAGCGCAGCTCCTGTCGATCAATATTCCGGGCAGGAATTTGAAAACGGGTTCGCAGTCGGTTGCGGTTACGACCGAGGATAATGCGACGAAGGATTATACCTTCCCCGTGGAATACGACCGTACCAACAAGCGGGCAACACTTGTGCTGGACGGTATGATGAATGCGAAGCTGTACGACCGGCTGGATAAGCTGTCCGCTGATAACAAAGCAGCCTTCCGGCAGAGCAGCGATACCAGCATCACGCGCTTCGGCGGCAAGCTGGAAACCCCGCTGAATGTTTACGCAGCCGTGCAGGTGTTTCCGGATCCGAACGCAGAAAACACCCGCGGTGAGGAGTATCAAAAGAGTGACGCTATCGAATCCAATAAGGCGAACACGCTTTTCGGTGACGGCACCCGGTCGGATAACAGCCGGTGCGAGATCGAAACCTTCCGTCATCTGTCCAATATCCGTTATATGGATACGACGGCGGCATTTGCCGTTACCGCGCGTTCACTGGACTGGATGAGCGACAGTGTAAAGGTTTACGGTACGGCAGCCCGCGGCGCACTTTCGGTTTCCACCGGCAAGGATATCGGCTTCCCGAGCATCCCTGCGCTGCGCAGCAATCAGACACTGGACGGCACAGGCGGTCTGCTGAACCGCATTGCCGGCGTGTTTACCGGCGGGAATGCCATCAGTAATCTCAAGCTGGATGAGATCTCGATTGCCGATGACGCAGAATATCTTGGTCTGTTTCAAAAAAACGCAGGCACGATCCATGATCTGCGCCTGCTCAATCCGCAGGTGAAGATCGCATCGGGCAAGCTCAAGGGTGTCGGCGCTGTCTGCGGTTACAGCAACGGTTCTTTGAAGGGCGATACCGTGGACGGCACCGAAGCCGAGGTGGAGGCTGCGCTGACTTCGGCACAGGCGCAGGGCATCGGCGGTGTGGCCGGTGTGATTGAGGTCGGCGATTCTAAGTCAGTAATCAAGCTGTCTGCATCGGGTATCGTAACCGGTACGCTGCCGACCGGCGGTACTGCGCGCGGTATCGGCGGTATTGCGGGCAGCCTGACAACAAACGGTGCCGCAGTCAAGACCCTGACCAACAGCGCTGCTGTAACGGGCAATCGCTCGGTTGGCGGCATTGCAGGCTATTTCTCCGGCAAGGATCAGGCCACGGGAAAAGATATGTCTGGCTGCAAAAATGAGGGCCTGATTCTCAGCAGCACAGCCGCAGATGATCATTCGCTGGCAGGACGTTATATCGGCGGCATTGTCGGCTACGCGCATAATACGTCTCTTTCGGAATGCAGGAGCCGTGCCGGATATGCGGACGGCTACACCTATAAGCAGGAGGATAGAGACAAGCTGCGCGGCAGATATGTCGGCGGCATTGTCGGCTATGGCGAACAAAGTGTGCTGTATGACTGCGAGACCGAGGCAAACGGCTACGTTCTCGGCAGCGAGTATGTCGGCGGCATCATCGGTGCGCTGAATCAGTCTGATACGCAGACGGCACTGCTCAGTGAAAACGGCACCAGAACAACCGTTAACGCAAGCTATGTCATCGGCAATTCGTATGTCGGCGGCATCATCGGTGAGAATAAAGGCGGTTCGACGATCAAAAACTGCGTCAACACAGGTGTCGTTGCAGGATACAATGTATTTATCGGCGGTATTTGCGGTGCAAATGAGAACAATGCGGCCATCATAAACTGTGCAAGCTATGTTTCGGACACCAATAATGCGATCTACAGGCGTGTCACGGACTGGGGAGCCGTCGGCAGCTATGCGGGCGGTCTGACCGGCTACAACAGCGGCACGATCACCTTCAGCGACAAGGATAACGCAGTCTCCACCCGGAGTGTGGCGGGTATCGTCGTCGGCAAGCATTATGTCGGCGGTCTGGTCGGCTATAACGACACAGACGGCACGATTGATATCAATTATACGCTCATCGGCGGCCGTGTTGCCGCAACCGGAGACTGCGTCGGCGGTCTGATCGGTCTGAATGCTTCGACAAAGCTGCTCGAGAAGAAACTGACCATCAAGCCGAGCAGTGTGCAGGGACGGTACTATGTCGGCGGTGCGATCGGTGCAAATGTGGTCAATCCGGGAGAGGATGTCACGGTCAGCGGTCTCAAGGTCGATAACAGTCTTGGTACGGTCACTGCAGAGGCATTCTGCGGCGGTCTGATCGGCTATCAGCGCACTTACACGGAGAAAGACCGGGCAGGCGGAACGCTGTATGCACTTCTGCCGGGCATCGCGGCAAACAACAGCAATGTGCCGGGAACGGTCAAGGCTTCTACCAATACGCATACCATCACCATCACAGCGGACGGCAACAGTGCAGGCAGACTGTCTGCAGTTTCCAACAACATGACCATCCGCGCGTATGCGTATGCAGGCGGCATTATCGGCAGCTGTGAGCCGCAGACCAAAATGAAGGTGGAGCACTGCCTGAACGCAGGCGGCTTTGACCGTCCGGCAGAGGACACCTTCCCGGACAGTAAGCTGAAAACCGGTGTGGATATGGTATCCTATCTGCAGGCGCAGAAGTACACGGATGCCGCGAAGGCACTCTCCGATGAGCTGGGCAGCAGCGAACTGTGTGTTTCCGTCATCGGCGGTGTGATCGGCGTCAACGGTGAGAATCAGGTGATAGACCACTGTGCCAGCAAGGGCACGATGAACGGCCTGAATGCCATGGGCGGCGTGGTCGGTCTGAACGAGGGCATCATCCGCGACTGCACGCTCTCCGGCAGCATGGGCAGCGCAACGCAGGATTATATCGGCGGTATCGCGGGTCTGAATGTCGGCAGCAGGACGGCGGGCACGATTGAAAACTGCACGACCGAGAAAAACTGCACCGTCACCGGACGGAACACGGTCGGCGGCATCGTCGGCTATAATCTCAGCGGCGGCAGGATACAGAACAACACCAGCAGTGCCAATGTCAGCGGTGCAGGCCGTGTCGGCGGTATTGCGGGCGAAAACGGCGGTGCGATCACGCTTTCGAGCACACCGGCAGGAAAGCGCCGTGTCAACGGCAGCGGCAGCGGTGTCGGCGGCGTGATCGGCGTGAATACCGCAACCGGCACGCTCAGTCCGGCAAGCGGCAGCATGCAGGGCGATGTCATTGCCGCGGATAACAGGCTGACCGTGCGCGGCAGCAGTATGGTCGGCGGTATTGCCGGCATTAACCGCGGCACACTCGGCGGCACGAGCATCAACTGCCTGACCAATCGGGCGGCAGAGGTCCGCGCAGCGGCGGGCAGTGCAGGCGGCGTTGTCGGCGCGCAGGAGGGCACAAAGGCTGTTCTGCGGTACGCGAAGAATCTCGGTCAGGTGACCGCGAATGTCGGTGCGGCAGGCGGCATTGTCGGCATGAACAGCGCGGGCAGCACGGTCGAGAACTGTATCGGCAACGGCAGCGTCACCAGTAACGACGGCTATGCAGGCGGCGTTGCCAGCGAAAACTACGGCACGATCAGAAGCTGCAGCGTCGGCACGGATAACAGGGTAACGCTTATCACCCGCAACAAGACTGCGGCAGGCGCGATCTGTGCGGTAAACCATAAGGGCGGTACGGTTCAGGGCGCGGTACTCGGTGATCATATCACGATTTCCGGCAGTGCATTCATTCTGGGTGCTGTTGTCGGAGACAACAGCGGTACGGTCACTGCAACCGAGGTTTCGCAGCAGCCGACATACAGCGTTTCCGCAAGCACGCTGCAGGTCGGCGGTGCAGTCGGCATCAATCGAGCGGGCGGTACGGTCAGCAAGGTGAAGGTCACCTCGGATTTGGAGAAATTCACGAAGTATACCTATCTCGGCGGTGTAGTCGGTCAGAATAATGCAAGCGGCAAGGTAACCGAATGCACGTACTCCGGCACGATCGACGAAGGAAAGAGCGCGGTCGGCAACTGCTACGGCGGCATTGCCGGACTGAACGGCGGTCTGCTGCAGGGCAGCACCGTTTCCAGGCTGACGCTGACGGCGGACGGTGTGTACACCGCAACCTCCACCAGCTCGGCGGCAGAGAAGGAACGCCTGTCCTCGCATATCGGCGGCATTGCAGGCAAGAATGATACGACCGGCATCATCGAGCAGTGCTACATAGACAATACCGGAACCGGCACGATCACGGTCAAAAACGGCATGGTCGGCGGTGTGACCGGCTATAACAAGGGCACGATCACCATGTCCGGCGATAAGAGCACCGAAGCCTTGATGGAAAATGTCAGCAAGGTGAGCGACCTGCTGTCCAATGCCGAGGCACAGAAGCTGTCTGCGGATTCCACCTGGGTAAGGTGGGCAGACCGGACGGATGTGGAAAAGCTGTCCTACAACGGCGGCAGCAAGAGCGTAGCGGCAGACCGCACCATGCAGATCATCGTATCGAGCAACGGCAACCTTGGCGGCGTGGCGGGCTACAATGCGCCGACCGGTGAGCTGAATCGCTGCGTCAGCGGCAGCTGGCTGCTGGTCAACAAGTCGGACGGCATCGGTGTCGGCACCGGCGGTATTGTCGGTATGAACGAGAGCGAAAAGGACCTGTCCTATCTGCTCAATCAGGCGTTTGTCGGCCGCCAGCTGGCAAACGGCGCGACCAGCCGATTTGCAGGCGGTATCATCGGCACACAGACCAACCAGACCACAACCGACTGGACGATCGAAAACTGTGTCAACTATGGCACGGTGTACGGCTATCAATCGCACTATTCGGGCGGTATCGTCGGCCAGTGGACCAATAACGGCGGTACGGTTGAGGATTGCTACAATTACGGCAATTTGCAGACGACGTATGAAACCGGCTGGGTCGGTGCATCCGGCGGTATCGTGGCACAGATGTATCATGCGGCCTCCGGTCAGGATTTCAATATCATCAGCTGTCAGAATCACGGCAGCGTTTTTGGCCGGGATGGTGCAAGCTATTATCATTGGGAGAACAGCAGGAAGGTCAAGGACTGCGCGAACGACAGTGCGGGCATCCTTGGCAACGTTACGGTTTATACGACGTATGATATAAATGCTGCACAGAAGTTCACCATTAACGTTTCGGATTGTGTCAATGCGCCGGGCGTTAAGATCTATTCATCCTCCATGGCCTCCGGTATCGTGGGTTACTTCTCAACAGATACGGCAAGCAGCAAGAACGGCGGTCCAATCGGCACTTCGACCGCAAATATCGTGCTGAATATCGACCGCTGCCGCAACTATGCGGAAACACTGGTCGGCGGCAACAATTATATCGCCGGCATCTTTGGCGACCGGTATAAGGACGGCACTGTGGCGCAGGATAATACTTATATCCAGAACTGTTACTCGGTCATCGGTTCGGATGCGGGTACCAGTACAGGCATCGTATCGCTGAATAACGCCAGCCTGAGCAGCTCCCTGAGCGGTGATAAGGTGGGAAACAATTATTATTTCTTTGATACATGGGGCTTGACGAACACTGCCGGACGAATCTTTGACAGCAGTAATACGCGCAATGAATCACGAAAGGGATTTTCCCGCATGGTTGCCTATGGATACTGGGCAGGCAGTGACGGAAAATGGGCGAATAAGAGCTTTGCCGCCATTGCCGGTCCGCAGCTTGGCGTGATCGACTATACAGACAACCGGATGTATTACAATGTAACAACGGCAAACTCTACGATCGATGAGCATGGCATTATCCGTACGAATATCAATGGTTCTGACCAAATTACGGGACGGATTTTGTTCACCATGCCGGATACACCAACATATAGAGATATTGCACAGACGAATGGACACGGTGCTTCGTGGCTGCGCCCGCTGCTGTATCAAAAGAATACGGTGTTCAACACAGAGCAAAAGCTGTTTGATGAGTATGTTCGAGAGAACTATCGCGACATGGAGCACGACCAAACCGACAAAAAGCTGGATGCCTCGTTCATGGTCGATTTGAAACAGCAGACAGACGGCAGTTTCGATGTATCCATCGAGGATACGGACCGTCCTTTGTACTACGAGGGTACAGTGCTCGTTGATGACAAGGAAGTAATGTCCAATCTGCGCTTTATCCCGAACCGAAAGGGACAGGGACAGTGGGACCCGAAGCTGGACGGCATACAGGCGTACGGCTCCGGTACGACCAGCGGTTCGTTCCAGCTGCCGGCAAGCCTTGCGGCAGACACAGCAGGCAAGACCGTTACATTGTCGGTTCGTGCTGTCAGTCTGTTTGAGGATACCGCGCCTTCTGCATGGAAAACTGCGGCGACGCAGGATGTGTCGGTGCTGCCGACACCGGATGTCAATATCCGACTGGTGAGCCATTGGAACAATGGCGCTAAATACCAGATCTCGCTGAAAAACCTTGCGGATTATGCGGTCTTCAGCAACTGGAAGGTCACCTTCAGGCTTGGCTCGCAGACCGTGACCATTGATCAGAACAATCATACCGCCGAGATCAACGGCGATGATTTGAAGGAGCTGATCGTCACGGCAGCGGCAGGCATTACGAACGGCATTCAGCCGGCTTCCGTGACGGATACCATCCCGACTGACACGCCGAAGTACAAGCCGGACGGCAGTATTAACAGGCTGTCGGTATCGTACTCGGGCAGTACGGTGGATGATTGCACGGTCACGGCTGCACTGACGGTCAACGAGTCGCAGATGGAAACACCGCCGATTTACCGTATCGAGGTGCTCGGCACGGTTGGCACAAATGAGTATGTGTTTGCATATGAGGATGTGCTGACCTCGGCGGGCAACACGGTTACGGCAAACTTCCGCGACCTGCCGAAGGAGTATTTCGCGGAGAATGTCACAAATCGTCGGGTGCGTGCATGGTACGCCGCATCCAGTCTGGGACCGGTTTACACCTATGGTGATACCCGGCAGACCGGCGATGCGTCTGTTACGATGCGGACTTACAGCGCGGAGGGCGTTCAGCAGCAGGACAAGATCATTTACAGCCATGTCCTTGGCCACGCGACTGCCTTTGCAAACTACATTAGAACCGCGGCGCTGAACATCAAGCCGCTGACGGCGCCGGAGCTGAACGACCCGGAACTGATGCAGGAAGATAACGGCAGTATCAGCTACCGGTTCTCGTGGACGCAGTCCGGGCAGGGGACTGCAGTGCCGCACTACAGCGTCAAGCTGACCGGCATTACTGCGGCAGGCGCAAGAATCGGCATTCCGGTCAACGAGGTTTACGGTACGCAGGAGAATCCGAATACTTCCCAATCGTTCACCATCAGCGCGGACGACTGGCAGTATGCCGAGGTTGAGCTGACCGTTACCCGTCTGGGACAGGCATACGGCGAGGTTGGCCTGAGTACGACGAAGAAGTACGCTGTCAAGCAGCGCCTTGAGCGTCCGGGACAGCCGTCGGTAACCAACCCGGATACCAACGAGCTGGAATACACCATCGGCTGGAGTGCCATCGGCAGCGAAAACGGCTGTGCAGGCTATCAGATTTATGTGCAGCCGGAGGGCGAAACGGCCGCTGCCCTGGGTGCGCTTGTGCCCGTCAGGGGCGGCACCTGCTCGGTAAGCCGCAGTCTGGAGTCTTACGCCGGCAAGACAATCGACCTCTATCTGGTGGCGGTGGCTGCTGATGATTCCGGCTATGCGGACAGCCCGAACGGTATCGTGTACACGATGACCGTGCCGAAGCGTCTGGATACGCCGAGCGTCAAGTGGTCGTACAACTGGAATGCGGCAGCAAACAACCCGATTCCGGCGGCCGGCTTCCGAAGCGGCGGCCTGCAGGTCACCGTTACGCCGGAGAATGAGGCCAGTGTACCGCCCGGCGGCAGCACCTATCTGCTGCGGGCAAAAATCACCGGGACGGACGGCACAACGGAGACTTACCCCGTTTCCGCAATGAGCGAAAGCGGCGGCAGCTACGTCTGCAGCCTGACCGATCTGAATACGAAATACGCAGGCTGTTCTGTACGGTTTGAGGCTCGTATTTCGCAGTCGGCGGGACAGGTAAGCTCGGTCTGGGTATCGAGCGGCGATGTGGTATTCCCGCGTGTGAAGCTGGAAGCGCCGAGCGCGTCGCTTGCAAACGTGAATGAGACGCTTGCGGTCAGCTATGGCCCGATGAATCGTCTTATTAACACGGCAGAGTGGGATGCACAGCTTACCGCGCTCTCGTGGGACGAGGTGGCAGACGCTGACCTGTATCGGATTGAATTGACCGATAAGGACGATAATTCCACGACGGTTACCGTCGATATGAGCGGGAACCTGCCGGAGATTATCATAAATGGTCAAAATACGTTTGCAGTTGCAGGGGATGACTGGTATACTGTAAAACAGGGCAGTGCGGTCAACGGCAGATACAGCCTTACCAATGGCAGTATTCGTTATTACAGCTACCAGCCGGATACCATGCTGCAGGTGAAGGACGGCACATTTACCTTGAAGCTGCCTAACATTTTCTCCGTGGTAACGCACGAGAATCAGACCCTGCAGCTGACGAATGGTATACAGATCAGCAGGGTAACTGTCATTGCGGACAGCAAGAGCGACCGTTATACGGAATCCGATCCTGCTGAGCGCAGATTTTAGTTGTGAAGGGAGGCGGCAGACATGAAGCGGATACGTCAGGGATGGAACACCCTGCGGCGCAGCAGGCGAAGCGGTGTTTCGCTGATCGTAGCACTTTGTGCTGTCGCCGTCCTGATCGGGCTTTCGCTCAGTATCGTGTATTCCTCATCCATGCTGCTCTCGCGGGCCAATCGCAAGATCGGCAGGGAACGCTGTTATCAGCTGGCGCAGTCCTTTGCACAGGTGTTGGACAGCGAACTGCAGGAATACAAAACAATAAAACCGGAATTAGATACCAATTTTGCGCCGGAAGGCTGTTTCTACCGTGAAGTGAACAACATTTTAGCGGAAGATACGGGATTGGGTATTTACGATCCGGACCGTTCGGATGAAACCACTGCCTGCTATAATGCGGGTTCGACCGAGGATAACTACGGCAGGATTACGATTTTGCTCCGTGATGTTACCGATGCGCAGGACCCGATCACAGGCGATACCTTTGCATACGATGCTCGGGACGAAGGCACCGAAAAGGCAGAGCAGACAACCTTTAACAGACATCAGGTTTGGGTAGGCGTCAAGGCGGAAAAGGGAGCGGACAGCTACATGTACACCACAGAATACCGCCGAAAGGACAGTTTTCAGCCAATCTACACATGGAAAGGGGAAGACGGCGTCAGCGGACAGTTCACGGTCTACTGGGTAAACGGCCGTTTTTGCCGAAGTGCCAACGGCGAGGACCCGGTAAAACCCAAGGTCATTGGCGAGGGCGAGGATGCCCGCAAAGAGCATGTGGAAATCAGCTATACCTATGATATCAACAATCCGACGTACAGCCGATACGAACCCATTCACAAGCCGGCAGCCCGGACAACCGGAGGTGCAGCCGATGAATAGACTGATTCGCGTGCTGCGCGACCGCCGGGGCGAATCCATGGTGGAAATTCTGGTTTCCACGGTGGTGTTCATGCTGCTGCTGGGCGCGCTGAACGGCGCAGTCGGCTTTGCCTCAAATGCGCAGCGCAAGTCGGAGCAGCTCCGCAGGGACGCGACCGAACTGCAGGAAAGCGTGCGCGGGAATGCAGAAGTCGCGGACGGCGAAGCTGCCGAGTACGATTTTAAGGTGACGACGTCGAACGGCGAAGATACCGATATTGACGCCTTCCGCGTAAAGGTAAAAAAGCAGACCGTAAACGCCAAAACCGAGGACGGCAAAACCGTGCCCTTCTACCGGTTTGCGAAGGGAGAGTGACGGCATGAAACGCATTCGCTCAATCCTGCGCGGCCGGGAAGGCATGACACTGGTGGAGCTGGTGGTCGGCGCCGGACTGCTGTGTCTGGTCATCGGCGTATTCAGTGCGTCGCTGCGACCGGCGGCCGAGGTATCGCGCCGCACGCAGGAGCTGAACAGCGCCGAGCTGATCGCGGACGACCTGCTCGAAACCGTGCGCAGCAAGGTGGAGACCGCCACGGATTACATCAAATGCTACGATAACGGCACGGACGTAACGAATAAAACCGGTTCGTCCGAAGGCTCGGCGATCGAGTTTGGCTATGAGACCGAACAGGGATATAACGCGGCGGAACTGCTGACGGCAGACGGCTGCGGACCAACCAAAATCGTGATTGCCGATAAGGACTCCGGTGAGCAGCCTCGGGTGGAAAAGGGTTATCTTGTCGAGCGCTATTATAAAGACGGCTACAGTCAGGATGCGGACGGCAATCCCATTGCCCGAGCCATGACGAAAACCTACGCAGAGGGCTTTTATATGGGGCTGCGCGCCGGACTGCATTTCAAAATCGACGAAGCAAAGCACACCGTTACCGCCACCGTGACAATTTACCGCGATAAGGATTTGACCGATAAAATCTATTCGGATTCGCTCATTATCGACCTGCGGTACGATATTTCGGTGAAAACCGGGGTAACGGCAACGAAAAAGCCGGCATAACGGCAATACAATATGTGTAACTCTGCGGAGCACCGCCGTGGTTTACAGAAATAGAAAAACAAAAATGAAATTGGAGGAATAAGATCATGATGGAAAAAATGATCGCGCTGCAGCAGAAGCGCCGCAGCAAGAAGGGCGGCTTTACGCTGGTAGAGCTGATCGTGGTTCTGGTTATTCTGGCGATTCTGGCAGCACTGCTGATTCCGGCGCTGACTGGTTATATTGATAAGGCGAAGAACAAGAAGATTGTTGCTGAGGCACGTCAGGCGGTAATGGCTGCTCAGACTTTGGCAGATGAGGAATATGGTAAGGCTTCTACTAAGGGTGCTGTTACGTTCGGTGATGGCAAGACGATTACTCTGGATAAGGTAGAAAAGCTTGCTGAACTGAAGTCTGGTACTGTTAAGTCCGTTACTACGGATGCTGATGGTCATGTAAATGCGCTGACTTATACTAATGGCAAGACAATCGACTACACTTGGAGTCAGCCTAATGGTGGCTCTTACAGTGATCCGAAATAAATGATTAACCGCACCGAACGCCACGGACCGACTGCGCCGATCAAATACGGCGCGGTAAGCTGGTGGCTGACGGTGGTGTGTGTGATCCTTCTGGCTGTGATCGCGGCGGCGGGCAGCGTGCTTGGTCTGCTCTATCGGGCAGACGCGCATGTGGCGCTCGGCAATGCAAAAACGGTGCGTATGGCGCTATACACCGCCTCGATCGAGGCCTACGGCGAAAACCGTCCCTTCACGGACTCCGCCCATGAGGGCGGGGTCTCGGAGGCGGTTTACAACGAGGTGCTGACAGCCTGCAAGGTGCCCGGTGATTTCTGGGTGCTGCAGACCGACGAAAACGGCTATACCGTACAGCAGATGATCTACACCGAAGGGGATTTCACCGTAACCTACACCGCCGATCCGGTCACTTGGAACGTGTCCGTCGGTGTTGACCTGATTCATGCCGCCGCAGCACAGTGAACGCACGGTGCGCGTTCGCCGTCGGACGGTATGGCGGGTCACAGCCCCTTAACAGTTAAGTGGCTGTGACCTGCCATGCGGTTTTCTGCATGGTAGATTCTATTTGTAAAAAATCATTTCAAACCAACCCAAACGAGGAGGAAACCAATGCTTTACATTGCCTATGCTGTATTATGGCTGTTACGGTTTGCATTGGGCGCGTGTGTATTCAGCTTTCTCGGTGTGGTGGTATGGCGCCTGCCGCGCAGAGAGAGCGTGGTGAAGGGACGCAGTCACTGTCCGGCGTGCGGGCGCACGCTGTCGGCGGCGGAGCTGCTCCCGTGCCTGAGCTTTCTCCTGCAGGGCGGCAAATGCCGCGGCTGCGGTGCAAAAATCCCCGCAAGGGATTTCTGGATCGAGGTGCTCGGCGGCTTGTGCTCCTGTGCCTGTGCATATGCCTTCGGCGGCGAGACCGTACAGGCGGCGCTGGCGTTCGTCGTGCTCGGTATTCTGACGGTCGTGGCGCTCATGGACATGGACACGCTTGAAATCTACGACCGGTTTCCGGCGCTGCTGTTTGTCTGCGGCATCGCTGCGCACATACTTATCCCCAGCCTGGGGATAAAATCGCGGCTGATCGGCTGCGTGATCGTCAGTGTGCCGATGCTGCTTCTGGCGCTCATTGTGCCCGGCGGCTTCGGCGGCGGTGATATCAAGCTGATGTTCGGCGCGGGCTTTTTTCTCGGCGCAAAGCTGACGGTCGTTGCCGCGTTCATCGGCATTCTGCTCGGCGGCGGCTTCGGCGCGCTGCTGCTCGCCCAAAAGAAGGCAAACCGGAAAAGCCAGTTCGCATTCGGTCCGTTTTTGTGCATCGGCATTGCGATCGCCATGTTTTTCGGAGAAACGATCGCGGACTGGTATATGGGATTATTGTAATGAATGGAGAGGAGGGTCAGCATGGCTGCATCCAACAACCGCAGGCTGACCGTCACGGTCAAACCGAACAGCAGTCACACGCTGTTCCGCTACACGGCAAAGGACATAGACGGAAAGGTAGTCCGCGGCGCAATGGAGGCTGCGGACTATGACACGTTGTATACCCAATTACTCGCTCAGGGGCTGTATCTGCAGAGTGCGACCCGCCGCGGTGCGGGCCGCAAGCCGCGCACACTGCGTCCGCAGGAGCTGAGCGACCTGTGCCGTCAGCTGTCCACGCTGCTGGCTTCGGGCGTCAGTCTGGTGCGCGCGCTGACGATCATTTCGCAGGATGAGGGCATCAGCGCGGGTCTGCGCCGCATTTACGAGAGTGTGCTGGGTGAAGTCCGGAAAGGCTCGAGCCTTTCTGCCGCACTCGAGGCACAGCAGGTGTTCCCGACGCTCATGCTCGGCATGATCCGCGCAGGCGAGGGCAGCGGCAAGCTGGATCAGGTCGCGGAGCGGCTCGCCATCCACTACGAGAAGGCGCACCAGATGAACCAGCAGGTCAAGTCGGCGCTCATGTACCCGATGATCCTCGCGATTCTGGCGGTCGCGGTCGTTATCGTTATCGTAACCTTCGTGCTGCCGCAGTTCAGCGATCTGTTCTCCACAATGGATTCGCTGCCGGGCGTTACGCTGGCGCTGATGGCGTTTTCCAATTTTATGGTTACCAAATGGTATCTGATGATACTGGGTGTCGCGGCAGTGGTCATGGTTATCCGCACGCTGCTGCGCATTCCGGCCGTCCGGCTGGAAATGGATCGGCGCAAGCTCAAAATGCCGGTTTTCGGTCCGCTCAATCAGGTTATCTGCACGGCGCGGTTCGCGCGAACCATCAGCAGCCTGTACTCGAGCGGTCTGCCGATCGTCACTGCGCTGCAGACCGCCCGTGATACCATCGGCAACGCCTACATCGTTTCGCAGTTCGAGGATGTGCTCGTGCAGGTGCGTTCGGGCGTCAGCCTGTCCGCCGCCCTCGAGAACGTAGACGGCTTTCAGCGCAAGCTGTGCAGCAGCATTGCAGTTGGCGAGGAGACCGGACGACTGGACTCCATGCTGGATTCCATCGCGGATTCGATGGAGTACGATGCACAGCAGGCGAGCAAGCGTATGATGACCATTCTGGAGCCGATGCTGATCGTGCTGATGGCGTTTGTGGTCGGCTTTATCATTATCGCGGTCATGTCGCCGATCATCGGTTCGTACAGCGCGATAGAGAGTTCGGGGAACGTATAACCTCGGAAACGTGTAAACCTCACAAAAGGGGAGAAATGAGAATGAACACAACCGTTTTGGCGCTGCAGGAGGAGCAGGTGCTTGTCGCGGTCGGCAAGTCCGGCGCGCAGCCTTCCGTGCAGGCGCTTTACAGTGCCCCCGCACACGGCGGCGGCATGGAAAACTGGGAGAAGGCGATAGGCGCACTCTGGCAGCAGCACAGGCTGCCGACCCGCGGCATCACGCTCGTCCTGCCGGATGAGGCGGTTGCTACCAAGACGATCACCGCGCCGAGCATGCCGGAAAACAAGCTGGAGGAGCTTGTGCGGCACGAAATGCGTCCGCGGGAGGATCAGCTTGTGGCGGCGGACTATGTGCCGCTCGGCACAGATGCTGAAGGCCGTCAGCAGCTGTTCTGCGCTGCCTGCCGCAAGGAAACGATGGAGGAATACCTTGCAATGACCGATCGGCTCGGTCTGCGCCTGGAAAACGTTACCGTTACCATGGCAGGACGGCTCAAGCTCCTGCATGCCATGCAGCCCATGCAGGGCAAGACCTGTATTTGGCTGTGCTTTGAGGGCAGCAGCGTGCTTTCGCTGCTGGTCGAGAACGGCGAGTACCGTTATTCCAGCCGCAGCCGTATTTTCAGTGAGCCGGGCACGGTGGATTTTGGCACTGAGATGACGCGGGATGTTTCCGGTACGATGCAGTTCCACACTGCAAGCCGCTCGGGCGGCACGCTGACCGATGTGTATTACGCCGGTTGCTCGGATGATGATTTCGAGGTGTGTCTGGCGGGTATCCGCGGTCTGGGTCTGGAAGTGAGCCGTCTGCCCGAATGCCGTGTGTTCCGCGCCCTGCCGAACGGCGAGCGGCTGGACGACTGGCTCGGCTGTGCCGAAACTTTGATTCGAACCGTACTTCGTGCAAACAAGGAGCTGGATCTGCTCCGCAGCTATCGGCGTTTGTCCCGCGGCAGCAAAGGGCAGACCGGCCTGCTGCACAGCTTCTACACACCGATTGCGGTGTGTCTGGTGTTGTGCGCTGCGGTTTGGTGTGTGTTCCTGCAGATGAACAGAAGCCTGAGCCACAGAACCGACGATATCAACGACTGGCTGAACGATCCGACCGTGATCGAGCAGTACAACGAGGCTGCCGAAAAGCAGCAGCGCAATGACAATCTGGTGCAGGGACTGCAGCAGGTGCGCAATCTGACGGACGCGCTTGCCACCTATCCGCAGGTGGACAGCGCCCTGATGAGAAAGATCGGTGCGGCAGGCGGTGCTCAGGTCAGCATGGTGCTGACCGGCTATGATGCGGCTACCGGCGCGCTGCAGTTCGATGCACAGAGCGGCAGCGTTATCGACATTCCGAGCTATGTGCTCAAGCTGCAGAAAACCGGCCTGTTCCGCAAGGTGGACTACACCGGCTATACCTATGAGGACGGCGTGTACGTCCTCAGCCTGAACTGTATCCTGCTGGGAGAGGAGGCAGCCGAATGAACATCGTTGTAACCGAACGTGATAAAAAGCTGCTCCGGCTGGTGGCCTGTCTGGCGATAATCGTCATTTTCGGCATGTATCTCATCCGTCCTGTGATGAAAAATCACGAAACGCTGCAGAACGAGTATGACGCCGCCGAACAGAAGCAGCAGGAATATCAGACGCAGATTGCCGCACTTGCGACGATTGACGATATTATCGCGCAGAATAAAGCCGCGCTGAACACGGCAAGCGAAAAATACTACAAGGGCGATCTGGAAACCCGTCAGATGGACGATATCATCACGGGTATCGCGCTCGAGAACGGACTGTTTCCGCAGTCGCTGACGCTGACGGAGGCCGCTCCGGGTGCGGTCAGCGCATATCTCGCCGAGCAGGAAGCTGCACAGACGGACAGCAGTGCGGACACCTCATCCGATGCGGAATCCGCCGATTCGACCGATGATACATCGGCAGCGCCGGTGCAGCCGGTCAACTGCGTTTATATCGGCACTGCGACTATCTCGGCGCAGGGCGCCGTAACCCAGTGGCTGAACTTCCTCGATGAGGTAGAGCACAGGTACAAGGGTCTGCGCGTGACCAATTTCAGTATTGCAGACTATGATTATGTGGAGAACAACACGCAGGCGGTCAGCACCAATCTGATCACCGGCACGCTGGAGATCTATATGTGTGTCAGCGACAAGGAGGCGGACGCATGAAAACCAATTTGCGTATCGGCGAAGTGCTGATGGAGCGCAATTACATCACGCAGGAGCAGATGGAGCAGGCGCTCGCCTACCAGAAGGAGCACCGTGAAAAGCGAGTCGGTCAGATCCTGATCGAGCTGGGCTTTGTCACCGAGACGCAGGTGATCGAGGCGCTGGCTGCCCGTCTGGGACTGGAAATTGTGAGCATCGGACAGATGCAGGTCGATCTGACCGCTGTCCGCATGATTCCGCGCGAGCTGGCGGAAAAGCAGAACCTGCTTGCGGTCGGCTTTGCGGACAAGAGCCTCGAGGTCGTGACGAACGATCCGCTGAACTACTTTGCCTTTGAGGAAGTGCGCCAGCTGACCGGCTGTCAGGTGGTCATTCGCCTGAGTGAAATGGGTCCGCTGCAGAGCGCAATCCGCTACTATTACGCCGAGGTCGGCGCGCAGCAGGCGGCACAGACCGCCAACGAGGACTTTGCAGAGCGTAATGTTGAGATGCTGCAGGTCGAAGAGAGCGAAAGCGGCGATCCGGAAGCGCCGATCGTCAAGCTGCTCAACAGCCTGCTCGACCGTGCAATCAGCACCGGCGCGAGCGACGTGCATATCGAGCCGTTTGAGGGCAGCACGCGCGTGCGCATGCGTATCGACGGCACGATCGTCGATTATGTAACGCTGCAGCGCAGTGTGCATCAGCCGCTGATCGCGCGAATCAAGATCATGGCGAACCTTGATATTGCCGAGCGCCGTCTGCCGCAGGACGGTCATTTCCGTATCCGTGTGGGACAGAGCGAGTACGTCAACATCCGTGTATCGCTGCTGCCGACCGTGTTCGGAGAAAAGGCGGTGCTGCGAATTCTGGCAACGGCCGGTCAGGTCGATTACGCCGGCCACTTCGGCATGGATGACGAAAGCTATGCAAGGTTCCTGCCTATGCTCAACTCACCGAACGGCATTATTTATATCACCGGTCCTACCGGCTCGGGTAAGTCCACCACACTGTACATGGTGCTCGAGTACCTGTCGCACCGGCAGGTGAATATCTCCACGGTTGAGGATCCGGTGGAGAAGAACGTGCCGAGCATCAACCAGACGCAGGTCAATCCGGTTGCCGGACTGACGTTTGAGTCCGGTCTGCGCGCACTGCTGCGTCAGGACCCGGATATCATCATGGTCGGTGAGACCCGTGACGGCGAAACCGCCGGTATTTCGGTTCGTGCCGCCATCACCGGTCACCTGGTGCTGAGTACGCTGCATACCAACGATGCGGTCTCGAGTATCGTCCGTCTGGCCGATATGGGCATCGACCACTATCTGATCGCAAACTCGCTGGTCGGTCTGGTCGCGCAGCGACTGATGCGCAAGGTGTGTCCGCACTGCGGCAGAGAGGTCGCAGTTACGCCGCAGGAGCAGGCGCTGCTCGGCAAGGATATCACGACCATCAAGCGCGGCACAGGCTGTGCGCACTGCAACGGCACCGGCTACCGTGGCCGTATTGCCGTGCATGAGATCGTCACGATCGACCGCAATATCCGCCGCATGATCAGCCGCGGCGCCGAAATCGAGGAGATCGAGGCCTACGCGCGGGAACAGCAGGGCATGCGCAGCCTGAAGGAAAAGGGTCTGGAACTGGTAAAACAGGGTGTTACTACACCGGAGGAGCTGCTCAGGATCGCATATTACGCATAATCGGAAACCGCTCTGTATCTTTTGATACAGAGCGGTTTTAACGATTATAAGCAGAATTACAGAACAAAATCTGCATAAATGAACGTACGTTTACTGTTGATTGACTCCCCAAAGCCGAAAACTTTTCCTTTACATTCTTATCTCAAGCGGGTATAATACCCATTGATGGATGGCATTCCGCAGAGCGGAAGCTATACCTTGTCACAACATGTTTTTCAAATTTTTCCGACAGTGATTTTACGTTGCGTCACACCACAGAAAGCGGGTGACAGCATGAACATTGGCATTGTTGGAGCAGGAAAAGTCGGCTTTTCCTTCGGCAGACTGCTTGCCGAAAAGGGCGTGCGGATATCCGGCTATTACAGCCGCAATTCCGACAGCGCAAGAGAAGCCGCAGAATTTACAAATTCCGGACACTATACCGACCTGGGCAAACTCATCGAAGATAGTGACGCGATTTTCATCACCGTTCCGGATAATGCGATCACCGAGGTGTATCGGCAGGTCGCAGAATTTGAAATTCAGGACAAGTATATATGTCATTGCAGCGGCGCCTGCACAGCCGAGGAAGCCTTTCCGGGTATTCACGCGCAGGGAGCCTATGCAATATCCATTCATCTGCTATTTCCGATCAGCAGCAAGTATAACTGCTGGCGGGAGCTGGCAGGTGCTTTTTTTTGCGTCGAGGGTGACGCGCAGGCGGTCGAGGTCTTTGTACCGCTGCTGCGCGGGCTAGGGCTGCAGGTGCAGACCATTTCGCCGGAGAGCAAGGCGCAGTACCACCTCAGCTGTGCACTGGCAAGCAACTTTGTCTGCGCACTTGTGCAGCGCAGCGCAGAGCTGCTGAGCGGCTGCGGATTCTCCGAAACGGACGCACTGCACGCGCTTGCGCCGCTCATGCGGAGCAATCTGGCGCATGTAATCGAGCACGGTGCCGTCTCAGCGCTGACCGGACCCATTGAGCGCGGCGACACGCAGACCGTGCAAAAGCATCTGTCGTGCCTGACGGAACGAGACGACCGGCAGCTTTACGCGCTGCTGGGACTCGAACAGGTCAAAATGGCACAGGAAAAACATCCTGAGCAGGATTACGGCACGCTTGCCGCCCTGCTGAACGGGGAAAAGGAGCAGAACGAATGAAGAACACAGTGAGTACATTTCTCTCGATGAAGCAAAACGGCGAGCGCCTCACCGAGATTACCAGCTACGATTACACGACCGCCAAGCTGGTGGAAAAAGCGGGCATCAACGCCATTCTGGTGGGTGATTCGCTCGGCATGACCATGATGGGTTATGACACGACCCTGCCGGTTACGATGGAGGACATGATCCACCACAGTGCATGCGTCGTGCGCGCGTGCGAGAACACCATGGTCATCATGGATATGCCGTTTATGAGCTATCAGGCGTCGGTTTCCGAAGCCGTGCGCAACGCAGGCCGGCTGATGAAGGAAGCGCGCGGACACGCGGTCAAGCTGGAGGGCGGCGCAGCCGTTGCCGAGCAGATTCGCGCCATTACGGATTCTGGCATTCCGGTGCAGGCACATATCGGCATGACGCCGCAGAGCGTCAACGTGTTCGGCGGCTTTAAGGTACAGGGCAAGGGCGAGGATGCGGCAAAGCGGCTGCTCGAGGATGCCTTTACCGTACAGGAGGCCGGTGCATTTTCGGTCGTGCTCGAGTGCGTACCGCCCAAGCTGGCGGCGCTCATCTCGAAAAAGCTGACCATTCCGACCATCGGTATCGGTGCGGGCGCAGGCTGTGACGGACAGGTATTGGTTTATCAGGATATGCTCGGCATGAATATGGACTTTACGCCCAAGTTCGCCAAGCAGTTCGACAATATCGGTGAGCGCATGGTGGACGCGTTCCGCGCTTACATGAACGAGGTTCAGAACGGCACGTTCCCGACCGAAAAGCAGAGCTTTGTCAAGTCCGACTGCAGCGATGAATATCTCGCCAAACTCGACGCTGAATTTTGAGAGAAACAGGAGCATATACAATGAAAATCGCAACAACCATCGCAGAAGTACGCGCACAGGTGCGCGAGTGGAAACAGCAGGGTCTGACCGTCGGTCTGGTGCCGACCATGGGCTATCTGCATGAAGGACACGCCAGTCTGGTCAAAACGTCCGTGCAGCAGTGCGACCGCACGGTAGCGTCCGTGTTCCTCAATCCGACCCAGTTCGGTCCGGGTGAGGATCTGGAGACCTATCCGCGTGATTTCGAGCACGACTGTGCGCTGCTGACCGAGTGCGGCTGTGACATGGTGTTCCATCCCGAGGTGTCCGAGATGTATCCGGACGGCTTTGCCACCTTTGTTGAGGTGCAGTCCGAAATGCCGCGTCAGCTGTGCGGCAAGACCCGTCCGATTCATTTCCGCGGCGTGTGCACGGTCGTTTCCAAGCTGTTCAACATCGTAACGCCGGATAAGGCGTTCTTCGGTCAGAAGGACGCACAGCAGCTGGCGATCATCCGCCGCATGGTGCTCGACCTGTCCATGGGCATTGAGATTGTCGGCTGCCCGATCATCCGTGAGGCGGACGGTCTGGCGAAGTCCTCGCGCAATACCTATCTGAGCGCAGAGGAGCGCAAGGCGGCGCTCGTGCTGTCGCGCGCTGTAAAGCTCGGTCAGGAGTTGGTACAGAACGGCGAGAAAAACGCGGATAAGGTCGTGGATGCCATGCGTGCGCTTATCGAGCAGGAGCCGCTCGCGCGTATTGATTACGTTTCCGCAGTGGACGGCCTGACCATGCTGCCGGTGCATGAGATCAACGGCGGTGAACTGGTCGCTATGGCGGTCTATATCGGCAAAACACGCCTGATCGACAACTTTTCGGTGGAGGGATAAGCCATGACAGTACAGATGCTCAAGGGTAAAATTCACCGTGCAACGGTCAAGCAGGCTGAGCTGAACTACGTCGGCTCGATTACCGTTGATGCCGATCTGCTGGATGCGGCCGGTATTTACGAATATGAGAAGGTTGCCATCGTGGATATTGAGAACGGAAACCGCTTTGAGACCTATACGATCGCCGGTGAGCGCGGCAGCGG
Organism: Butyricicoccus sp. AF18-9LB; assembly: GCF_027684505.1. Lineage (NCBI taxonomy): Bacteria > Bacillati > Bacillota > Clostridia > Eubacteriales > Butyricicoccaceae > Butyricicoccus > Butyricicoccus sp. AF18-9LB. Next base: position 251,489 of record NZ_JAQCWA010000002.1, read on the forward strand.
CATGATCTGCCTGAACGGCGCGGCGGCGCGCTGTGTCAGCGTGGGCGATAAGGTTATTCTGATGGCGTACGCGCAGCTGACGCCGGAGGAGGTCAGGAACGGCTATGCTCCGCAGGTCGTGTTCGTGGATGAGGAAAATAAGATCGTCCGCACCACTACCTATGAGAAGCATGGTCTGCTCAAGGATATGGCGTAATGAAAAAGGAGAACCCGGGTGGGTTCTCCTTTTTCATTGGTACAGAGCTGAGGATTAGAGTGAAGAGAGGTAAGGTGAAACGCAGGCACAAGAAAATATTCGCAGGTGCCGTCTATCACAGCGACACTGTTGCGTCGCGCCTGCGGAGAGTAAACCGTATATGTAGCAGCAGGGTAGGCGAGAACTGCGTAGAGGTAGAGAAATGGGCGCACACTGTGCGCCCCTACGGAAGAAAAAATCCTTTGCCGTTTCTCTTTTCGAAGCGGTCGCCGGTCTCTGGTCTGCGCCAGACTATCAAATAAAAGGAAACTGGAGTCCCAAGAGGATAGTACTCATCTAATCCACGCACGGCGTGGGAACAAGGTTTAGTGGCCTACGGGCAAACCTTGGTGTCTATCCTTTTGGAACCCCAGCTAAGGGTTAGCACCCATTCCTTATGCGTAAGTAAGCAGATTAACCCTGAACCGACTCCATCTCCGTTGCAGAGGACTTGTCTGCGTTCTCCCGGAACAGCAGACCGAAAATGCGGCGCACCAGCGGACCGGCTGCAAAGAACTGCCACAGCAGCGCCATCGGGAAGTTCATAACGGTGGTCTGTACCCAGATTGCAAAGAACTGTGCGTTATGGCTGTCCTTGAACAGCAGGGTGGCAAAGAAGCTCATGCACGGGCACATCAGCCATACGGATGCAGCCGAGATGGCAAGCATAATGCTGGTCTGGCTGGCTTCGCGCGGGTTGACAAGACGGAATGCAACCTTCATCGCCAGCTTGCCGACAAACACCAGCTCGAGCAGAATTGCGATAACAGTCATGATCGGCCACTCGTGGAATACCGCGAGAAATACCCAGTTCTGCATGGAACCGGTGTTCAGCACGATGTTGTACGCTACCATGCCGTATACCATGACAGAAGCCATGATAATGGTGTAAATAACGTCCTGAAATTTGTTTTTTGGCATTTTGTTTTCTCCTTTTTGTGTATGTGAAATATTTTTTGATAACGAATAGAAATGTAGCTGAACGCAAAAAAATAGGACGAAGTAAACTTTCGTCTACTTCGTCCTATGGACTACTTCAACTACCATTAATTATAGATATCATACCATATTTTATGGGCGTTCGTCAAGACTAACTTCGTTCTTGACAATACTGTTCCCTGGGTGTATACTTTGTCTGTAAATAGACCCCATCCCTCGGGGGAGGGGTACAGATAGGAGATGCGATATGAAACAACGGTTTCGGGTGGGCGGCATGAGCTGCGCGGCCTGCTCCGCCCATGTGGAGAAAAGCGTTTCGGCGGTGCCGGGTGTCAGCGGTGTGCAGGTAAATCTTCTCGCTGGCAGCATGGCGGTCGAGTACGATGAAAACGCGTGCGACGCACAGACGATTATAAAGGCGGTCGAGTCTGGCGGCTACACGGCTGCGGTGGACGATGGCAGGCAGACATCGGCTCCGGCGCAAAGCCCGCAGGCGGACGAGGCGCTGAAGGAAATGAAGACCCGTATTATCGTTTCGGCGATTTTCATGCTTGTCCTGATGTACTTCTCGATGGGCGAGATGGTCGGGCTGCCGCTGCCGTCCTATGCGACAGGCATGGACGGCATGTTCCATCTGGCGCTCACGGAGCTGCTCCTCACGCTGCCGATCGTCATTATCAACCGCAAATATTATATCAATGGCTTCAAAACGCTGTTGCATCGTGCCCCAACTATGGACGCGCTCATCGCCGTTGGCTCGGGTGCGGCGCTTGTGTACGGCATTTACGCGCTGATTCAAATCGCGCTCGCGCCCACGCCTGAGGCAGCCCACAGCTTTATGCACGACCTGTATTTTGAATCCGCAGGCATGATTTTGACGCTGGTAACGCTCGGCAAGTTCTTTGAAGCGCGTGCCAAGCGCAAGACCGGCGAAGCCATTGCGGCACTGATGGACCTGCGTCCGCAGACCGCCGAGGTCATCCGTGGCGGTCAGACCATGCAGCTGCCGATTGAGCAGGTACAGGTTGGTGACCTCGTTATCGTGCGCGGCGGTCAGTCCGTGCCGGTTGACGGCGAGATCACCGAGGGCAGCGCCTATCTGGACGAAAGCGCCATCACCGGCGAGAGCATGCCGGTCGAAAAGCATGTCGGCGACACCGTAATCGGTGCAACCGTGTCCAAGAGCGGCTATGTTGTCATGAAGGCATTGCGTGTCGGTGACGATACGACTCTGAGCCAGATCATCCGTCTGGTAGAGGAGGCAGGCGCGTCCAAGGCGCCAATCGCCAAGCTGGCGGATAAGGTGGCAGGGGTATTCGTTCCGGTCGTTATGGGCATTGCGCTCGTGACAGCAATCATCTGGCTGCTGGTCGGTGAAACGCCGAGCTTTGCGCTCACACGCGCGATTTCGGTTCTGGTCATCTCGTGCCCGTGCGCACTGGGACTGGCAACGCCGGTCGCTATCATGGTCGGCACAGGTGTCGGCGCAAAGAACGGCGTGCTGTTCCAGTCGGCGGAGGCGCTTGAGAATCTGCACAATGTCCACGCGGTTATCATGGACAAGACCGGCACCGTAACCGAAGGACGTCCGGTCGTAACCGACGTAAAATCCTTCGGCGTGGAGTCGGCTGACCTGCTCTCACTGGCGCTGTCACTCGAGAGCCGCAGCGACCATCCGCTGGCGGACGCCATTGTGCGCTATGCACGCGAGAAGAACGCGCAGAAGCGTTCGGTCACTGACTTTGAGATGCTCGAGGGGCAGGGCATTCGCGCGTTTGTGGATGGTGTACCGTGCTTTGCGGGCAACCGCCGCATGCTGCTGGCTAACGGACTGGCGCTGTCCGGCTCGATGCAGAAGCTGGGCGATGAGTTCGCCGCGGCAGGCAAAACGCCGCTGTTCTTTGCGGCAAACCGCCAGATTGTCGGTATTTTTGCGGTCGCTGATGTGCTCAAGCCGACCAGTAAGGCGGCAGTCGAAGCACTGCGCAGTATGCACATTGACGTAACGCTGCTCACCGGCGACAACCAGAAAACCGCGCAGTCCATCGCGTCCGAGTTGGGCGTGACCGATGTGATCGCTGAGGTGCTCCCGCAGGACAAGGAGCGCATCGTGCGCGAAAAGCAGGGCAAGGATCGCAAGGTTGCCATGATCGGTGACGGCATCAACGATGCACCGGCGCTTGCGCGTGCCGATGTCGGCATTGCGATTGGTGCAGGCACGGACGTGGCTATCTCGTCTGCGGACGTTGTGCTGATGAAGAGCGACCTGATGGACGCGGTGGACGCCATCCGGCTGTCGCGCCGGACTATGCGCAACATTCGCCAGAACCTGTTCTGGGCGTTCTTCTACAACTGCATCGGCATTCCGATTGCGGCGGGTCTGCTGTGGGTACCGTTTGGCATCAAGCTCAGTCCGATGATCGGCGCGGCGGCAATGAGCCTTTCGTCCGTCTGCGTGGTATCCAACGCGCTGCGCCTGCGCTTTTTCAGCGCAACACCGAGAAAAACGGCGGGGACGCCTGCTGTTTTGCCCATAAGCGGCGAAAAGCCGCTTACGGCACATAAAAAGGAGGAAAATGTTATGGAAAAGACAATCAAGGTTGATGGCATGATGTGTCAGCACTGCGTGGCACATGTCAAAAAGGCACTCGAGGGTGCAGCAGCCGGCTGTGATGTTGCGGTCGATCTGGATGCAGGCAAGGCAGTCGTTTCGGGCAAAACGCTGCCGGAGGATGCCGTTCTGACCGCAGCCGTCACCGAGGCGGGCTATGAGGTGGTTGACATCAAATGATGGCAGATCGTAAAAAGGTCGAGCCGCTGCTCAAAACCGCGCGCGGGCAGATCGACGGCGTGCTCAAAATGATTGAGGACAACCGCTACTGCATGGATATTATGATGCAGCTGCAGGCGGTGGAATCGCTGGTGCATAAGGCGCAGAGAGAGGTTCTTCGCGGACATCTTTCCGGCTGTGTGCAGGATGCGTTTGAGACCGGAGATCAGAACGAGCGTGAGCAGAAGATCGCAGAGATCATCAAGCTGCTGGATAAAGCGTAAACGGAAGGACGTGCCAAAAGGCACGTCCTTTTTGTTTGAAAATTGAAGATTTGTGCAGTTTCCGCAATCAGAAACTGCGGTATGATCGAAATCGGTGCCGACACGGTTATCAAGAACAACGGTAGCAAAACTCAGTATGGCGGCGGTATCCGCAATTACGGTGAAATTACTGTTTCTGCTGGTGCACAGCTGTATAACAACCATGCACTGATTGCTGGCGATGATATTTACAACGGTACCTATAAGTATAAAACTTACACTTGCGATGGCCGCATCACTTTTGCACCTGTCGGCAAGGACTGGGTACTGGACGACTGCAACGACCCGATCGTAGGCTGGTATCACGACGGCAAGGAAAAGCTGACGGACAATGCATACAAGCGCTGGAACGGTGATGGTGAAGGCGATGCCTACTACGCTGACGAATATACGGTTAGCGAAGAGGCTGTTTCCGAAACGCTGGCTCTCAAGGCTGCACACGGTCAGCTCTGCAGCGTAACCTACGAAGTAACCGGCGACATTCCGTCTGATGCAGGCGCAGTTCCGGCGGCAGCCAAGGTGAAGAAGGGCGGCAGCTACACCGTCGCACCGGTACAGACCACCTCGCAGAGCCGCTACACGTTCAGCGGCTGGCGGATCAACGGTAGTGGTGATGTTGTAACCGAGATCAAGGACATTCAGCAGGATGTCAAGCTGATCGGCGTATGGACCCGCAGATCGTCCGGCGGTGGCGGCGGCAGCAGCAAGCCGACCGTTGATATTCCGGATGATGTACCGACCTCGGCGCACCCTGTGGGGCAGATTGTACTAATTGTTAGATTCGCAGGTGTTGTCCATCGCCACCAGACTGACGAGTTGTGCAGCACTGTTATCACCCAGGGCCTCTCTCTTGCTCTTCGGCGATTCACCTCGTGTCGCGCTTGCGGTATCGCCTTAACCGTATGTGTAGCAGTACGCTGTCTGTGAACTGCGAATATTTTACGAAAGATACGGTAGAGTAACCCGGCTGCCGTTCCCCATTTCGGAGCGGTCGCCGGTCTCTGGTCTGCGTCAGACTATCCAAGGGAAAGGGATGAAAATCAGAGGGTGGAAACCGTAGGTGTCTACCCTCTTGTGCCCCTGCCGGGTAGGCAAATCCCCGCTGAATCTCAGCGAAAAACATCCCGTCCGTTAGGGACGAACACGCTTACGCAGTTCGAGTACTCCGCTCAGCCGGTGCTGAAAAAGCTACCGCTCGGACAGGGCGTAGCGCATACGCGCCTCGTGTGCCAAGCAAAACCGGTGTCGGGAATGGTCTCTGCTAAAGATTAAAATAAAGATTAAAAGAAAAAGCACTTACTTTCGTAAGTGCTTGATGGTGGA
>NZ_JAQCWA010000020.1:0-46681 GCF_027684505.1 Butyricicoccus sp. AF18-9LB
AAAAGTTTAAGCACATCGTTGTTTAATTTACAAGGTACAATTTTCCTTTGCCTTCAGTAGGAAATTGCACCGCGTGTCGAAAATCTTCGTGATTTTCGACCAAGGTACTCAAATGCGTCAGCATTTGACCACTAAAGGTTTTGGATTCTGTTAAATCGAAGCAGTCTTAACTGCTCATCAACAGCTTATTTAGTATACCTCTCCCGATACGCTTTGTCAACACATTTTTTCATTTTTCCCAAAAGTTTTTGCGTATAGCTTGCTCTCCCCTTGTCCATACTGAGTCCCGAGGTGAATTTCCATGAAGTATTTCTGCAATCTTACAGCACTGCTGGCCATTGATCAAACGGCTAACGCCTGTTTTTGCGCACTTTCTCCGGAAATCCGGCAGCGCATTCTTCCGCACAGCGCACAGCTGCATACGCGCGAAGAACTGCTGCTCTGCGCCTTCCGTCTGCTGCAGCAATAGTAAAATCCCGAAGCCTATCGCCTCGGGATTTCTTCTTATTTCGCCGCCAGCAAGCACGCATACCGCAGTTTAAGGCGCATTTTCCAGCTTTTCTTCACATTTCTTCCCCAAAGTCGCTGCACGAACAGATCGAGCGCACGCTCCTCGAACGGCTCAAGCGCGATGCCGCCGTATATGGTTTTCTCAAGCAGACCGTTCACACGCTCGTACTCTCCGGGCTTAACCGACGGCAGCGTGTCCGCAAGCGCCTTATCGGTCGCTGCGGTCTCCCAGCCGAGCGCCGCGTCAATTCCCCAGAGGGAAATCAGCTTGAACATCAGCTTCTGCGACTGCCGCACACGCTCCTCGATCGACATTCTGCGCCGTCTGCGTTCCGCATGCCACAGCAGGAACGCGCGCGTCAGCTCCATCGCGCACAGCAGCAGCGTGAACAGCACAATAACTATACCGACAATACCGAATCCAACCGCAGCCATGTTTTTTACCACAGTTAGCGGCTTGGACTGCTCGGAACCACCGGTGCCGGACGGCTCGACCACCCGATCCGCACCTGACCGATCTTCGTCGATAGCCGCAGTTTTGCGCACCGTATCCGGCAGGCTGACCATCTGCTGCAGCGCAACCGCGTCAAAATAATAGCCCGGTGTCGCATCAACCGGCAGCCAGCCGATACCGTCAAAGAGGCATAAATCACTGCATTGCCCTTCCGCGAGTCTGTCAGGAAATATGCAATCGGGTCCGCATTATCCGGTGCGGCTTCGGCAGTCTCGCTGTAGCGCACCTGCGCTTTCAGCACCTCACGGATGCGGCTGAGCGCACTGTAAACGCCGTCATTTTCATCATCATAATCCTGCCAGAACAGATGGTTCAGCACAGGCAGCAAATCATCGTCCGCTGCAGTATATGCATCATACACAAAGCTGCGATAGACGGATTCCGCCTGCGCATAGGCTGTCTGCTCCTCAGTCTGCGGGCTGCTGACCCAGCTCTCCGCGACCATGAGCTCCGACGGCCGCGTACCCGAAACCTCGGTCACCGTATAATTGCGGATGCCGAACAGACCGCGCCCCTTGAGCAGCGCGTCCCTGCGTTCGCGCACGTCACCGTCCGTTACCTTTTCCATCGAAGCCGGTGCATACACCGCGTCGCGCGAAGCGTTCTTCACCGACACCTCGACCGTGTTGGTCTCCGGTGCATCGCCGGTCAGCCGATAGTATGCCGCCGACTGTGTAAACGGGTCAAAGCCCTGTGTCTGCAGCCAGTCCAGCATGCCGATGTTTTCTCCGCCGTAGACGGCATCCGGCAGCGGTTTCCATGTGCCGTTTTCATATTTTCCGCCGGTAAATCCGCGCAGATAGACCGACTTTTCCTGTTCCGTGTGTACATTCAGCATGGTTTCGCTATTTTCGTGCAGAAGGTTCGCCTGAGAAAGCTCGCCCTGCGGCAGCGTATCCCTGCCGTAGCGCAGATCGTGCACTGTCTGCTTGATATTCTGCCGCAGACGATCGACCGACGGCATTTCCGTGCCGGACAGTCCCACCGCACAGGCACACAGCACTGCCGATATGCCAAGGCACCATGCAACCGCTCTGCGGGTGATCGCGCGGCTGCCGCTCGTCATGTGCAGACCCAGCTGCCCCGCTGTCAGCAGCACAAGCGCCAACGGATAGAATCCCTCGCCGAACAGCGAAAGCAGCAGCCAGAATACGCCGATGAACGCCGCGAGCCGGCTGCTCTGTCGGCTGACCGCATACCACGACAGCAGCCCGATGAGCACCGCCGCCAACAGCGCAAACGTGAACGTCATCGGTACGGTTTCGCCTTCCCGCCCGCCGGATTTAACGCGCACAGAGGTGCGCAGCAGCCGCGCATCCCTGCGGGTGAGCAGCGCCATCAGCGCCGCCAATACCACCAGAACGATGAGCGTCGCCAGCAGAAACGGCTTGCTGAACAGGAGCAGCAGCACGAGCAGCGCCGCATACAGCAGCGCGAACGCCAGCCGGTTTTTCCACATAGCGCCTCACTCCTCTGTGTGCGCGGGCTTGATCTTCGCCATGATCTCCTCCAGCACCTGCTTTGCGGCAACGCCCTCCACGCGCGCCTGCGGGCGCAGCGCCAGACGGTGTGCACATACATCAACGAACACGTTCTGCACATCCTCGGGCACAACGTAGTTGCGCTCACGCAAAATCGCGCCTGCGCGCGCCATCCTGACCAGTGCGGACACGCCGCGCGGAGAGATGCCCAGCTCCACCAGCGGATGGCTGCGGGTCTGCTCGCACAGACGGATGGCATACGCCAGCACGCCGTCGGTCATGCGTACCGAGGTCAGGTAGTTCTGCACCTCAAGCAGATTCTGCGCGTTAGTCACCGCGCGGATCTCCTCCAGCGGATTGCTGTACCGCTGTGCGTTGATGATCTTCATCTGGTTTTCAAGGGTCGGGTAGCCGATGGACAGGCTGACCATGAAACGGTCGATCTGGCTCTGCGGCAGCGGCTGCGTACCGGCAGAACCCAGCGGGTTCTGGGTCGCAATGCAGATAAACGGCGCGGGCAGCGCGTGCGTTTCGCCGTCCACCGTGATGGTGTGCTCCTCCATGACCTCAAGCAGCGCGGACTGCGTTTTCGGTGAGGTACGGTTGATCTCGTCGGCCAGCAGCAGCTGACAGTTCGCCGCGCCCTCGCGGTACTCGAACCTGCCTGTCTCGCGGCTGTACATCGTAAAGCCGGTGATGTCGGACGGCAGCGTATCCGGCGTAAACTGAACGCGCTTGTTGCTCAGTCCCAGCGCACGGGAAAACGCCACAGCGAGCGTGGTCTTGCCCACACCGGGACAGTCCTCCAGCAGCACATGGCCTCCGGCATAAATGGTCATCAGGATCTTCTCGACAATATCTTTTCTGCCGATGAACGCCTTATTGACCTCGGCAATGATCTGCTTGGATTGTTCAACAATCATTCTGTTTCTCCTTCATCTTCTGCGGAAGTGCTGTTATCTTCTGTGGAAGTGCTGTCCGACGGTTCGGGCGGAATGACGATCTCGTGCCTGCCGTCCGGCATCGGCAGAACCGTCGCATCGTCCGCCGAGGTGTCGGCAGAGCCGGTGTCCTTGCCGGTGCTGTCACCGGCCGGCTCGTTTGCCGCATCGTCGTCGATGGTCGGCGGTTCGCTGGTATTGCCGTTTGAGGTGTCAGTGTCAGTGTCCGTGCCGGGATTCGGCTCCGGGACCGGCGTCAGGTCATCATCCTCCTCCGGATTCCTGTTCTGATCATCCGGCTCAACCATTTCCGGCTCCTGCTTTTTCGGCGCAAGCTCAAAGCTGAGCTTGTCCACTTCCGGATAGTGAGTATCTACAGTGGTGCCCTCTTCAAATTCCGATGCGCCCGGAATCCACTCACGATGCCACAGCATTCTGCGGATACGATTCTCGACCGGCAGCAGGATTTCCTCCATTTTGGCATAGATTTCCTCCTCGGCTGCATCCGGCATGCCTGCAGCGACAGCTGCATACATTTCCGCATAGTTTTCATATCCCGCCATCGGATAGATCCATTTTTCAATGAAACGGAGATAAGCCTCCTCATCTCCCCAGGCAAGAATGTAGATTTTGATCCTGCTTTCATCAATACCGAAGGAATATCCCTCACCCGGTGTAAAATTCAGCAGCTCCGGCGGATTGCCATCCATGAAGGTCATGGTCAGCGTATCGCTCTCCACCCCTCGGAACGCATCCTGCTCAATGCCGGCCAGACCGCTTTCCAGGACGAGATATTCCAGGTTTTTGGTATTGGAGAAGGCTCCCTCACCGATATAATCCAAACACCAGCCATCCAGCAGTCCCAGTGTTTCACTATCCAGATCAATCGTGGTCTTGTCGGACGGCGCACCGATCAGCGTAATATAATCTCCCCGTACACGATACGGATAGAACTCCGAGGGTTCCTCTACCTTCGTTTCTGCGCCAAGCATGGTGCGGATATCGTTCTCCACATCCACGAGTTTCTGTTTAACTGCCGCATCGGTTTCTGCATACAGATCCTCCCATGTTCCATTGAACATCAGGTCCATCATGGTGTTGTCCCACAGATTCATGTAGCCGGTCGCATTCGGTGTGTCCATGCTGCCGAGCAGCGAATAGCGCCATTTCTTTACATAAGACGGTGCAATATCGTCTCCGGTCTCCCAGTCGGATCTGATGTGAACCCGCTGCAGCGTATCCTGCCACGTCCATTCATAGTTAAAGGTAAACGCGGAGGATGCACTGAATGTCAAAAGCTGCGGCACATTGCCGAAATCAGCAATCGTGATATCCTCCAGCGCACTGCATGCACTGAACAGACCGGTGTATATGCTGCTGTTATTTTCAAAGCCCCGTGTAATGGAAACACCGGTCAGGCTCTTGCAATCCACGAACGAGTTCATATCCAGACGCTGTATATAGCCGTTCAGCTCCAGCTTCGTGATATTTGTGCTCTGGAATGCCGCCTCACCGACCTCGCTGACGGCTGTAACGACCTCACCCTCCAGACCGGAATCGGCAAACACATAAGCATCAATATACTGCAGGTCCGGCAGTTTATCCCAGTTGATGGTAAACGAGTCCTCGGCGCCGTAAAACGCCTTATCGAACAGCTCTACCGTCTCCTCCGGCAAGGCAAGCTCCCCTTCGGTGTGCCTGCCGGCACGCAGACCGAGCCAGTCCTTGCCATCGCTCGCGCCGTACAGCATTTTCGTGCTGCCGATATCTACAACATCGTAGCGCTGCACACCGGATTCCTCAACGAAATACGTCCAGTCCTCACCGTAGCCGATTCCCCCGGTCGGGGAATACATCACCGTTGCCTGTGCTCCCGTGCTGACCGCATACTCGCCCATATTGATGGACGGCGCGTTGGACGCGATAAAGTTCAGCGAGGTACAGTTATCAAACGCCGCATTGCCGACAGACGCCTCTCCGTTCGCATCAATCATGATGCCCTCCAGATTGGAGCAGCCGTAAAACGCCTGTGCACCGATATTTGTCAGCGTTCCCGGCAGAATCGCCCACTGCAGCTTCTGACTGCCTGCAAACGCACCGTCCGCCAGTGTGGTCACCGACAGCGTATTGCCGTCCGCATCCTGAATCGTGCCGTCAAACTCGGTCTTAGCCGGGTCACCGGCCATCAGCACAACCTCCGCGCTGCGCTCGTCTGTGTAGTAGGTCTCGCCCCGGCTGTTGGTCTGCAGGACGATTGCGCGGACATCCGTAATGCCTGCCGCGTCAAGCTGCGCCTGCACGTTCTCTGCCTGCGCCTTCCCGCCGCACAGGATGGTATCCACATTGCTGCTTCGGAAACTGTTCGGGTCGATTGCAATCCCGTCTTCGCCCTCGGGCAGAATGATAGTTTCAACCTTTTCCGCGTCCGCAAATGCGTTCGGACCGATGGCGCCGACGCCGCTCGGCAGAGTATAATATCTGGTCTGTGCCCGCACATGGGTGAGCGTTTTGTTCCCCTCGGCGTCCTTCTCCAGATAAGCACCATCGTGTGATTCCCAACTGCCGTCCGAGGATGCAACGTTCACACGCATGCCTTCCAGCGCAGTTTCGTTACTGCGCACGAAAGCATGAAATACGTCCGGCTCCACAATAATAACGCCGCTGTCCATACCGCCAAAGTCGATTTTCGGCAGGTCGCAGGCAGCTTTCGCCTGCAGGACCAGTCTGGTCACCTGTGTTGCGTTCGGCAGCGTCACCTTCTCTACATTTTTCGGAACGGTCAGCTCGGTCATATCATACGGAATGCCGAGGTATGCACTGCCGTCCGCATTGGTAAGAATACCGTCCGCGGTTGCGGCATACGCTGTGCTGCCCGCATCCACAATATAGCCCTTCTTGACCTTGATGCCCTTTACGGCTGTCTGTGTGCCTTCCGTCTGTTCGCTGTAGCTTTTCGTGTTGACATACCGCACCGTATCCGGAATTTTGATGTAATCAACCTCATGCAGGGTGTTTTCCGTGCCCATATCCACCGCCTGCACATACTTCGGTACCTCGAGCACACTGCCGGGATCGCCCTCATAGCCGGTAAGTGTCTGCATGTAGATGAATTTCTGGGTGATCGAAAACTGCGGTGCGCTGACCGGCAGATCCGGTTCGGTCTCGTCCCAAGAATCCGCTGCAGGACCGTCTGCGGCATCGCCCTGCGAACGGGTTACCGCGCCGGTATCCATGTCATACCAACGGATTTTGACCTGCACTATATAGTTATCCTCCAACGGGACCATATCCGCAGGCTCGATAACACGACGGCCCGCCGCCGGATGATACATCCACGGAATCAGCTTGCCGTCCTCCAGCCAGCCGGGGAACAACGCGGACAGACGTTCCTCGCCCAGCAGATCTCTCTGATAGCTGTACAGGTCGATCACCTTGCTCTCATCATCCGGATCAAAGCTGGTATCCTTATATGGATTGAGCAGGATATCACTGCTGAACTGACCGTTTTTATCGCTTTCCGTCAGCCTGCGGTTGAGGATGAAGATACGGTTTCGCTCCAGCGTATAGGTAACATCCGAGTAGTCCTTCCACGCACTTCCTGCACTGAAGCGGTAAGACGCACTGATTTTGATCTCGGTCGCATCGCTCGGAATCTCATCCAGAGTCTTATCATATTCTCCGGTTGCCTCATTAAAGAAGCTGAAGAAGGTATCGCCGATCCAGATACCGTTGATACGGACGAACACGCCGAAATGCAAATCGCTGTTGTCTGCACCCTTCAGGTTGCTCCAGTAGTAAATGTTGCCGTTGTGGTCATTTACATAGGTTTCCAATGCATTGTAGATCTTGCGGGCAGTGATGTTTTTCTGACCGGCGTACAGCGCAGACGGGTCTGCCTCTCCCGAACTATTCTGCGGCTGCCGAATAACAACCTCCTTTACGGTGTTGTCATTCACATTCCCTTCATAATACGGCTTACTGATCGGATCGTGCTCGCCGAAGATGCCTACGCTGGTCTTTCCGGAATCCGGCTCCCGCATGGTATCCGCAATGGAGCCGCCCTGTCCTGATGGCGGGGCAGCCGTGCCGCCGCCATTCGTATTGTCCGAATTGCCGCCGCCCGGCTTGCTCGGCTTATTATTGCCCGGCGCGGACGGCTCTCCCGGGGTATTCGGCGTATCAGGCTTTGCCGGATTTGCCGCGCCGCTATTGCCGCCCGGATTTTCTCCTGTGCCGGCGCCGCCGTTTCCGGGCACAACGGCAGTCGTGCCGCCCGGTCTGCCGCCGATGATGACATCCGCGCTGCCGCGGTCATTCGTCACGTTATATACGATATCGCCGGAGCTGCTCGCCGCCACGCTCGTATCTGCCGTGCCGCCGGCAACCGAGAGCGGGTCGGAGAAATTCTCCTGTATGCGCTCGCGCTGGAACATGAAATCCGCACTGCTGTCGTTCTGCGGGCCGCTGGTATCGTCCGCGCCGCTGTCCTGCTCCCAAAGCTCGCTGTCGTCCTTTTCTGCCGTGCTGTCGCTGCCCTTTACGTCCTGATCGTCATCAAAATGCACCTGATTGGCATTGAAGCCGCGCTCCGTGTCCGAGGGGTGAAAATGATTGCCCGAGCGGTACGACGAAACGCCCAGAACCGTGCCCGTTGTCAGCGCTGCGGCGGCTGCCGCACCGAGTACGGTTTTGGTCAGTATTGCCCGCGACAGCAGAATCTTATCCAGCTTTCCCATCAGTTCCTCCTTTCTCTTCTCTGTAGAAATTTGCCGATATTACGCTGCAGTGCCTGAAAATCGACCGGTTTTGCGTAATGACCGTTCATGCCGCTCTCGATGGACAAGCGCTCGTCCTCGACAAACGCATCTGCCGACAGCGCAAAAATCAGGATGCTCTTCGCATCCGGACGCTCCATCGCACGAATGGTGCGGGCCGCCGTGCGGCCGTCCATCACCGGCATCTGCACGTCCATCAGAATAAAATCGTAGTAGTTTTCCGGATGATCTGCGAACATATCCACCGCGATCTGTCCGTTTTCGGCCTTCTCGATCTCGGCGCCCATCTCCTGCAGCACCTCGACCATGATCATCGCGTTGATCTCGTTGTCCTCGACAAGCAGGATGCGTCTGCCGCGGAACGCATCCGCGTTCTCCTCCGTGGATGCGCGAGACGGCTCTGCCGCCGGTTCCGCAGGCTTTTCAGCAACCGGCAGATGCAGATACACCGAGAAATCCGAGCCTCTGCCCGGCTGGCTCTCCACCACTATCTCGCCGCCCATCAGCTTGACAAGCTGGTCGGTGATGGCCATGCCGAGACCGGTGCCGCCGTATTTCCGAGAGGTCCCCACGGTCTCCTGCTCGAACGGACGGAAAATACGGCTGATAAACGCCGGCTGCATACCAATGCCGGTATCGTGTACGCGGATCATCATATCCGCCACGCCGTTCCGCAGCATCATCTGCCGGAAGGTGACGATAATTTCACCCTCGCTCGTAAATTTGACCGCATTGGACAGAAAATTGATGATAATCTGGCTGATGCGCAGCTCATCGCCAAGGACGTAATCCACGGCCACACCGTCAAAGTTGACCTCGTAGCGGATGCCGCGGCTGTCGAGGTTTTTCGCAAACATATCGTACAGGCGGTCACCCAGCTCCCGCAGGCTGAACACCTTATTTTCCAGTTCGACCTTGCCCGCCTCTATACGCGACATATCCAGAATGTCGTTGATGAGCGCGAGCATGTGATCGGACAGCTCATCCACCTTGGTCAGATACTGCATCGCCGGTGCATTCGCCTCGAGGTGGTTCTCCGCGAGCGTCAGCATACCGATTATGCCGTTCATTGGGGTACGGATCTCGTGTGACATGCGCGACAGGAAGGTCGTCTTGGACCGGCTCTCCTCCTCGATCTTGGCAAGGCGCTCCTCGTACTGTTCCATCCGACCGCACAGCCCGGTCGTGCGGCTGAAGCAGAACAGATCATATCCATCGTCCTCACCGCGGGTCACATTCAGCTGCACCCACTCGCCGTTCTTTGTCCGAAGTACGGTCTCAAACGGCTGTGCTCCGTCCCACGCACGGTATTTCTTCCAGACAGAAACGCCGTTCTGCCCGTCCTCCAGCACGTCCACAAGCAGCATAACATCCTGCCGGAGCTGCTCGAACGTCACACCGAGCAGGCTCTGCATATCGCCTGCCGCACAGATCGGCAGCAGGTCGTGCTGACGCATGATAAGGCATACGTCATTGCTCTGTCGATCCATGTTGTATAGCAGAATCTCATCTGCCCGCCGGAGTGCGCTCCGTTTTTTATCCGCACACTGCCCGCGGTTCCGCAGCGCCGCACACAGCAGCGCAACTGCCAGCAGTGCCTCAACGCAGCCGATCACCACCAGTGGAAAGTGCTCACCCAGCATTTCCAGCCAATCCGTTATGTGCATTCCTTCACCTGTCAAATTCCATTTTTACTCTTTTCTATATTTTTCATCCAGTCGATACCTACATATCCATTTATACATAACAGCTCCTATATCTGTCGATTTACAACATTTTCCCCCAATGCAACCGCTCTCTCCGACAAATTTCTCCTCAAAAAAGCACAAAAAGGATACAGAACAGTACCGTTCTGTATCCTCTTGTGTCAATTCGGTTTTAAGCTGAATTACAGCTTTGCCAGCTCGGATGCGATCAGCTTGTTGATGATCTGCGGGTTGCCCTGACCCTTGGAAGCCTTCATGCACTGGCCTACGAGGAAGCCGGTAACATTCTTGCCTGCCTTGAAGTCGGCAACGGCCTTTTCGTTCTTGGCGATAACGTCCTGTACGATGGCGAGGATAGCACCCTCGTCGGATACCTGCTTGAGACCCATGCGGTCAACGATGGCCTCAACGGTCTCGTCGGTCTCGAACATGCTCGGCAGAACCTTCTTGCCGGCGTTGCCGGAGATGGTGCCCGCCTCGATCAGCTTGACCAGAGCAACCAGCTTGTCTGCGGTCATCTTGGTCTCGCGGAGGCTTACGCCCTTGTCGTTCAGGTACTTGGAGATATCGGACAGTATCCAGTTTGCGGCAGCCTTGGGCTTAACCTGCTTTGCAGCAGCGTCGAGCAGCTCGGCCTTCTCAAAGCTGTCGGACAGCAGACGCGCCTCCATGGCGGTCATGCCGTACTCGTTGAGGTAACGCTCGTAACGGGTGATCGGCAGCTCCGGAACCTCGCTCTCGATCTGGTGCAGCCACTCGTCGGAGATCTCGACGGCGATGAGGTCCGGGTCCGGGAAGTAACGGTAATCCTGCGCGTCTTCCTTGGTACGCATTACCGTGTTCTTCAGCTTAACGTCGTCCCAGCGGCGGGTCTCCTGCTGGATTTCGCCGCCGTTCTCTACAACCTCAATCTGGCGTGCAATTTCGTAATCAATCGCACGGACCGCACCGGAGAAGGTGTTGATGTTCTTCATCTCGACACGGGTGCCCAGCTCGGTGGAGCCTTCCGGACGGATGGAAACGTTTACGTCGCAGCGGATGGAGCCTTCCTCCATCTTGCAGTCGCAGATGTCAAGGTAAGACAGCGTGGTCTTGATCATTTCAAGGAATTCCTTCGCCTCGGCAGAGGAATGCAGGTCGGGACGGGTTACCATCTCAATCAGCGGTACGCCGCAGCGATTGAAGTCAACGATGGTGCCGTCGATCTCGTCATGCAGCAGCTTGCCCGCATCCTCCTCGAAGTGGATGCGCTCGAGACGGCAGGAGTGCTTCACGCCGTCCACATAGAAGAATACCTCGCCGTTCTCGCAGATCGGCACATCAAACTGGGAAATCTGATATGCCTTCGGCAGATCGGGGTAAAAATAGTTCTTACGGTCAGCCTTGCACAGCTGATTGATGGTGCAGCCGGTAGCCTTGCCCATCTTGGCGGCGTAGTGTACAACCTGCTTGTTGAGTACCGGCAGTGCGCCCGGCATACCGGTGCAGACCGGGCAGGTGTGGGTGTTGATCGGTGCGCCGAAGCCAGTGGAGCACGAGCAGTAAATCTTGCTCTTGGTGGACAGCTCCGCATGCACTTCCAGACCGATGACAGCTTCGTATTTCATGTTTGTCTTCCTCCCTTACAGTGCAGCGATGATGTTCTTGAGACCGGACGCCTGCTCAAAAGCCAGACCGGCGTTCAGCAGCGTCTGCTCGCCGAAGCGCGGACCGATGAGCTGCATGCCGACCGGCATGTGGTTCTCATCAAAACCGCACGGCTGAACCAGACCCGGCAGACCGGCGATATTGACGGAAACCGTGCAGATATCGCCTGCGTACATCTCGAGCGGATTGGTGGTCTTGGAGCCGATCTCGTAAGCCGTGGTCGGCGCAACCGGCGTCAGGATGACGTCGCACTTCTCAAATGCGTTTGCAAACTCCTCGCGGATCTTGCGCTGTGCGGCACGAGCCTTCTTATAGTATGCATCGTAGTAGCCGGAGGACAGAACGTAGGTGCCCAGCATGATGCGGCGCTGAACCTCGGCGCCGAAGCCCTCGGAACGGCTCTTGGTGTACAGCTCGATGATGTCATCGCCTGCATTCGGGGTGCGGTAGCCGTACTTTACGCCGTCGAAACGGGCAAGGTTGGAGGAAGCCTCTGCGGAAGAGAGGATGTAGTAGATCGGCAGTGCATACTCAACGAGCGGCAGAGAGATCTCGAATACCTCTGCGCCGAGTGCCTTGTATGCCTCTGCAGCCGCCATAACGTTCTTGCGGACAGCATCCGAAATACCCTCGCCGAAATACTCCTTCGGCAGACCGATCTTGAGACCCTTGACGTCAGCGTTCAGGTTAGCGCGCAGCGAGCCTTCAAACGGGGTCTTGACAGAGGTGGAATCGTGCAGCGGATCGTGACCGGTAACCGCATCGAGCAGCATGGCTGCGTCCTCGATGGAGCGGCCGAACGGGCCGATCTGGTCGAGAGAAGATGCGAATGCGATCAGACCGTAACGGGAAACCGCACCGTAGGTCGGCTTCATGCCGACAACGCCGCAGAAGGACGCCGGCTGACGGATAGAGCCGCCGGTATCCGAGCCGAGCGCCAGCGGAGCCTCGCCTGCTGCAACAACAGCAGCGGAGCCGCCGGACGAGCCGCCCGGTACGCGGTCGAGACCATGCGGGTTGTGGGTCGGGTGCATAGCCGAATTCTCGCAGGAGGAGCCCATTGCGAACTCGTCCATGTTGGCCTTGCCGGTGATGACCGCATCGGAAGCAATCAGCTTCTCCATAACGGTTGCATTGTACGGCGGCTTGAAATTGCCCAGCATCTTGGACGCGCAGGTGGTCAGCGTGCCCTTGGTGCAGATGTTGTCCTTAATGGCGATCGGAATACCGGCCAGCGCGGAAAGCGTATCGCCGCTTGCGCGCTTCTTGTCTACAGCCTCAGCCTGCGCGAGCGCTGCTTCCTCGGCTACGGTAACGTAGCCCTGAACCTTATCCTCTACCGCCTTGGTGCGGGCAAAAACGTCCTTTGCCAGCTCTACTGCGGAGATTTCCTTTTTGCCGAGCAGCTCGGACAGCTCGGACGCAGTTTTTTCGTAAAGTGCCATGATTCTGTCCCCTCCTTACTCGACAACACGCGGAACTGCTACGCCGCCGCACTGGAAGTCCGGTGCATTCGGCTCGATCAGCTCATCCGGCGTGAATTCCTGGATCACTTCGTCCTCGTGGAACGCATTCTTGCGCTCGGTGTTGATAACATCGGTGATGTCGCCCAGGTCAAGCTCAGCCAGCTTGTCCACCATTGCGACGATACCCTGCATGTCATCGGCCAGACGGTCGAAAATGCCGCCGGTCGAATCCAGACGTGCCAGGGACGCGATGTGCTCAATTTCTTTTCTGGAAATTGCCATGTCGTTTGCCTCCTAATTATTTATCTTAAATCTATGATACGAATTTTATGATCTATCGTAGGACGGGGTGCCCTACGGCATATCTTATTTAAGCGTTTCCGCTGCCTTCTTCAATCATCGTCTTAAACTCTTCCTCGGTCAAGACCGGGATTCCCAGTTCTGCCGCCTTCTGCAGCTTGCTGCCGGCATTCTCGCCTGCGACAACGTAGCTGGTCTTTTTCGAGACCGAACCGGCCGCTTTGCCGCCGAGGGACTCGATCAGATCGTTGATCTCCTTGCGGGTATAGAGCGTCAGGCTGCCGGTCGCCACGATGGTCTTTCCTGCGAGCAGGTCGCTCTTTGCGGTCTTTTCACCGATGAAGTTGACGCCGTGCGCGCGCAGCTTCTCGATGAGCGTATGCGACTGCGGCAGCTCCCGCCATGCGGCGATGCTCTCCGCCGTGGTCTGTCCGATGTCGCGGATCTCGGTCATCTCCTCGACCGGCGCGGCAAGCAGTGCATCAAGCGAGCCGAAGTGGTCGCTGAGAATGCGGCCCGCCTTCTGGCCGACATGCCGGATGCCGAACGCGAACAGCAGCCGCGACAGGTCGCGGGTCTTGCTCACTTCAATCGAGCGGACAAGATTGTTCGCCCAGACGTCCACCTTTTTGCCGAGCGGCAGCAGCTGCTCGACCGTCAGGTCATACAAATCAGCCGCCGACTTGACCAGTCCGGCGTCGATCAGCTTCTGCAGGTTGCCCTCGCCGCAGCCGTCGATGTCCATCGCATCGCGCGAGGCGAAATGCATCAGGTTTCGCAAAAGCTGCGCCGGACACGAGGCACTCGTGCAGCGAATCGCGGCTTCGTCCTCGTCATCGTACACCGGCGCGCCGCACACCGGACAGAACTTCGGGAACTCATACGGCACGGAATCCAGCGGGCGCCGGTCCTTTTCCACGCCGATGATCTCCGGAATGATTTCTCCGGCTTTTCGGACGGAAACAATGTCGCCCACGCGGGCATCGAGCTGACGGATAAAATCGCGGTTGTGCAGCGTTGCGCGGGACACCGAGGTGCCCGCAAGCCGTACCGGCTCGAGCACGGCATTCGGTGTCAGCACGCCGGTGCGTCCCACCGTGATGACGATATCCTTGAGAAGCGTCTGCTTGACCTCAGGCGGGTACTTGTACGCCGCCGCCCACCGAGGGAATTTCGCGGTCGAGCCGAGCGTTTCACGCTGCGCGAAGGAGTTGACCTTGACAACAGCACCGTCAATGTCGAAATCCAGCTCACCGCGGGTCTCGCCCATGTTCTCAATCTCGCGCTGCACGTCCTGCGGGTCGGTGTAGACCGGATAGCGCGGGCTTGTCGGGAAGCCAAGGCTCTTGAGGTAATCAAGCGCCTGCACATGACTTTCCATCGGCAGCTCGTCGCTGTTCTGGATGTTGAAGCAGAAGATGGACAGCTTTCTTTCCCGCGTAATTTTGCTGTCCTTCTGCCGCAGAGAACCCGCCGCCGCGTTGCGCGGATTGGCGAGGAGCGGCTTGTCGTGCAGCTCCAGTTCGGCGTTGAGCGCATCGAACACGGACTTTTTCATGTAGACCTCACCACGCACGATCAAATGCGGCGGCGCGTTCTCCAGCTTTTTCGGGATGTCCTTGATGGTTTTGAGGTTCTTGGTTACGTCCTCGCCCACCTGACCGTCACCGCGCGTCGCACCGCGGACGAACACGCCGTCCACATATTCGAGCGCGACCGAAAGGCCGTCGATCTTGTACTCGACAACGTACTCCGCCTGTCCGACGGCATTCTCCACACGGGAATAGAACTCGCCCAGCTCGTCAAACGAGAAAACATCCTGCAGACTTTCGAGCGGGTAGGCGTGCGTCACCTTGGCAAAGCGGCTGCTCGCCGTACCGCCGACCCGCTGGGTCGGAGAGTTCGCGTCTGCCATCTCCGGATGCTCGGCCTCGAGCGCGCGAAGCTGACGCTGCAGCATGTCGTACTCATAGTCGGTGATCTCGGGCGCGTCCTCGTTATAGTATTTTTCGTTGTGATACCGCAGCTGCTCCCGCAGAGCGGTAATCTGCTCACGCACGTCCATAATAAAACTCCTTTGGTGTGAGCAAATACTCACACAGATTAAGTATACCAAATAATCCGATATTTTTGAAGTATTATTTTTAGGAAATTGTCGCAAAACTACAGTTTTGCCGACAAGTGGAACGGACCGTAGGCCGTTCCAAAGTCGTCCGAAAGTTCCTATTCAGAAACTTTCTCCCTCCGGAAGTATAAAAAAGCGTGATGCATGCTCCTGTTTTTTATGGACTGCAAGCAGCCCTATTTAATGCGCGCTATCGCGCGATAAAAGCTTCTTTTCCAGTTATTATACCTATTTTTCGCTGTCATAGTCGCGGATTTCGCCGAGCAGATCAGAGCCGGAGCCGCTGATATAGGCGTACCGTTCGGGCACCGTGCCGACGATAACCGTGTCCGTGACCGGGTACGTCGAGACGATTTCCCTGTCTTCCCCGCCGAACGGCGTGAGAATGCGGAAGCCGGCGTGCACCTCGATGAGAATCCGGTGGCGCGTCTGGTTGATGCCCGCCGAGGTAAACGCGCTGACGAACCGCGCCTCCATCTGAGCAAGCCCCGCAAGACCGACCTTCACCCTCGGGCCCATTCCGGTAAACAAATTGGGCGCAAATACCGTGCCGAGCGGCACCTCGGTCTGCGTTTCCTCCAGATAATCCAGCCGGTCAAACAGACCGTTGACGATACGCGCCTTCACCTTTCCGACTGCGATAATATCCGTACGCAAGGCCGTGATGCGGTTGTCGCTGTCGCGCTCAAGCACCACAAGGTCGGCAAATTCGTCCGGATGGGAGAAAACCTCGTCCTCCATCAAGGTGTTGATCTCCTTGATGGCGCTGTCCTCGCAGACGTTGACGGCGTACTCCATGAAAATGCGCTGAAAGCGTATGGTCAGCAGACCAAGACAAACCGCTAATAGCAGTATCAGCATGGCAAGCGCCAGTCTCCTGCCATTTTTCCGTCTGCGCCGCATAATACCACCCCATTCAGCGTATGCGGCATACGTTTGCATAATCACCTTGTCGCACCCTGCGGTAAAGCGTTACAATATATTTCTCTATTAAAAAACTGTCCTAAACCGTCCTAAACTGTTTTACTATTATTATCTGCCAATATATATTCCCCTTTTAACAGATTAGGACACATTAGGACGGTTATTTTACATAACCGCTTAACCGTCACGTTAATTACTAACTACTAATTACCAATTCGCAATCACCAATTAACAAAAAAGAAGCACCCGATAAATCAGGTGCTTCTTTGCGCTTAACAGCTGAATGAGGAATTAGTCCTCGTAATCCTCGCCGTCCTCGAGCAGAGCACGGATGGACAGAGATACCTTCTTCTTCTCATCGTTGATGTCGATGATCTTAGCCTCGACAACCTGGCCAACCTCCAGCTCGTCCTCCGGCTTTGCGATGCGGTGATCAGCGATCTGAGAAATGTGGATCAGGCCGTCAACGCCCGGTACGATCTCAGCGAATGCGCCGAACGGCATGAACTTGAGGATCTTAACCTCAGCAACAGAGCCGATGTCGTACTTGGACTTGAATACGTTCCACGGATTATCCTCCTCGCGCTTGTAGCCGAGGGAGATCTTCTTGTTTTCCTTATCCAGACCGATAACGAATACCTTTACCTTGTCGCCAACAGAAACGACCTCGGACGGGTGCTTGATGCGGCCCCAGGACAGCTCGGAGATGTGAACCATGCCGTCCACGCCGCCGATGTCTACGAATGCGCCGTAGGAAGTCAGGGACTTAACGGTGCCATCGTACTCGTTGCCGATCTCGATGGTGTTCCAGATCTGCTCAGCAGCAGCCTTGCGAGCCTCCTGCTGGATCTGACGGATAGAACCAACAACGCGCTTGCGCTGACGGTTGATCTCGGTGATATAGAAGGACTGCTTGGTCTTAACCAGCTGGCTCATCGGCTGATCCTTCGGTACGCCGGTCTGGGATGCCGGGATGAATACGCGTACGCCGAATGCAGTTGCTACAACGCCGCCGCGGTTCTCCTCAACGATGGTGCCCTCAACCGGGGTGTGCTCCTCGTAAGCCTTCTCAACGGTCTCCCAGCCCTTCAGCTGATCAACGCGCTTCTTGGACAGAGTGATGGTGCCCTCGCCGTCGTTTACGCGAACAACAACAGCCTCGATCTCGTCGCCAACGTGGATGTTGGCAGCTACGTCGTAGTTCGGGTCGTCAGACAGCTCACCCAGCGGGATATACGCAGTGTGCTTAACGCCCAGATCTACCTGTACGTCGTTATTGGAAATACCTACAACGGTGCCGGTTACCTTTTCTCCATTATTTAAAGTCTTGAAGGACTCCTCCAGCATTGCTGCAAAGTCCTCACCAGTTTCAATCTTGGTTTCTTCGCTCATCATGTTACTGACCTCCTTAATTATCCATGCCGGTGTGGATGCTCCCGCCGTGATCCCGATGTGCTGGTGCTGCCCGAGCTCCTGCGTAGTAAGCTCTGCCGCGTCTTCGATGTAGCGCACATCCGAGCACAGCGACCGGCTGATCTCATACAGCCGTTTGGTGTTGGAGCTTTTCTTATCTCCGATCACGATCATTTGATCCGATACACCGGCAAGCAGACGAGCCTCCGACTGGCGCTCATCCGTCGCTTTACATATTGTATCAAAAATTTTGAGGTTTGTACACCTTTTTTTTATAAGTCCTACGGAAATATTCCAAATTGACCGGTTGACGGTGGTCTGTGCGACCAGAGAAATGGGTTTATCTTCCATTTCAGGCCGTTCCGAGAAGGCTCTCGCCTGCTCCTCACCCTCAAGCACGATCGACTCGCCGCACCAGCCCTGAATGCCCACAACCTCCGGATGTCCGGCGCTTCCGAGAATGACAATCAGTCGTCCGTCCGCGCTCTCTTTGTCCACTATTTTGTGTATTTTCCGCACAAAAGGGCAGGTTGCATCAAAGATTTCGCACTTTTTTGATTGAAGCAGCGTGTAAACATTCCGCGGTACACCGTGCGCCCGAATGAGCACGCCGGCACCGTCCGGAATGTCCTCCAGCGCATGCGCGGTGTGCACACCGAGCTTCTCCAGCCGTTCGATTTCGTGCATGTTGTGAATGATTTCACCATAGGCATAAATTTTTCCGTTTTTTTTCGCCTGCTGCTCGGCGAGGTCCACGGCACGGCGCACGCCGAAGCAGAATCCGGCGGTTTTGGCTACCGTTACGCTCATACCTGCTCCTTCAGCGCGTAGATGCGGCGCAGGATATCATCCGCGATCAGGCCGTAGTCCTTCTGCTTCGGATCCGGCGTGAACGGCTTGCCGATCACGACTGTGGCTCTGCAGCGGAAACGCTTGCCCTCGGTGATATACATCGGCAGGATCGGCGCCCGGGTCTTGACCGCCAGCATGGCCGCACCTTTCTTGGTTTCGCCCTCGGCAGCATGGCGCGTGCCCTGCGGGAAAATGATCAGCTTCTGACCGGCACGGACACAGCCGAGTGCGGTCTTGATGGCAGTGATATCCGCGCCCTCACGGTCGATCGGAAAAGCGCCGAGCGCCGCGATCAGCCACGCGAATATCCTCTTCCGGAACAGCTCCTTTTTCGCCATTAGGCGCAGCGGCGTCTTGCCGCCGAGTGCGACCGCCGCAAACGGCGGGTCGGACAGCTGCACATGGTTCGGACAGACAACGCAGCCGCCCTCCGGGATGTTTTCGCGTCCGATCACGCGGTAGCCAAAGAAAATATGGAATGCCAGCGCTACAAGCGGCACAACCAGAGCCTGGAACCAGCGGTGGTATTTGAATTTCATGCCTTTTCCTCCGTTTTTTCACGAATAATACGCAGAACGGCTGCTATGCTCTCCTCGAGCGTCAGGCTGCTCGTATCCAGCAGAACCGCATCGTCCGCCTGTTTGAGCGGCGCAACGGCTCTCGTCATGTCCTGCCTGTCGCGCTCGTTGATATCGTGCAGGATGCCGTCCATCGTCACCTGCTGGCCCTTCTCAATCAGCTCTTTATAGCGGCGCTCCGCGCGGGACTGCGCAGACGCGGTCAGGAAAATCTTGACCGGCGCATCCGGCAGGATAACCGTGCCGATATCGCGGCCGTCCATCAGGATGCTGCTGTTTTTCGCCATGCTGCGCTGGGTCTCCAGCAGAAACTGCCGTACTTCCGGCACCGCGGACACCTTGGACGCGTAGTACGAAATCTCCGGTGTACGAATGGCTTCGGAGACATCCTCGCCGTTCAGGAGAACGCGCTGTGCGCCGTCCTGATAGGTCAGCTGAATGGTGATCTCCGGCAGGGTTGCGATAATGCCTGCCGTGTCCTCTCCGGCAATGCCCCTGCGGCACACTGCCAGACCGATGGAACGGTACATCGCACCCGTATCCACATATACATAGCCGAGTTTTGCCGCGGCAGCACGCGCCACGGTGGATTTTCCTGCCCCGGACGGGCCGTCGATGGCAACCGAAATGTACTTCATCATGATTCCTCCTCCGCAGCCGACAGACCCGCCAGACGGCCTGTGGACCACGCAATCTGCAGGTTGAAGCCACCCGTGTAGGCATCCACATCGAGCACCTCGCCTGCGAAATACAGGTGCGGCAGCTTTTTGGACTCCATGCTTTTCGGGCTGACCTCGCGGACGGATACGCCGCCCGTAGTGATAATCGCCTCAGCGATCGGACGCTTGCCGGAAATCTCGACCGGGAACGCCTTGAGTACGCGCAGCAGCGCGGCACGCTGTGCCTTGGTGATGGAATTGACCTTCTCGCGCGGGTCGATGCCGCTCTTTTCGATCACCACCGGGATTATCTTCTTAGGCAGCAGCTCACCGAGCGCGTTGATAAAATCGCTGTTCTTGTGCTTGTCAAAGTCCGCGAGCAGACGCTTGTCGAGCGTCTTTTCGTCCAGCGCAGGCTTGAGATCAATCTCCACACGGTACTTTTTGCTGCCGAAATGGCGCATATGCGCACTCGCGGACAGCACCAGCGGACCGGACAGACCGAAGTGCGTGAACAGCATTTCGCCGAAGTCCGAGTAGAGTTTTTTGTCATTTTCATATACGGTCAGCTGCACGTTGCGCAGGCTGAGCCCCATCAGCTGCTGACAGGTGTCGCCGTCCTCGACGAGCGGCACGAGCGACGGATTTGCGGGCACGACCGTGTGCCCTGCCTGCCTGGCAAAGCGGTAGCCGTCACCGGTCGAGCCGGTCTGCGGATAGGATGCACCACCGGTCGCTACGATCACGCGGTCCGCCTTGTACGTCTTGTGACCGGCACGAACGCCTGTGAGCACACCGTCCTCGATGAGCAGCTCGTCTGCAGTCGTATGTACGATGGTCACACCCGCCTTTTTCACCCACAGGAACAGCGCATCGATGATGTCGGCTGCCTTGTCCGACTGTGGGAACACGCGGTTGCCGCGCTCTGTTTTGAGCGCCACGCCGCGGCTCTCGAAAAAGTCCATCACGTCCGCCGGACCGAAGCCGCCGAGCGCGGAATACAGAAAGCGCGGATTGACCGGCACGTTGCGCAGAACCTCCTGCACATCGCAGTTATTGCACACGTTGCAGCGGCCCTTGCCCGTGATAAACAGCTTGCGGCCAACTTTTTCGTTGGTTTCCAGCAGCGTCACCTGCGCGCCCTGCTCTGCGGCAGTACCTGCCGCCATCAGACCGGCTGCGCCGCCGCCGATTACGATAATGTTCAATTTATATCGTCCTCCGGTTTTTCATATACGTCGTATTCTTCCCAGATGCGCTCCAGCTTATTAAATGTATGCTCAATCTCATCGCGGCGGCTCATGCCGACAGCCACGATCAGTGCGTTGATGACCGACAAGGGCGCCACGAGCGAATCGACAAAGCTCGCCATATCGCTGCGTGCGAGCAGCACATGATCAGCCACACGCGCCAGCGGCGACAGCTGCGAGTCGGTCAGTGCGATAACGCGGGCACCGCGGTCGCGGGCGTACTTCATCGCACTCAGCGTGCGCTTGGAGTAGCGCGGGAAGCTGATGCCGAACAGCACGTCACCCGGTCCGACACGGAGCACCTGCTCAAAAATCTCGCTGACGCTGTTCGTATGTACAAGCGTCACATTTTCAAACAAAAGGTTGAAGTAAAAACCCAGAAAGCTGGCTAACGCGCTCGAGGAGCGCACACCGAGGATGTAGATTCGCTTAGCGCCCATGAGCGCGTCCACCGCGCCCTGAAAGGCGTCGCGGTCGATCTCGTCGAGCGTTACGCGGATCATATCCGTATCCGCGTGCAGCACGGTCTGCAGTACATCGCGGCCGCCCATGCGGTCGCCCGCAACCTCCATGCGCTGCACCGAGGTCAGCTTGTTGCGGATCATCTCCTGCAGAGCGCGCTGCAGGTGCGGATAGCCGTCATAGCCAAGCTCGGTCGCAAAGCGCACGACCGTACTTTCACTCACACCGACAGTCACACCCAGACGGCTCGCGGTCATGAACGCGGCCTTGTCGTAGTGCTCTAAGATAAAACGCGCGATCTGCTTCTGACCCTTGGAAAAGCCGGGCAGCTCGCTTTGAATTTTTGTGATCAGGTCATTCATTATATTCTCTCCTGCATTGCATTCTCTGCATACATTCCTGCATTTGCACGATACTATTTTAAGTGAACCTGCAAAAAAATGCAAGAGCATATGGGTGCAAATTGCAAAAAGGCAGGGATTCCCTGAAAAAATCAGAGGTTCTCCTGCACGTCGGCAGCGATGTCCTGCAAATAGCCGATCTCCTCGTCAGTCAGCTCGCGCCATGCACCGCTCTTGAGATGCGGGTCGAGCGGCATCGTGCCCATTGCCACGCGCTTGAGGCGGCGGACCTCCAGACCGCACTTCTCGCACATTTTGCGAATCTGGCGGTTGCGGCCCTCGTGGATGGTCAGGCGCAGCTTGGCACTCAGCTCATCGCGGTCGATCGTAACGACCGTTGCCGGACGGATGCTGTAGCCGTCAATCTCCATCGGCTCTGCGAGCTTCGGGATGTTTTCCAGATTGCCGCGCACGCGCACCTCGTAATGCTTCTCCACCTCGTGGCGCGGATGGGTCAGCGCGTTGAGCAGATCGCCGTCGTTGGTCAGCAGCAGCAGACCCTCGGAGTTGTAGTCCAGACGGCCGACCGGCACAACACGCGCACCGCAGCCGCGCACCAGATCGGCAACCGTCTTGCGGCCGTGCTCGTCCTTCATCGTCGTGACATAGCCGCGCGGCTTGTACAGCATTAAGTACACCTTTTCCTCGGCACCGCCGATAGGCTTGCCGTCCACGAAAATTTTGTCACGGCGCGGATCGGCCTTGTCACCGACCGAAGCCTTTTTGCCGTTTACCGTTACGCGGCCGTCGTCGATCCAACGCTCCGCCTCACGGCGGGAGCACAAACCTGCTTGCGCCAGTAATTTCTGCAGTCTTTCTTCCATTTATGTTACCTCTTTCGTGTTGTTCTATTATTTTAATGGAAAATGGAGAATGGAAATGAATGTGTCGCCTTACAGGCAGCATACAATTGCGCCGCTCTTCGTCGATTCCGACGCAACGCGGATGGAACTCGCGCAAGGATAGCGTCATTCTCCCTTCTCCATTCTCAATTTCTAAACCGTTCCATAATGCGTTCTACGATACTTTTTTCTTCGGCTGGCAATAAAGATTCTCCGCCATAGACCAGTGTATCCCGAGCCAGCACGCAATCCCCGAGCCGATATTCGACCGAACCTGCCTGTGCCGTCTTCACGACCGGTGCATAGCAGATTTTTTCGCCGTAGCGCACGCGCTGCAGCTTCTCTTTCTCGCCGGGCAGCAGATATGCCGTCACGGTATTTTTCGCTGCGAGCGGCACGGACGCAGTATCGCCGCCGAACACGCGCGCGTTTGCGATCGTGTCTCCTGCCTTATGCAGCGTGACCTCGCTGTACTGCGCGAAACCGGCGTCGAGCATCTCCATGTGGTCGTTCCAGTCGTTCGGGTCATCCAGCGTCACCGCGATGATGGTGCGCCCGTTTCGCTCGGCCGCCGAGACCAGACACCGCCCTGCCGCCCGCGTAAAGCCGGTTTTCACGCCGATCGCACCGTCGTACATGCTCAGCAGACGGTTGTGATTGCTCAGCGCGTGCCCGCTGACC
This sequence comes from Butyricicoccus sp. AF18-9LB, assembly GCF_027684505.1. Classification (NCBI taxonomy): domain Bacteria; kingdom Bacillati; phylum Bacillota; class Clostridia; order Eubacteriales; family Butyricicoccaceae; genus Butyricicoccus; species Butyricicoccus sp. AF18-9LB. Next base: position 23,528 of record NZ_JAQCWA010000020.1, read on the forward strand.
GTGCAGCTTTTTGTCGAGACGATCTGCCGGAACACCGGGTCCTTGAGCGCCGCCGCCGTGATTTTCGCCAGCTCATGCGCGGTGGTGTAGTGCGTGTCGGACGGCAGACCGTTCGGATTGTCGAAATGTGTGTCCGTCAGACCGAGTTCTGCCGCTTTGGCATTCATTTTGCTCACAAAGGCGTTCATGCCGCCGCACTCTCCCGCGATGGCGACCGCCGCGTCGTTGCCGGACGCGAGCATGAGTCCGTACAGCGTATCCCGCAGCGAGAGTGTCTCACCCGCTTTCAGGTACATGGATGAGCCTTCCACGGCGGCGTACTCCGGCTTTACGGTATACACGCGGTCAAGGTCACCCGCGCCGAGCGCGACGAGCGCGGTCATGATCTTGGTGGTGGACGCCATCGGCAGGCGGCTGTCCGCGTTCTGCTCGAACAGCGTTTCACCTGTGTCCGCATCGATCACGACGGCCGCCCGTGCGCTCACCGCGCCTGCCCTCGGCAGCACGAGCAAAAGCGCGAGCACGCAAAACAGCTTTTTCACATTGCACCACTCCCCGCATAACAAAACCTACTCAGCATTCACGCGAGTAGGTTTTGCGGGAAAACGCGGTTTTATTCGTCGCCGGACAGGGTTTCCGCCACTTCGACTGCGTCCTCGGTCTTGCCCTTGAAGCCGCTGACGAAATTGGACACCTTGTTGATCGCACCCGGGATCATCTCGACCAGACGATCCACCGTGTCGGACGCCTGTGCGTTGATGCCGAGGATGTTGGCGCTGCCGTCCTTGCCGATGACAAGGAAGCACACCGGCGAAACCGTCACACCGGCGCCGCTGCCGCCGCCGAACGCGAGCGGAGACCCGCTTGCCGCGTGCTTGGACGCGAACTCGCTGCCGCCTGCGCCGAAGCCGAACGACACCTTGGAGACCGGGATAACGGTCGTACCGTCCGCCGCCACGATCGGGTTGCCGATAATGGTATTAACATCCACCATTTCCTTGATTTTGGACATGGTTTCGGTCATCAAATCGCTGATAGGATGATGTTCACTCATAATTTTCGCCTTCCTTTTATACGTTTTAACTGATTATTTGAAATATTTCTTGTACAGCTTATACATCGGCTTGCCATGCCGCAGCAGCACTCTGACGAGCGATATCGGCCGTATCGAGCAGTTTACGGTAAATGCCCACTCGGTATGGTCAGCGTTGAAGTCCGCGTCCGCGCTGACATGGTAATCCTGCATATCGAAAGTATTCTCCAGGAACGGAACAATGATTCCGCAGAGCGCCGCAGTCTGCCCGAGCAGAATGCCGGTCTGCGCCGCATCGTCCGTGCCGATAACTACGCGCGCCCGCAGTCTGCTGATGCGCAGGCGGTCGGTCAGGTCGCTGAGGAAATCGCGCACCGTGCCTGCGATCTCACCGACATCCAGTCCGTCCTTCGGCAGCGAGAGACCGGACTTGCCGCTCTTTTTCTTCTCACTTTCCTCGGATTTCTTCTGCTCCGCTTCCGTTTCCTCTTTTTTCTTTTTCAGGTGGCGCGGTCTCGGGTACAGCGGAATGCGAACCGGCCCATACCGCGCCTCCACGCTCACCTCGCCGGTCACGCCGACGGCTTCAATGCCTGCCCGAATGTTCAGCAGCACCAGCACAATCACCAATGCCAGCAGTACAATTCCAAGAAGAATGCCTAAAATCCAGAGTAAAACCGTTCCCATAGGCGGTCACTCCGTTTCCGGCGGCACAGGCTCGCCGTTCAAGAAGCGCAGCTGCTCGCCGGGCGGTGTCTCGTGCAGCGTGCCGTCCATGTTCAGCTCCATCTGCTCGTTTTCCTCGAGCGCGGGCAGCGCCGGAAGGTCCTCGATGCTTGCCAGTGAAAAGCTGCGCAAGAACTGGTCGGTCGTGCGGAACAGCATGGGCTTTCCGGGCACGTCCAGCCGCCCGGCCTCCTCGATGAGCCCCTTTTCCGCCAGACTGCTCACCGTGTTCGATGAATCGACACCTCTCAGCTGGTCGATGAACGCGCGCGTTACCGGCTGGCGGTATGCGATGATGGTCAGCACCTCAAGCGCCGCAGGCGACAGCGCAGGCGGTCTGCGCGATTCGGTCACGCGGCGCACATACGGCCCGTACATCGGCCGGGATGCCAGCTGCAGCTTGTCCTCGATACGCAGCAGCATGATGCCGCGGTTCTCGAAGTCGTAGCGGTTCTCAAGTGCAGCCGCCGCGTCCAGCAGCTCCGCCGGTGCGGCCTCGAGCGCCGCGGACAGCCGTTCAAGGGTAACCGCATCGCCTGCCGCGAACAGCACAGCCTCCAGTCCGGCCTCGAGCGCCGTCATGCTGCCGTTATTTTGTGTTGTCATTTGTCAGCATCAGCTCCATCTCCTCGCCGTCCCCTTCCAAACGGATTCGGCGGGTCTTGGATAATTCCAGCACTGCCAGAAAGGTAGCCACGATCTCCGAACGGTTTCTCGCATCGTCGAACAGCCGCATAAACGGCACGCGCATCCGGTACAGAAAGCGTTTGAGAATCGCGGTGACGCGTCCCTCTACCGGTACAGGCTCACGCCCGACAATGCCCTGAAACGAGGTCACCGGCGGCGGCAGGCGGCGCTTGGTGCGGCGCAGCATTTTGTTTGCCGCGCGGATGAGATCGTTTACCGTGTGGTGATACTCCACCGGCACATCATCCTGCCGTTCGGGCGGTTTGACGTAGATATCACGGCCGTTTTCGTTCTTTTCCGCAAAAAACGCGGTCGCGCTCTTGAGTCTCTGGTACTCGAGCAGCATTTCGACCAGACCCGCTCTCGGGTCCTCCTCGGCCTCGTCCTCCTCGTGCTTCGGCAGCAGCATCCTGGACTTGATGTACACCAGCTGCGCCGCCATTGCGATGAAGTCACCGGCAACGTCCAAATCCATGTGCTCGGCCTCATGCAGAACCGCCATATACTGCTCAAGGATTTCCGCGATGGGGATATCGTAAATGCTCACCTTGTTTTTGGAAATCAGGTGCAGCAGCAGGTCAAGCGGCCCGTCAAAGTTGTCTAAATGAAAATCCATAGCTTACAGAAACAGGCTGACGAAGTTTACCGCCAGCATGAGAACGCCGTTGCCGACCCAATCCATAATGCCGTCCAGCCAACCGAACCAGAGCGCCACGATAAACACGAAAAAGATGATATTCTGGTACTTCTGCAGCTTGAGCGACCACGAAAACGGCATAAATGCGTCAACGACGCGCGAGCCGTCCAGCGGGTGCACCGGAACAAGATTGAACACACCCAGACCGACCGACATGCTCGCAACGATGAGCAGGAACTGCGACAGCGACCACAGGAACGTATTCGCCATGTTCATGCGCACCACAAAATACAGGCAGTACGCGATAAAGGCGGTGATAAAGTTGGATACCGGACCGGCAAGCGCAGTCAGCGCCATGCCCCAGCGTCTGTTCCTGAAATTAGCGATATTGACCGGCACCGGACGCGCCCAGCCGAAGCCGAACAGCAGCAGGCACAGGAAACCGATCGGGTCGATATGCGCCATCGGCGACAGCGTTACGCGGCCGGAATCACGCGCGGTACGGTCACCGAGCAGATAGGCAGCACCGCCGTGCGCGGTCTCGTGGACGGACAGGCACAGCACGATCGCGGGCAGCGAAAGCGCCAGTGTGATAAATGCGGAGCGGATATCGCCGCTCATCAAAGCTCTCCAAAGCAAGCTGTTTCCTCCATTATTGCAGTGATTCTGATTCTATATTACCCTATAATGGATTATTATAACACGGATAGAGGTTGTTGTCACCCGAATATTTGTTCTGTACAACATTCGGCGGGATTTTGTCGTTTCATTGCAGGGCGGGGCGCTCCGAAGTGCCCTGCCCTGCATGATAACTTACCGAATGGATAATATCTTTGCTACATAATTCTCCACTCAGTAAGTTTTAGCAGCACATTAACGGATTATCTGCTATAATTAACTTGTACATTTATGCACTTGGAGGCTTCGACATGAAACGACAGGACGGGAAACCGCGTTTATTTTCGTTTACGCTGCGGGATTTTCTTATTTTCGCGGCGATATTTATCTGTGCACTGGTACTCTGCACCTTGCTGCGCCGCTCTGACATCAGCGACGGCTTCGCCTCTCCGGTATTTGTTCTCGCGGTGCTGCTCATCTCGCGCTTCACAAACGGATACCTGTTCGGCACGCTTGCCGCATTCCTGAGCGTTATCGGCATCAACTACATCTTCACCTTCCCCTACTGGGAATTTAACTTCACGATGACCGGCTATCCGCTGACGTTTTTCGTCATGCTGTGCGTATCGCTCATCACCTGCACGATGACCACCAAGATCAAGCAGCAGGAGCAGTTTCGCATGGAGAGTGAGCGCGAGAAAATGCGTGCCAACCTGCTCCGCTCGGTCTCGCACGACATCCGCACGCCGCTGACCTCCATCATCGGTTCAACCTCGGCCATTCTGGAAACGCCCGACCTGTCTCTCGAACAGCAGCATCAGCTGCTCGAGGATGTGCGCGATGACGCGCAGTGGCTGGTCCGCGTGGTGGAAAACCTGCTGTCCATCACCCGCATGGGCGAGGACACCCGGATCACCAAGCAGTCCGAGGCCGCCGAGGAGGTGCTCGGCGAGGTCGCCCGCAAATTCCGCAAGCACTATCCCGACGTCAAGATATCGGTGGCTGTGCCGGATGAGCTGCTCATCGTGCCGATGGATGCGATCCTCATTGAGCAGGTCATGACCAATCTGCTTGAAAACGCCGTTCGACACGGCAAAAACACCACCCATATTGCGCTCTCTGTGCATCAGGATGGCGAAAACGCCGTCTTTGCCGTGCAGGACAACGGCGGCGGCATCCCGCCCAAGCTGCTGCCTGTGCTGTTCAGCGGAACGCTGCGCCACAGCGACACGCCCACCGGAGACGGCAAGCGCAATATGGGGCTGGGACTTTCTGTATGCAACGCCATTGTCCGCGCACACGGCGGCACGATGCACGCACAAAATAAGGACGGCGGTGCGGAATTTATCTTCTGCCTGCCGATGATAGAAAAGGAGCCGGAACTGCAATGAACATTCGAGAAAAAATACTCATCGTGGAGGACGAAAAGAGCATTGCGCACTTTATCTCCACTATTTTGAACTCCAACGACTACGAAACGCTGCTGGCCCGCTCGGGCAGCGAGGCGAAGACCATGATCTCCTCGCACTGTCCGGATCTGGTCATCCTCGATCTCGGTCTGCCGGATATGGACGGCATTGACGTCCTGCGCGAGCTGCGCTCGTGGTCGAGCCTGCCGGTGGTGGTGGTTTCCGCCCGCTCGCACGAGCACGACAAGGTGCAGGCGCTCGATCTCGGCGCGGACGACTACCTGACCAAGCCGTTCGGCACCGCCGAGCTGCTCGCACGCGTGCGCACCGCCATCCGCCACACGAGAACCACCTCGGCGAACAGCGAAATCGCCCGCGAGGGCACCTACACGGTCGGTGAAATGACCATCGACTATAACAAGCATCAGGTGCTCGTCCGCGGCGAGAATGTCCATCTCACGCTCAGCGAGTTCCGTATCGTTGCGCTGCTCGGCAAGTTTGCCGGCAAGGTGCTTACCTACGATTACATCATCAAGGAGCTTTGGGGACCGCGAGCCGGCGGTGACAACCAGATCCTGCGCGTCAATATGGCAAATATCCGCCGCAAGATCGAAAAAAATCCTGCCGAACCGGAGTACCTGTTTACCGAGGTCGGCGTGGGATATCGTATGGCAGAGAATACGGATAATTGAGAATGGAGAATGTCGCTATCCTTGCGCGAGTTCCGTCCGCGCTGCGACGTGGTACCGCGCTACGCGCGATGATTAAATAACGGCGCTATGCGCCGAACCATAATTCTCAATCCTACATTATCAATTCTCCATTCCTAAACAAGAAATCCCGAACCGTTTGGTTCGGGATTTCTTTGTTTAGGTAAACTCCGTCGGTGAATAGCTGCCGTCCGCGATCTGCTGCGCGACTTCGTCGCTCAGTGCGTTATACACAACGCCCGGCTCCAGCGTGATGCCGTGAATTGCGGCAAGCTGAGAAACCGTTACAAATGCGTAGGTCTTATCCGTGCGGCTCTGCAGCTCGTCGATCGCTGCCAGTGCACCCCGAACCGAAGTCTCATACAGATCGTGCATCAGGACAACATCGCCGTCCTGCGCCTGCTCCACGATGACCTTCTTCACATGATCGGCATCGCGGTACTTCCAGTCCTCGGTGTCCACGCTCCAGTTGATGATCGGGTAGTTCAGCTCAGCGGCTACCGCCTTGACATCCGAGTTGACGCCGCCGCCTACCGGACGCAGCACCTGCGGTGCCTGCCCCGCAATATCCTTGATCGCATTGGTCGCATCGTCAATCTGTGTGCGGATATCATCCACGCCCAGACCGGTCAGGTGGCACATCGGATGATTCATGGTGTGGTTGCCCAGCTCATGGCCTTCGTTTACCATGCGCGGCAGCACATCCGATACCTCGGAGACACGCTCGCCGACCATCAAAAACGTAGCAACTGCGCCGCGCTGCTTGAGGCCGTCCAGCAGATAGTTGGTCAGGCCGTTCGGATAGCCGTCCTTCTTGCCGGTCGGACCGTCGTCAAACGTCAGCGCGATATAAACATCGGCCTCCGGAATATCGCCGTCCACGGCATCGCCCAGCTTATCCTTCATGTTCTTGAGGTAGGCCTTCTGGCTGTCAAAGCCGTCAAGCGTTACGCCGGTGAACGAGAATACGCCGTCACCGAGATCGGTATACGTTTTGCCAAGGATCGCCGCAAGCACCTGCGGAGAAACGTAAAAACGGTTCTTGTCCTGATCCGTGTAGGTGGAGAAGCCATTGCCGGAGGCACGCTTGCCGTCCACCTTGGTCTTGCCGTCATCCGCATCCACGGTCGCGGTGGATTCACCGCAGGTGACATTCCATGCGCCCTTGCCGTCGTCCTCGGCCTTGCCGCCGAGCGCGGTCATCGCAGCCTTGAGCGGGATATACGCCGTACCGTCCTGATCGAGCACACCTGCACCCAGCTTTTTGCCTTCTTCCACCATGTGCTTGGTGCTGCCTTCATAGAGCAGCTGATCCGAGCCGGTTCGCATAACGATGCTGCCGCTCATCACCTGTCCCTCGGCCGGGCCGAGCACCTTGAGCGCATCATCCGTAATTTCACCGATCTTCTTATCGGTCAGCGCCTTTTTCGCCTGACTGATGATGATCAGATCGCCGTTTTCGGCGGCAACCTCGCCGGTCTGCCACGAAAGTGCCTGACAGATATCCTTGACCGGCGCATAAACCACGCCGTTCTTCTCCACCGGTGCGGAGGCAAAGGTCTCGGTCGCGTCACCGACCTGCAGGTTTGTATCACTGAGCTTAATTGTCAGCACGGTCTTTTTGAGCGTGATCGTGCCGGATTTGGCATTCTCGTCCCAGTTCAGCTCCAATCCTAGGTTATCGCACAGCGAGCTGATGGACGCCATGCCGTTGCCCTGACTGTCACGGTAGGGCGCAGCGTCAACCTGTATCGTCTTGCCGTTCTTATATGCATTCGTGTTTCCCACCTGATACACCAGCACGTTGTTGCTGCTGACCACGTTTCCGACAATCGAGCGGACTGCCCGCACACCGAAGAAAATGACCGCAATGATCAGAATGATCAGAGCAAACAGCACACCGTAGTGACTGTTGCGCCGTCTGCGTCTGCGCCCTCTTCTATGCGGGCTGCGCGGCGCCTGCCGCGCCGATTCATATGCCATTTTTGTCATCCTTCCTATCCTTTTTATAATATATGCTGCTAAGATATAAGTATACCACCTTTCGACACAAAGCGAGGTTACAGTTCTGTTACTTTTTACAGCTTCCGTCCGCGCTTTTTTGTCCTTTTCTGACGGCAGACTTACGGCAACACCGCACAATGAAAGCCGCGGTTCCTTGCGCGAGTTCCGTCCGCGCTGCCGCGGCTTCTTGCGCAGGCTCCGGTCGCGCTGCCGCGGCGCTTTGCCTTACAAATCCTCGCCCGCACTCCAGTTGACAAGATGAGGCGACTTTTTCGGCTGCACAGATGCCGGGTCGGGCACCTTTACACCGAAGAAATCATACCACTGACCGCACTGCTCGCACTGCCAGGCCGTTGCTTCGGTTTCATCCATGATGAAAATCTCGTTTCCACATTCACAATTTAGAATTGTCATTATACTTCCTGCTTTCCTGCTGTTATATTTCTGCTATCAGTATAGCACAAGCCGCGCATAAAGTCGAATGTCGGCGCAAAGAAAAAGGGAGTGTTTCCACTCCCTTTCTGTTCGGTTACGGCAGCCTGAGCAGTCCCGCCTCGCGCAGACTGTTGAGCAGCTCGTTGAACCGTGCAACGATGTCGTCCGCACCGGTTGCGTCTGCTACCGATGCCGCCGGTTCCGGACTTGCACCGGCAGGTCCGGTCGGACCGGTCGGGCCGGTAGCGCCGACTGCACCCGCTTCACCTGTGGGGCCGGTCGGGCCGGTTAGGCCGACTGCGCCTGCTTCACCTGCGGGGCCGGTCGGACCGGTTGGGCCAACTGCGCCTGCTTCACCTGCAGGGCCGGTCGGGCCGGTAGCGCCAACTGCGCCTGCTTCTCCCGCGGGGCCGGTCGGGCCGGTTGGGCCAACTGCACCCGCTTCACCTGCGGGGCCGGTCGGGCCGGTAGCGCCGACTGTGCCCGCTTCACCTGTGGGGCCGGTCGGACCGGTCGCGCCGACTGCGCCCGCTTCACCTGCGGGGCCGATCGGGCCGGTTGGGCCGACTGCGCCCGCTTCACCTGCGGGACCGGTCGGGCCGGTTGGGCCAACTGCACCCGCTTCACCTGCAGGGCCGGTCGGGCCGATTGGGCCAACTGCGCCTGCTTCACCTGCGGGGCCGGTCGGGCCGGTTGGGCCGATGGGTCCCGGGAAGCCCGGCGGTCCCGGAGGCCCCGGAATGCCTCTCGGCCCCATTGGCCCCATCGGTCCCCTTTCTCCTCGCGGTCCGCGCGGACCCGGAGGACCGGGAGGACCGGGAGGTCCGGGAGGTCCCATCGCATCCGGTCGGCCGTTGCCCATCACCGCATCGCACACGCGCTCCTGCCAGCGTTCGCTCGGGCGTTCCCAGTTGCCGCAGCAGTCCTGTCGATCGTTCATGTCGTTCTTCCCTTCCTTCCGATTTGCCGGAAAGCTCCGGCAGTTCAATCTATGCCGAAGGCGGCTTTGCGGTGAGACCCTGCGCGGCAAAATACCGTCGGTTGTACGCCACCGCCGTCGACTGCGGACGCACAAGTGCTGCCCTTTCGTTCCAGGCACAGGCTTGCTTTGGGTCTCCTAATTTGTCCCAGCAGACGCACAGGCCGAGTGCCGGCGCATAAGCGCAGGCGTTCACATCAACAAAGCCGCGCAGCGCTGTGCTTGCGGCTCGAATGGCGGTTTCGTACCAGAACACCGCCTGTCTTGCGCGGTTATCCGCGTATTCGAGGGCTGCAAGCGCACAGCACACGGCACTGCGCGGCACCTCCAGTGCAAATGAGCGGGTCAGTGCCCGCTTTGCCTGCTCGCGCTCTCCGAGGGCGGTCAGCGCCTGCGACAGACCAAGGCACGCATCTATTTTGTTCTCTGCCCAGCCGTCCGGCATCGCAAGGAAGACTTCAAATGCTTCAACTGCCTGTGCGTACCGTTTATGCGCCAGCAGCTCTCGCGCGTAATAATAGCTGCCGCGTGCATCCAGCTTTTCCCCCTTAGCGAGCAGGTTTTCGTAGATTTTCAGGTTGCGGTCGGAGTACGCGCACGGCAGCTTGCGGTGTGTCACCGCCGCGTCTCCGTACCGAATATTCCCGCGCGGCACAATGCACTCGTGCACCGCACCCTGCCATCGGAAGTGCGCGGACGTTTTGAGCAGCCGCTCACGGTAACAGAAAAACGTCGGTCTGCCCTGCTCATCAAAACCGGTGTGGTACGGCAGCATGACGACATCGGCTGTGCCGTCCAGCTCCGCTTTGAGCGCAAGCAATTTCTGACGGTCAGACGGCAGAAGCACATCATCTGCATCCAGCCACAGCGTATAGTCCATGCGCGCCTGCGCAAACGAAAAATTGCGTGCAGCGGAGAAATCATCGCACCACGGAAACGCCTGCACAGTGCCGTATTTTCGGGCAATTTCCCGCGTTTTGTCGGTCGAGCCGGTGTCTGTGATGCAAATTTCATCCGCAATGCCGCGCACGCTGTCCAGACACCGCGCGAGCACCTTCTCCTCATTGCGTACGATCATGCAAAGGCTGACGGTCGTCATAGCATCCCTCCCAACCAGTCTATGCAAGGCGAATGAAGGTTGCTAATCTGCACGGATTCTGGTACAATAAGAAGAGTAAATCACGGAAACGGAGAGATTTTTCGATGGAGACCGAAGTAAAGCTGACCAAACTTGCTGGCTGCGCCGGCTGCGGCGCAAAAGTCGGCGCCGGAACGCTCGTACACCTGCTTGAAGGCTTTCGCACGCATACCGACCCGCGTTTGATCGTCGGCTATGACAAGAGCGATGACGCAAGCGTGTATGTGCTCGACGAGAACACCGCGCTCGTGCAGACGACCGACTTCTTCCCGCCCATCGTGGACGATCCGTTCCTGTACGGACAGATTGCGGCTGCCAACGCGCTCAGCGACGTGTACGCCATGGGCGGTGAGCCCAAGCTCGCGCTCAACATCATGTGTCTGGCGCAGAGCATGGACGATCATGCGGTGCAGGAAATCCTGCGCGGCGGCTACGACAAGGCCTACGAGGCCGGCGCGATCATCACGGGCGGCCACACCATTCAGGGTGCCGAGCCGATTTACGGACTGGCAGTTTCGGGCTTCGTGCATCCGAAAAAGGTGCTCACCAACAGCGGTGCAAAGCCGGGTGATGTGCTGATTTTGACCAAGCCGCTCGGCGTTGGCGTGCTGACCACAGCAGCAAAAGCGGATCTGGTTGAAAAGTCCGTGCTTGACCGCATCTACCGCCAGATGGCTGCGCTCAACAAGGTCGCGCGTGATGTTATGGTGAAATATCCGGTGCACAGCTGCACGGATGTCACCGGTTTTTCGTTGCTCGGCCACAGCTTTGAGATGGCACAGGGCAGCGGCGCTTCCGTGCACCTTCGCGCAGACGACGTACCCTATCATGCAGAAGCGTACCCGCTGGCAGAGATGGGACTGATTCCGGCAGGCGCGTACCGCAACCGGCAGTATGCGGAGGCCGGCGTATGTGTCAAGGGTAAGATTTCGCGAACCCTGCAGGATTTGTTTTACGACCCGCAGACCAGCGGCGGTCTGCTGTTTGCCCTGCCGGAGCAGGACGCGCAAGGCTGTCTGGATGAACTGCAGCAGAGCGTGCCGGAGGCGAAGATCGTCGGGTATGTTACCGAAAAACAGGAGTTTTCGATTTATTTGGAGTAAATATAAAATTGAGGATGGAGAATTGAGAATGGAAAATTAACATGGTGGTTGACCGTTTTCTTTTGAAATTGAACCCAATCAAAAAACACCCCGAACCACAGGTTCGGGGTGCAGTCTGTCAATAAAGTCCGTTTTCGCGATGCTGACGCTGCCGCGCGGCAGCGCGCATGAAATAGAATTTGCGCAGCAAATTCATAAAAACCGGGGGCGTGTACCTCGGTTTTTATACAAGGGAAGAAAAAATGTGTCCGGAGGACGCGGTTTTTCTTCAGCATTCGATCGAAAGCGTGGTTTCGATCGAGAGGCTGCTCGAAAAACGATAGTTTTTCGACAGCCTCAACCCCCCGAACCTATGTTCGGGGTGTTTTCTATTCGGAGCAGAAACTGAAATCTGACATTTCATTCTCCATCCCCCATTTTCAATTCTCCATTATTCTTTCCCGCCCTGCAGGATATAAATCCCATGCTCAATGGGTTCGAACACGGCCTGCAGATTTTCGCACGCGCCCTTGGGACTGCCCGGCAGATTGATGATCAAGCTCGTGCCGCGAATGCCCGCTGCCGCGCGCGACAGACACGCCTTCGGCGTAATCTGCATGGACGCTGCCCGCATGGCCTCCGGGATACCCGGCGCGAGCTTTTCGCAGACCTTGATAGTCGCCTCCGGCGTTACATCGCGCGGTGCAAAGCCGGTGCCGCCGGTGGTGACGATGAGTGCGAGCTTCTCCTCGTCGGCGGCACGGATGAGCGCGGACTCGATACGCGGCTGCTCGTCCGGCAGCACCTCGACCGCACCGACCGCGTAGCCTGCCCGCTCGAGCAGATTCTTGACGGCAGGGCCGCTCAAATCCTCGCGCTCACCGCGGAACGACCGGTCGCTGACGGTAATAACTTTAGCGGTCAGTGGGCGAACACTGTTCGCCCCTATGAGACATGACATATCACACACCTCCAAAGCCGCAGTGCGGATAAGTGCAGACCTCACAGCCGAGACACAGACCGCCTTCTCCGAGCGCAACAAAATCGCGCCTGGTCAGCCGCACGCCCGCCGCGATGCGCGGCAGCACCAGATCAAAAATGGTGGCCTTGGCGTACATGACGCATCCGGGCAGACCCATCACCGGACGGCCGTCCGCGTAGTAGCCCAGAAGGAACATGGCGCCCGGGAGCACCGGCGCGCCGTAGGTGACGATATCCGCGCCGCTCTGTTTGATCGCACCCGGTGTGGAATCGTCCGGATCGACGCTCATGCCGCCCGTGCACAGGATCATATCGACCGGCTTGTTTTTCATCTGCTCGATGGCCGCCGCAACGTTCTCCATGCCGTCCTCGACCAGAACGTGCTCGGTCATTTTGATGCCGAGTGCAGCCAGCTTTCGTTCTACAACCGGCGTGAAGCTGTCCGGAATGCGGCCTTTGGCTACCTCGCTGCCGGTGGTGACAACGGCTGCTGTTTTCAGCGTAAACGGGCGGACTTCCAGAATCGGCGTGCCGCCCGCCGCCTGCTCGGCCTGCCGCAGTTTCTCCTCCTCGATCACGAGTGGGATGACGCGCGTGCCGCACAGTTTGTCGCCCGGATGGACGATGCCGTTGCCGCGTCTGGTGGCGATCATGATTTCGTCAATACTGTTGACCGCATTCAGTCGCTCGGTATCGACCAGAAAAACGCCGTCAATGTCCGAAGAAAGCTCGATTTTGCCCTCTTTTGTCTCGCTTTTACGTATGTTGGCATTCTGACAGAGCGCACACAGCCGCTCTGCCGCGTCATTCTCGTGCAGAAAACCCGGCTGCAGCTCCCAGACGTAAAGCTGCTCCTTACCCATCGAAAGCAGCACCGGAATGTCCTCCGCGGTGACGATGTGGCCCTTGCGGAAGCGCGGCCCCTTGCTTACGCCCGGGATGATCTGCGTCATGTCGTGGCACAGAACATGGCCGACCGCGTCCTCGGTTTTGATACATTTCATGGCTTTTCCTCCTCGATCTCGTCACCGGCGGTGATCGTGCCGCCAGTCAGCACAACGGCGAAAATGCCGTCAGTCGGCATGACACACTTGCCCGTCATACGGCGGATTTCACAGTCATTATGGCATTCCTTGCCGATTTGCGTCACCTGCAGACGCGTTTTTCCCACGCGGAGCACCGTACCGACCGGTAAATGCTTAAGGTCAATCCCTTCGGTGAGGATGTTCTCCGCAAAGTCGCCCGCATGGAGCGTCAGACCGGTTCGGCGCATTTCGTCCACGCTCTCCTGCGCCAAAAGGCTGATCTGGCGGTGCCAGCTGCCCGCGTGCGCGTCACCGATGATACCGTGGTTTTCTTTCACTGTGATACGCTCCACCGGGTGCTTTTTTGTTCCTTTATGTTCACTAATACAAACTGCTTTTACTTTTGCCATGCTACTCTTTCTTCTTCCAATTCGTTAGTATACGGCGGGATGAGGTCATCCCGCCCTACAAATACCATAGTGTTATATCGTGCTATAATGAAAAAAATAAATGCACTAAATGCAGCCTTATCGGCTCATTTTTCATTCTCAATTTTCCATTATTTATCCCCCGATTTGGCTCATGCCTCTCCGGCTTTCACTCGGCTGCCCGGATTGCATATGGTGGCTGACCGGTTTTCCGAACATACCCTCGCGCAGTGCGCGTTCAAGGTTTTCACCGTGCAGACCGCGCAGCGGAATCTCCTGTGCCGAGTGCAGGCACGGTTTCAGCCTGCCGTCTGCGGTAACGCGGATACGGTCGCAGTCGGCGCAGAAACGGTGGCTCATCGGGCGAATCAGACCGATTTTCCCCTTCCAGCCGGGCATTCGATACCGTTCCGCAACGCCTTCATTCGGCAGACGCTGCAGCTCCGGCAGGGCGTGCAGCACCGCGTCCGCAGAGAGAAACCGCTCACGCGGCCAGTCCGCGCACTCACCAATCGGCATGAGTTCAATGAAACGTACCTCATATTTCCCGTCCTGCGCCAGCTGCGCCAGTGCCGGAATCTCGTCCGCGTTTACGCCGCCGAGCAGCACGGCATTCAGCTTTGTGCCGCGGAATCCGGCGTTCCACGCCGCGTCCAGACCGGCCAGCGTATCCGCGAGCGAGCCGCCGCGCGTCAGCGACGCGAATTTATCCTTGTTTAACGTATCCAGACTGATATTCAGCCGGTCAACCCCCGCTTGTTTCAGCTCTGCGGCGTACTGCGGCAGGAGTGCGCCGTTAGTCGTCATGGTGAGCTCCCGCACACCATTGATGGCACGCAGACTGCGGCACAAGTCCACGATGCCGCGCCGTACAAGCGGCTCTCCGCCGGTCAGCCGCACCTTGCTGACACCGAGCGAAACCGCCGCCCGCACGATCTCAGTCAGCTCCTCGAACGACAGCATTTCGCTGTGCTCCCGCTTGCACACGCCCTCAGCGGGCATACAGTACCGGCACCGGAAATTGCACCGGTCGGTCACCGACAGCCGCAGATAGCGAATATTTCTTCCTTGATTATCCAGCATTTTGCTCACTCCGTCAGCGGCATAACGTCCTCTGGGTGGACGTACAGCGTCAGCTTTTCCGTGCCGGAAAGCGTCTCCCAGACCGCCTTATCCAGCTCCCACCGCAGCCTGCCTGCGCCTGTCATCTGCAGCATGACCACGGTCGAAAACGGGTTTTCAACTACGCGCTCGACCGTGCACGGAATGGCGTTCTCCGTGCCCTCTGTGGTAAAGTAATGCGCACGAATCCCGACATAAGCGGTATCCTTCGGCACATGCAGTGCGGTTTTGAGCGTTACGTTCCAGTCCTTGCAAAACAGGGTTCCATCCTGTTTTACCTCGGCGGCAGAGACATTCTTGCAGCCGGAGATCAGCGCAGCCCCCATGGTTGCCGGTGCGCGGAACAGGTTCTTGACCGTCTCCTTCGGGTCGGATTTTCCCTTATTCAGCACGCACACCGTATCGCACAGGCGGTACACCTCGTCACGGTTGTGCGTGACGAACAGCGTACCGCACGAAAGATTTTTCAGGATGTCCGAAAGCTCCAGTTCCACCTGCCATTTCAGGTACGCATCCAGCGCGGAAAACGGCTCATCGAGCAGCACAAGCTCGGGCTGCCCGACCAGAATACGCGCAAGCGCACACCGCTGCTGCTGTCCGCCGGAAAGCTGACTCGGACGGTTGTTCTCCAGTCCTTCGAGTCGGAACGCGTGCAGGACCTCCCGCACCGCCTGCTCCCGCTCGTTTTTCGGGCGGGCGTGCGCGCCTGCGCGGATGTTCTGCTCGACCGTCATGTGCGGAAACAGCGCGTACTGCTGAAACAGACAGCCGACCTTTCGCTTCTGCGGCGGCAGGTCGATTTTCTTTTCGCTGTCGAACAGGACGTGCCCGTTCAACTCAATATGACCCTTATCCGGCCTCACGATGCCCGCGATGCACCCCAGCGTCATGCTCTTGCCGCAGCCGGAGGCACCGAGTAGCGCCATCACTTCCCGCTCAGCGGTGAAGTTCACTTTCAGGTGAAAATCTCCAAGCGTTTTCTCGATATCCACGATCAGTGCCATGCCTTACGCACTCCTCTCTCCCGCTTTTCGAGCAAATTGACCGCCAGCAGCACCACCGCCGAGATGGCAAGGTTGACCACGACCCACTTGAACGCCAGCGCGTCATCATTCGTGCGCCACAGCTGATAGACCGTCGTCGAAATGGTCGCTGTGCGTCCGGGCGTGTAGCCCGCCACCATGGATGTTGCGCCGTACTCACCGAGCGCACGCGCAAACGCGAGCACCGTTCCCGCAAGGATACCCTGCCTGCAGCAGGGCATGCGTACCCGCCAGAAAATCCAGGTGTTCGAGCGGCCGAGCGTGCGGCCTGCGTCGGCAAGCGTTTCGTCAAAGCTCTCGAACGCACCGCGCGCCGTGCGGTACATGAGCGGGAAAATGACAACGGCGGTTGCGAAAATCGCCGACCACCAGACCATGGTCAGCTTGAGATTAAAATGCGCGAGCACCCATGCGCCGACAGTTCTTTTCGGTCCGAGCACGCGCAGCAGCAGATAGCCGACCACCGTAGGCGGCAGCACGAGTGGCAGCGTGAACAGCACATCCAGCACACCTTTGAGCGCGCGCGGCAAACGTGCAACATAATAGGCTGCCGCAATCCCCGCGAAGAAGATGATCGCTGTGGAAATAAGCGCGATACGCAGTGAGTTATATAATGGATACCAGTCCATAATCGTCTCCTTTTGCAAATAAAGGCGAGAGATTGCTCCCTCGCCTTTCTATTGTATCAGATTATGCCAACGTGGTAAAGCCTACGCTCTCGAATACCTTGCCTGCTTCATCGGTGGTCAGATAGTCAAGGAACGCCTTTGCCTCGTCTGCGTGCGTACTGTTCTTGAGCACGGCTGCCGGATAGATGACCTGACCGCACATATCAGCAGTTGCCCCGTCAACCGTGTCGAGACCTGCCGAGAATGCGTCGGTTGCGTAGATAATGCCGCAGTCCACCGCGCCTTCGCTTACCTGCGTGGTAACTTCCTTAACGTTCGAGCCGTAGGTCAGTACGCCGGAGGAAGCCAGCGCAGCCTCGTCCAGACCGTAGTGCGCGAAGATCTTCTGGGTGTACTGGCCGACCGGTACGTCGCTGTTTCCGATGGCAAGCAGCACGTCACCGCTCTTCAGCTTTTCCGCGAGGTCGTCAAAGCTCTGCACACCCTTC
Source organism: Butyricicoccus sp. AF18-9LB (assembly GCF_027684505.1). Lineage (NCBI taxonomy): Bacteria > Bacillati > Bacillota > Clostridia > Eubacteriales > Butyricicoccaceae > Butyricicoccus > Butyricicoccus sp. AF18-9LB. The sequence continues at coordinate 40,702 of NZ_JAQCWA010000020.1, forward strand.
GGGTTGCCCTCCGGCACAGCCAGCGTTACCTTGTTCTCGAGCAGGTCGATGCGGGTGCCGCCAAGCAGCTCATCCAGACCGTCCGGGTTCTTGTCGGTATCGTCCTTAAGAGAGCCGTCGAGTGCGTTCATCTGCTTGGGTGCTGCAGAGATGAACACGTCGCAGTCCGCGCCTTCCTTGATCTGGGTGAGCAGGTCGCCGGAGGAGGCAAAGTTGAACGTCAGGGTGACGTTCGGGTCAACGCTCTTGTAGTCCTTTGCAATCTGGTTCAGGGTCTCGGTCATGGAGGCCGCCGCAAATACGGTCAGCTCTGCGGAATCTGCAGAACCCGTGTCCACAGCTGCGCTGTCGCTGCTCTGGGATGCACCACAGCCCGCCAGCATTGCCAATGACAGAGCCGCTGCTGCAAATCTTGCAAAACAGTTCTTTTTCATTGGTTTTTCTCCTCTATTTTATGATTTCTTAATGAAAGACGTTGGAAAAGTGAAGCAATGCTTCCAGCACACCGCCGCCGACCGCAAGCGCCTTATCGGATGCGGTATTGCAGTTTTCACGCTTGCCGCGCGGATCGACGTCACCAGATTTCATGCCCTCATGTACGGGTACGCCAGCCTGCAGCAGACCGCGCAGACAGCCGGTGATGGTGGTTTTCATGGGTTTTCCCGCAACATATGCGATGGTGTCTCCCGTCTCGACCAGATCGCCGATTTCATGGCACGGCTCGAACAAGCCGTCTGCCGGGGCACGCAGAACGCGCTCTGCCGCATGGCCACCGATCACACCGGGAACGCCCGTATTCGGCAGCGGCGAACCTGTGTACAGCACCCGTCCGAGTGTATGCCCGCGCATGGTCTCAACCGCCGCGTGACAGTCCACGCCGGCCGTAAAGCCCGGACCGACCGCAATGACGATCGGCGCATCCGTGATGTGCGTACCGAGGTTTTTCTTCGCCAGAATCGCGTCCACCAGGGCATCAGGGTGCAGTTCCTGCACACAGCCTGCCGCCGGATCGGCCAGCACAGCAATGATGCCCTGTTCGGTCAGTGCTGCCGCTTCAGCTGCGCTATCGGCTCGGCGTGCATGCACGCCCTCAACGACTGTTTCGCCCAATCGAATCGCTTCCGAAAAGCATACCGTGCGGCGGATCGACGTTGGCTGCGGCAGGTCTGTCAGCACCAGACGAATGCCTGCACGGTACAGCCGCAAGGCAATCCCCGTGGCAATGTCTCCCGCACCGCGTATCACGACTAACATGGCGTTTTCCTCCGTTTATCTTCGTTGTATTTTGCAAACTATAACGATTGCTACCGATGATTATAGCGTATCGGTCGAGTGAAGTCAATATTTTTTCTGTGTGGCAGACATGATATAATACTATTATAAAAGCATGGCTGCAGGACGGGGTGACCTCCCGCCGCATATAACAACATGCAGATAATTTACAACGGCGGGATGAGGTCATCCCGCCCTACGGTAAACATGGCTGTATTAGGTGGATTTATGAAAATATGTGAACAATTACACATGATAAAAGGCATAACCGCCGTGATCGGCAGCGGCGGAAAAACAACTTTACTGCGTATACTGGCCGAAGAATTATCCGGAACGGTGATTTTGACGACTTCCACGCACATTTTGCCGTTTGCGGGCATTCCCCTGTTGGTGACGGATGACATCGAACAGGTCCGCCGCGCACTTGCGCTTCACCGCGTGATCTGCATGGGCACGCCTGCCGCTGAGGGCAAGCTGACCGCGCCGGCACTTCCCTTTTCCGTGCTCGCGGACGCCGCTGACTATGTGATTGTGGAGGCCGACGGCTCCAAGCGGCTGCCGCTCAAGGCACACGCCTCGCATGAGCCGGTCATACCTGAGAATACACGCAAAACCGTGTGCGTCGTGGGCGCATCCGGGTTTGGAAAGCCGGTCGAACAAACCGTACACCGACCGGAATTGTTCTGTGCACGCACCGGTGCACACATGAGCGGTATTGTCACGCCGGAGCTGGCCGCGCAAGGCATTATTGCAGAACACTCAGCGGATATCGTTGTGCTCAATCAGGTGGAAACGATATCTCCGGCAGCAGCGAAAAGTTTTGCAGATACACTTCAAAACGCCAATATAACGGCTATCTGCACCAGTTTAATGCAGGATAAACGCTGATTTGCATCTTTGCTCTTCACGCTCAACGCTAATAAGAAAGAACCGCACAATGTGCGGTTCTTTCTTCAGTCTGTCAAAAAAGTCAGATTGGCGTTTTGCGTTTCGTGCGGCAGCACGCATAAAATAGAATTTGCAAAGCAAATTCATAAATTCCGGGAGCATGTATCTCGGAATTTATACAAAGGAAGAAAAAATGTGCCCGTCAGGGCGCGGTTTTTCTTCGGTTTCGCTCGAAAGCGTGGTTTCGAGCGAGAGGCTGCTCGGAAAACGTTAGTTTTTCGACAGCCTCAAGAAAGAACCGCACAATGTGCGGTTCTTTCTTATTCCATTCCCACAGGTTTATCGCTGTTAAACTTGGTTTTGATTGCAATATCCGTATAAAGCAGTTCTTTTTCCGGTGCTTTTTTGTTCTGCAGGTAATCAAACAGCAGGAACGGCGGCCGGTAGCCCTGCTCGAATGCCTTCTGATCGAGCACAAAACTCAAGCTATCTGACTGGAGCAGCTTCATATTCATCGGGTTGAGGTCGAATGCAACGACCTTGACCTTGCCCTTTCGGCCTTCTTCTTCTACAGCTGCGCACGCACCGGCCTGTCCGTTGGACGCAACGTAAATGCCGGTCAGGTCAGGATTTGCACGCAATGCGTGCTGCGTAATCTCGTGAGCATAGTCATCCCGGTCGAAACATGGCTGAAATGCTAACAGTTCAATTTCGTTTCCTGTTTCGCCATTAATGGTATCCATAAATCCGTTTAATCGGTTATTATGTGCGGTATTATTCAAGTGTCCCGCCAGCGGAAGCACCTTGCCGCCCTCGGGCAGCATCAACCGAAGCAAGCCTGCGGCGGTCTGTCCGGCGCGGTAGTTGTCCATACCAATGAACGCAAGACGCCTGCTGCCCGGTGCATCCGAGTTGAGTGTGATGACCGGAATGCCCTGTTCGTACAGTTCATCGATGCACTGGCGAATCTCCGGCGAGTTGTTCGGCGCGATAGCCAGTCCCTGCACGCCCTGTGAAACCAGATCTTCAATGTGTTCGAGTACCATTTCGGTATCCAGACCACGGTTTTCGCGCATGATCAGTTCCACGCCCGAGGCGGCAAGCTCCTCTGCGGCACGCTGCACGCCTGCACGCACGATCTGTATCGTCGGCGTCTCGACGGATTGCAGGATCGCCCCCAGCTTGAACTCCCTGCGGGATTTGACCAGCGCCTGTCCGATCAGGTTGGGCTTATACCCTAATTCTGCTGCAATTTTATGGATTTTCGCTGCTACTTCTGGGTTTACGCGCCCTCGATTGTGCAGCGCACGGTCTACCGTACCGCGGGATACACCTGCCAGCTCCGCGATCTGCTGTGCGGTTACAGCCATGTTTTTTCCTCCTTATTCTATGATAGAAAGCACCGTAGCTTTCATTGTGCGGTGTTTCCTCACCACATTCTTTTTTCTTTATTTACAGTATAGCACAATGCACGCATCTTGCAACTATTTTTTGCGTGTATCCCTGTTTAAATTTACGCGTTTCCGCTTTTGTACGGCTTATTTACAAACAAATCGTCTATTTTTCGTGCAGTTTCACCAACATAATGCACACCTTTGCACGCATACTCACGAAAATAAATGTCTTTTCGCACAAAAAACCATCCGTGTTTTTGTTGCGTTCACCGAATCATTCAGAATATCATTCTTAAGACTTGAAACGCGCAGGATATCGTGATAACCTATAGACAACGAAATAAATCCCCTGAAAACGCAGTGAACATCACCCATGATTCAAGTGCATTTTCGACGGGGAATTATTTTTCAAAAAGTGCGTTCACGAGAACGCCACAGACTATATCTTACTTATAGGGGGTAACACAATGTCATTCTTCTCCTCACTCGCCTGGACAGGCATCTCCTTCCTGCTGTTCACGGTGCTTGTTGCGGTCATTTCCGCTTGGAAAACCCGCGATGAGCAGCTCGACACAGCTGAGGGCTACTTCCTCGCCGGTCGCGGATTGCCCGGTGTGGTAATCGCCGGTTCTCTGCTGCTGACCAACCTCTCCGCCGAGCAGCTCGTCGGTCTGAACGGTCAAAGCTGGAAAACCAATATGGGCCCGATCGCATGGGAGGTCGGCTCGATGTTTACGCTGCTGGTTCTGGCGTATTACTTCCTGCCAAAATACCTCAAAATGGGCGCCATGACTATTCCTTCTCTGATGGAAGCACGCTACGGCAAGGGCACCAAAACGATGTTCTCGCTCGTAATCGTCATCATGTACTCCATCCTCAACCTGCCGGTCATCCTGTACTCCGGTGCAGTCGTATTTGAGCAGATCTTCGACATTTCCGGCATCCTCGGCACCAGCAAGTTCATGGCTGTTGCCATCCTGTGCATCATTATCGGCATCATCGGCGGCTGCTACGCGATTTTCGGCGGCCTGAAAGCAGTTGCAGTATCTGATACCATCAACGGCGTCGGTCTGATTATCGGCGGTCTGATGATCCCCTTCCTCGGCTTCGCGGCACTGTCTGCAGCAACTGGCGGTCATGGCATTTTCGACGGCATCAAGTACATGGTAGAGGCAGATCCGGCCAAAATGAACGCAATCAACGCATGGAATGCACCGGAACCGGAAGTTCCGTGGCCGCTGATCATCACCGGTATGTTCTTCAACAACCTGTACTGGTGGTGCACCAACCAGTCCTTCGTACAGCGTTCCCTCGCAGCAAAGAGCTTGAAGGAAGGTCAGAAGGGCGCTATCTTCTGCGGCTTCCTCAAGTGCCTCGGCCCTCTGTACCTCGTTATTCCGGGCGTTATCGCATTCTACCTGCCGTCCATTCAGGACAAGCTGACCGCTGCCGGTTCCTCTGCAATCGACTTTGCTTATCCGGCACTGATCGCTGAGATCGTTCCGAAGCCGGTCATGGGCTTTTTCGCCGCGGTCATGTTCGGTGCGATCCTCTCCTCGTTCAACTCCGTGCTGAACTCCGCGTCCACCATGTTCACCCTTGACCTGTACCGTTCGTCCATCAACCCGCAGGCTTCTGACACCAAGTGCGTCAAGGTCGGCAAGATCTACGGCACCATCGCAGGCTGTGTAGCAATCGTCATCTCTCCGTTCGTTATGTACGCCGGCGGCATTACCACCTTCCTGAACTCTATGAGCCAGTTCGTATCCCTGCCGGTACTGTGCACCATCCTCGGCATCTTCATGTTCAAGCGCATCCCGAAGTATATGCCGAAGGTAATCACCGTGTTCCACGTTGTATGCTACGGCGCCTTCCTGCTGATCAAGCCGTGCTATCCCGGTTCGTCCAACCCGATCCACTATCTGTACGCAATGGCTGTTCTGTTCCCGATCGAGCTGCTCATCATGTGGTACCTGAACAAGTATCGTCCGGGTGAGGAATATGAGATTCACGACGTCGGCGCAGTTGATCTGACCCCGTGGAAGTACCGTCATGTAGTTTCCATCGTTGGTCTGATTATCGCTGTTGCGATCTATATCCTGTTCTCTCCTCTCGGCATCGCAGCTTAATTTGTCCCTTGTTGCACTCTTTGTGCATTGATCCCTCGCTTTCCGGCGGTGAATTATCCTCACCGCCGGAAAGCAAAATTTTTTTACGAAATTTGAAATTTCCTCTTGCGTTCTCGTGAACGCGGATGTATAATCACCTTGACCTCAGAAATGAGCAGTGCACGCAAAACTTCGAGCAAGCCGCGTGCAGCAAAACAAACCATAAATAACGCAGGCAACTGCACAACACGAATTTATCACTTTTTAGGAGGAATTCATCATGGAAAATCTGAACATTGCACTGATCGGCTGCGGCAT
>NZ_JAQCWA010000021.1:0-46552 GCF_027684505.1 Butyricicoccus sp. AF18-9LB
ATCAAGGCGGGAAAGCCCTAAAATGGCTTCCCGCCCATTTCAATTTTTAGAGAAAAACGCTCCAAAATCAGAAAGAGAGCGGCCAAGCACTTTGCGGGATTGGCCGCCTTGTCCACTCATTCAGCGGGACGGCGGGTGGCGGTCAAGGCCGGGTGTAAATCCGTTCATTTCAGCCTTGACGGTTGCCCGTTGTCTTGCTGATTTTCCGGGAGTGTGGCCACAACTTCGGGACATTTTGTCCACAAGTCGGAGCGTAGGACGAGGGACGGGGGCTTTCATATACGCCCTGTCTGCTGATGAAAACAGACCTGCGCTTGCGGCTCCACGCCACACAAGCACAACCCTGTTTTCCTGCCGCTTCAAATGCCCTTGCCCTCCCCGGCGGCAACGGCATTTTCACGGCAACGCCGACAGAGCGTATAACACACTACACTTTGCTTCGCAAAGTCGTGTGCCAAATGGGGGCGTTGCCCCCTTTGGAAACCCCCACAAGAAAAGGCGGTACGCTACCCATCCACGGGGCGCATACCGCCTTTTCTTGTTATCCAGCCCTCCGGCTGTATCGGTTGAGCAAAAGTCAGCGTGGGAATGGTGTGGTATCTTTATCTAAGTGAACCCCCGCGCTCCCATTTGGATACCGCTTTGTCGCTGACACCAAGCTGTTTGGCCAGCGCAAGCTGTGTCAGTCCCAGTTTTGTCCGCAGAGCGCGGATCAGTCTGCCGGTTTTTACCTGATCCATTCGGATCACCTCCCTTGCATTCTATTATACGGAAAACGGAGGAGAATACAATGAACGTTCCGTAGAGTTGCGGAAAATTGAGAATGGAAAATTAACGTAAGAGTGAACCTGCGGCATCCTGCTTCCAAAGCAGGCGCAAAGCAAAATAAGCATAAGACAACACCGCATAATTAAAGCCGCGGCTCCTTTATGCGGTATTGCCATAAAAATCCCGCGTGAAATTCAACGCGGGATTTGTTATCTTATCGGAAGACAGACTGCGGAAACGCTTCCGGGTCGGCTGCCTTTGCAGCGGCATCGTCGATGCGGACCTCTCCGCTGCGGACGAGTTCCCCGAGCGAATCGTCCATCAGCATCATACCCTGATTGCGGCCGGTTTGCATGGTGCTGATCAACTGATACGACTTGTTCTGACGGATCAGGTTGCGCACGGCAGAAGTGCCGGTCAGAATCTCAAATGCGGCTACGCGGCCGCCCATGGTGCGCGGTATGAGCGTCTGGCAGACAATGCACTCAAGCACCTCGGCAAGCTGAATGCGAATCTGCTCCTGCTGCTCCGGCGGGAATACGTCCACGATACGGTCGATCGTACCGGCAGCTCCCTTGGTGTGCAGTGTGCCGAATACAAGGTGACCGGTCTCGGCAGCCGTGATAGCGGTCGAAATGGTCTCCAGATCGCGCATCTCACCGACGAGAATAACGTCCGGGTCCTGCCGCAGAGCTGCTCGCAGGCCGCTTGCGAAGCTGTCCGTATCCGCACCGATTTCACGCTGGTTGATCATTGAGCGAATGCGCGGGTGTACATACTCGATCGGGTTTTCAAGCGTGATGATATGGCGTGCCGCGGTGCGGTTGACATGGTCGATCAGTGCCGCCAGCGTGGAACTTTTACCGGAGCCGGTCGGTCCGGTAACGATAACCAGTCCGCGCGGCTTTTCGGCCTGCTGTATAATGATATCCGGCAGGCGAAGCTGCTCCGCAGTCGGGATTTCCATCGGCAGCAGACGCAGCGCCAGCGCCGTGTGGTGCTGCTGGCGAAACAGATTGCAGCGCATACGCACGGAATCGGCAAACGTCACCGCAAAGTCGGACTCGCCGATGGTTTTCAGCTCGTGCAGCTGATGCTCATCCGCAAGCTGCTGCGCCGCATCCTGCACATCCTGCTCAGTCAGAGGTACGTCACCGTGGGTACGCAGTTCACCGTCGATACGCAGCATCGGCGGGAGACCAACGGTCAAATGCACATCGGAGGTGTTTTTCTCCTTGGCGTAAAAAATCAGAGTTTGTAAATCGTACAAGGCGTGTCTCTCTCCTTGGTGTCCCAAAGCAGGGGACAGAGTTTATATGGGTATTGTACCGCAAATTGCCTGCCGCTGCAAGTAAGGATAAATGAAAACGGCTTCGGAAATCCGAAGCCGTTGAGATTGCTGGAACACTTCGTTCTTCTTTTGTTTGCGCGTGTTATTTCGGCGGGTCGTTTCCTTTGTTTGAACTGCAGTGTGCTATGACTTCGTTCAGATAGACCGACATGCCTGTACACAGGACACCCTGTACCACACCTTCAAACAGAGCGGCTGCCCAGTTGCCGTAGCTGGCATAGCGCGATGCGACTGACAGACAAGCCAGTCCGATCCCGCAGAACGTGAGTGCCAGAGGGATAAATTGATTGGGAAACCGCTGTATTGCCTTGAGTCCGCGTCCGATGCAGTATAAAACCGCCACCAGAACCGCGAAATCCGCCTTGATATACTGCGTCAGTTCTTCCATGGGTTCACCTCCCCTTAACAGCCTATGCGGAAAGAGAACGATGTTTGCCAAGGCATATCGCAGGGCGGCATGACCTCATGCCGCCGTTCGCAACGATCTGCACATACTTACAGGCGGCGGGCCGGGGTCAGTCCACCCTGCATGATACGTTTATCGCTATCTACTCCTCACTCTCTGCAAGCTGGACTTGCAGATTTTAGTCTGCTGCTGTATAATATAATAGATTAGGAATGTTTACCGCCAAATAAAAGGCTGGAAAATATGGGAGATACGAAGATGAATACTGCTTCTATTCTGGGCGTGCAATTTCACGCCGTTACCAAGCAGCAGGCTGTTGAGCTTGCAATGAGCAAGATCCGTTCCCGGCAGAAGGGCTACGTTGTTACCCCGAATCCGGAGATCGTCGATCTCTGCCGCCATGACGAAAAATTCATGGGCGTTGTCAACCATGCGACGCTTGTCCTGCCGGACGGCATCGGCATCATCTATGCTGCGAAGATCCTCGGTGAAAAGCTGCAGGGCAAGGTAGCCGGCATCGAATTTGCCGAGAGCCTTGTTGCCGCGATGGCCAAGGAGAACATGCGCCTGTATTTGCTGGGTGCGAAGCCCGGTGTTGCCGAAAAAGCAGGTGCGAACCTGTGTGCAAAGTATCCGGGACTGGTGCTGGCCGGCACGCATGACGGCTATTTCTCCGACCCGCAGGAGGTTGTTGACAGCATCAACGCCGCAGGCGGTGCGGATGTTGTGTTCGTCTGTCTGGGTGCGCCCAAGCAGGAGAAATTTATCGCGGACAACATGGACGATATCCACAGCACACTGTTCTGCGGTCTCGGCGGCTCGCTGGATGTGTTTGCAGGCGTTGCCAAGCGCGCGCCGGATATTTTCATCAAGCTGGGTCTGGAGTGGTTTTACCGCCTGCTCAAGCAGCCCAGCCGTATCGGCCGTATGATGAAGCTGCCGAAATTTCTGCTCATCGTTATCAAGGAGCGGCTGTTTGGCAGAAAGGGGAAGTGACAAGAATGAAAGTAAAACTGCTTGCTTACACGCCGGACCCGGAAAAGCTGGTCGCGGCTGCAGCAAAGAACTGCTATTCCTCCACGGACGTTGACAGCGTGCTGGATGGTCTGACCGAGGAAAAGACCGAGAGCTTTGTCAACATGCTTTCCGAGATCGGCCACGAAAGCCCGATCGAGCATGTGTCGTTCACCTTTGCAATCGAGGGTGTATCGCGTTCTCTGCTGGCGCAGATCACGCGCCACCGCATTGCATCGTTCTCGGTACAGAGCCAGCGCTATGTGCGTGAAAAGGGCTTCGAGTATGTTGTTCCGCCGGAGATTGATAAAATTCCGGCTGCCCGGGCAAAATTTATTCAGGCGATGGAGGACGATCAGCGTACCTACGAGGAACTGACGACCGCGCTGATGGAAGGCTACCTCAAGGATCTGCTCGAGCAGGGCGTTCCGGAGAAGACCGCCCGCAGCAAGGCTGAAAAGCACGCCATTGAGGACGCACGCTACGTTCTGCCGAACGCCTGCGCGACCCGCATTGTCATGACGGCGAACGCCCGCAGCCTCAAGAACTTTTTCCGCCTGCGCTGCTGCAATCGCGCCCAGTGGGAGATCCGTGCGCTTGCCGAGGAGATGTACAGGCAGGTATACGCTGTTGCGCCGACGCTGTTCGGTCACTGCGGACCGGCCTGCGTGGACGGTGTCTGCACAGAGGGCAAAATGTCCTGCGGCAAGGCCGCAGAAGTGCGCGCGCACTATCAGGCGCTGCGCGAGGGTAAGTAATCCTCAAATCAATCTTGAGAAAGGCATTATATGTTACCGTTTAGAGAAATTACTTTAGAAGATAAACCAACGGTCGAGCACTGCGGCTCGCATTACAACTATCATCTGTGCGAGCGCTGCTTTGTCGATCTTTTCATGTGGCGCAGCCACTACAATACGCAGATCTGCTTCAAAGATGGCTTTATGCTGGTGAAAATGTCTCCGCTGGACGGCGGGCACGACTGTTATCTTGCGCCTGTCGGTCAGGGCGACCTCGGCGCTGCACTGGATGCGCTCGAGCAGGATGCCGCTGAACGTGGTCTTCCGTTCATCATCGTCTCGGTCGCTGAGCCGATGATCGAGCGTATCGAAGCCGCTCGTCCGGGCAAGTTCACGTTCTCGCATGACAGCGAGGACGGTGACGATTATATCTACCTCGCGGAAAAGCTGCGCACGCTGTCCGGCAAAAAGCTGCAGAGCAAGCGCAACCTCGTCAACCGCTTCAAGACCGCCTATGAGGGCCGCTGGAGCTACGAGGACATGAGCAGGGACAACAGCAAGGATGCGTTCGCCTTCCATGTGCACTGGTGCAACCTGAACGGTTGTGCGCATGAGCGCGACTTTGAGGGCGAGACCTGCGCAATCGTGCAGGCGCTCCACAACTTCAACTACCTGAATCTGCGCGGCGGACTGCTCCGGCTGGATGGCGAGGTTATCGCGTTCACATTCGGCTGCAAGGCTACGCCGGATATGTTCGTGGTACAGATTGAAAAGGCCGACCACACGATTCAGGGCGCGTACCAGATGATCAACCAGCAGTTCGTACAGCGCAACTGCAATGATGTGGAATACGTCAACCGCGAGGAGGATCTGGGACTCGAGGGTCTGCGCAAGGCGAAAAAGTCCTATTATCCGGTCATGCGCGGCATCAAGTATATGGCTGTGCCTAAGGAGTAATCAGAAATGATGCGATTTGCAGAAAAGGGCGATTTTCCTGCCGTTCGCGCCCTTTGGGAAACCTGTTTTCCGGATGAGGGCGGCTTCAACGACTATTTCTTTGCGCACTTTTATAAAGAGAAATATACGCTGCTGTGTCTTGAGGGCGAAACGCTCGTGGCGATGGTGCAGATGCTCCCGTACCGCATGACGGTGGACGGCCTCTCCCGCGAGGCAACGTATATTTACGGTGCATGCACCGACCCGAAGCATCGCCGCAAGGGTTATATGGCGCGGCTGCTCGAGCGCTCGTTCGAGTTGGACAGGCAGGGGGGACGCATTGCGTCCGTGCTCATTCCGGCAGAAAAGTGGCTGTTTGATTTTTACAAACCGTTCGGCTACGAGCCGTTCTTCTATATTTCCCGCCGGGAGATTACCCGCACGGCAGGGGAGCACGAAGCACCTCGGCGGCTGACCTCGGCGGATGTGCCTGCGCTGGCGGCGCTGTATGACAAACTGGTGCCGAAATGCCGCATCGAGCGGGACATGGCGTACTGGAACGCGCAGCTTGCGCTGTTCGACACGCTCGGCGCGGGCGTGTATGGCTGGTTCGAGGATGAAACGCTCACCGGCTATGCGTTCTGCTGGGAGGACAATGCGCAGGAGCTGCTCGGCGCAGATGACGCGCAGCTGCAGGGTCTGCTGGACGTGCTGCGGCGCGATATGCTCGCCGTGACGGAGATCGGCGCGGAAACCGCACTCGGTGTATGCAAATGGCATGAAGAAGCGGATGAAACCGCTGGATATATGAATTTAATGCTCAACTGAAAGGTGTGACAAACATGGTATATGTATTACTGGCAGAGGGCTTCGAGGAAGTCGAGGCGTTGACTCCGGTCGATCTTCTGCGCCGCGCAGGCGTGGAGACCAGGCTGGTCGGTGTGACCGGTGCAACCGTGTGCGGTGCACGCGGCATCAATGTCGTAACCGACCTGTCCATGGACGAGGTTGACCTCGCAACGGCAGATATGCTGATTCTGCCGGGCGGCATGCCGGGCACAACCAACCTGTACGCGGACAAGCGTGTTACCGATGCGGTTCGCACGATGGCGGATGCAGGCAAGTACATTGCGGCGATCTGCGCGGCTCCGTCCATCATTCTGGGCGGCATGGGCCTGCTCGAAGGCAAAAAGGCGACCTGCTATCCGGGCATGGAGGACGGCATGAAGGGTTCGACCCCGGAAAAGAAAAACGCAGTCACCGATGGCAGGATCATCACTGGCTGCGGCGTCGGCGGCGCACTGGATTTCGCGTGTGAGCTGATTACCGCGCTGTTCGGCAAGGCCAAGGCAGACGAAGTTGCAGAGTCGGTCGTACATCATGTGTACGGATAAGAAAACGCTGCGGGGGCGCTATCTTGCCGAACGGGCAAGTCTGTCCGCTGCGGAAAAGCAGGCGATTGATCGCGCCATCGCACAGAACATTCTGCAAAGCGAGTTCTATCAGCAGGCAGAATGCATTTTCTGCTATGTTTCGACTGCTGAGGAGATTGACACCCGCATGGTACTCGAAAACGCGCTTGCGTCCGGCAGGACGGTCTGCGTGCCGCTGTGCGGCAAGGACGGCAGCATGACCGCGCGGAAAATCACCGCGCTCTCCGAGCTGCGGACCGGTCACTACGGTATCCTGGAGCCGTCCGACACGGCGCCGGAGATTGCACCGGAGAACATCGACCTGATTCTTGCGCCTGCGCTCTCGTGCGACAGAAAAGGGTACCGTCTCGGCTACGGCGGCGGCTACTATGACCGGTTTCTCAGCCGGACAAACGCGGTCTGTGCGGCGCTGTGTGCATCTCAGCGCATGAGCGCAACTTTGCCGCGCGAGGCGTTCGATCGCCGCTGTCATTACATTATCACCGAAAGAGAGGTGCTGCGCACCGATGAATCAAGATAAACGCACACTGCTGCCGGGCCTCAGCCTGTTTGTGTGCTTCTGCCTGCTGACAGGCATGGAAAAGCTGATCACACACTTCAATCTGCCGCCGTCGCTGATGGCGCTCGGTGAGATCGTGTGCTTCGGTCTGGCGCTTGCAATGGCGCTGCCCGGTATGGATCGGGAGCGCTTTAAGCAGCGGCTTGCATTCAAAATGCCGCGTAAGGGCGGCTGGCTGCTTATCCTGTTTATGGGCGCGGCGACCTCATTTGCCGCCCTCAGCCTGAACATGCTGGAATACCGTCTGCTGGCGCATACCGGTCTCCGGCTGACGATTGCATCCCTGCCGATGCCGCTCGGCGGTATGTCGTTTGCATGGCGGCTGCTGATCGGCGTTGTGATAGCAGCTCTGGTCGAGGAGATCTATTTACGCGGTGCGCTGTTCAGCGTATACGGTGAAGAAGTCGGTACCTCGGCGTGCCTGCTGTTCGGCGGCATCGTGTTCGCACTGCTGCACGGCAGTCCGCTTGATCTGGCGGCAGGCTTCTGCGCCGGACTGGCGTTTACCTATCTGACCTATGTGTTTGATACCGTATGGGCGGCGGTACTTTCCCATGCTGCTGCGGCATTTGTCACCGTGGTGATGCAGTGGATAGCAGATACCTATGCACCGTTCGGCATTTGGAACATCCTGCTGCCGCTGACTGTGCTCTTTTTCCTGCTGTTTGTGTTCTTAACGCTGGACACACTGGGAAAAATGCTGGCGCGCGGTTCCATTCCGCACTTTGAGGTCAGCGCCGGCTGGTACGACCTGTGGCTGCTGGTGAAAGAGCCCGGATTTATTGTGTTCGCGCTGGCATTTGCCGGTAAAATCATTCTGAATTACTGGATCGGCTGAGGCTGACCCGCAGAGAGGTGAATTATGGATAATCATTTTAACAACGATGAAACGCGGCGTGTACCGCTGCCGGGCTCGGAACCCCCGGTGCCTGAACAGTTCACGCCGGAGCATTTCGATGACGATCGAGAGCCGCAGCCGCCGCAGAAGCAGCCCAAACGCCGCCGAAGCCGCCGCCGGATGAACGCAGGCTGTGCAGGCTCGATGGTGTACATGATCGCAGTAGTCGGTGCTTCGCTGGTGCTGTCGATTGCAGCGCTGTTCATGGCAAACGACATTTTTGCCTTTGTTAAGGCGGATGCGGTCAAGGAGATCACGGTTTCGGAGAACACCTCGGTATCCTCGCTCGCCAAGGAGCTGGACGACCAGGGCGTTATCAATTATCATTCGGTGTTCAAGCTGTATCTGAAGCTCAAGCACCAGACCGATACCTCGGTTCTGGCAGGTGCGTATCAGCTGAACCCGTCGATGGACTACGGTCAGATCGTAGACGCGCTGACCAACACTGCAAGCACAGAGACCGTGCAGATTACCATCCCGGAGGGTTATTCCATCTCGCAGATCCGTCAGGTGCTGCTGGACAACCATATCTGCACCGAGGATGCACTGGATGAGGTGCTGAATGAATATTCCTTCAAGCACGATTTCCTTGAGGATGAAAAACCGGCCGCGGAAGGCTGGCTGGAAGGCTATCTGTTCCCGGATACCTATGAGGTATACAAGGGCAACGCTGCGGTAGTCGATACCATCAACAAGATGCTCAACAACTTTGGCAACAAGTACGATGCGGACATCAAGTCCGGCGCGGAGAATCTCGGCCGCTCGATGCACGATATTGTCACGATCGCCTCTCTCATCGAGCGTGAGGCACAGCGTGACGATGAGCGCGCACGCATTGCGGGCGTTATCTACAACCGTCTGAACAATTCCTCCGAGTTCCCGTATCTGCAGGTGGACGCGTCCGTTCTGTATGGTCTGGGACGCACCGGCGGCAAGCTGAGTGACGAGGATCTCAAGTCGGATTCCGAGTACAACCTTTACAACCACGAGGGTCTGCCGCCCGGACCGATCTGCAACCCGGGTCATGCTTCGCTGTACGCAGCAAGCCATCCGGAGGACAACAATTACTACTATTACGTTGCTATGCCGGACGGCTCGCACCTGTTTGCAAGCAGCTATGAGGAGCACGAGCGCAACATCGAGGCTTCTAATCAGGCACAGGCGCAGGCTGCAAACGCTTCGGCAGATACGACGACAACGGAGGCAAACGGTGAATAACACACCTGAATTACTGTCGCCCGCAGGCGATCTGGACAAAATGCGGTTTGGCATTGCCTACGGCGCGGATGCGGTCTATATGGCCGGAACGCGCTTCGGCATGCGTGCCGCTGCAACCAACTTTGACGATAACGCGTTGCGCGAGGGCATTGCCTACGCGCACGCGCACGGCGTCAAGTGCTACATTACAGTCAATATCATGCCGTCCAACCGCGACCTTCCGGCACTTCCGGCCTATCTGGAGCTGCTGCAGGACGCAGGCGCGGACGCACTCATCATCGCGGACGTAGGCGTGCTGCGCATGGCGCGCAGATACGCGCCCAAGGTTCCGGTGCACATCTCGACCCAGACCAGTATTCTTAACCACGAGGCGGCAAACTACTGGGCGGATGAAGGCGCCGAGCGTATCGTGCTCGCGCGTGAGCTTTCCCTTGAGGAGATCGCCGAAATCCGTGCCAAAACCCCGAAGGAACTCGAGATTGAGGCCTTCGTTCATGGTGCCATGTGCATTTCGTACTCCGGCCGCTGCCTGATCTCGCAGTACATGACCGGCCGCGACGCCAACCACGGCGCATGTGCACAGCCGTGCCGCTGGAATTATTCTCTGATGGAGGAGAAGCGTCCGGGGCAGTTCTTCCCGGTCGAGGAGGACGGACGCGGCACCTACCTGTATAACTCCAAGGATATGTGCATGATCGAGCACGTTCCGGAGCTGATCAAGGCCGGTATTACCTCGTTCAAGATTGAGGGCCGCAATAAAACTGCGTACTATGCAGCCTGTGTCACCGGTGCATACCGTGCCGCGATCGACACCTATAAAAAGGACCCGGAAAACTTTGTTCTGCCGCAGTTCTGCCGCGATGAGGTCAATAAGGTCAGCCACCGCGAGTATTACACCGGCTTCTACTTCGGCAATCGGGAAAACGGACAGCATTACGGCGACAGCCAGTATATCCGCGAGTACGAGGTTGTCGGCATGCCGGTCGAGTGTGACGACAGCGGCAAAGCCGTGTTCGCACTCAAGAACCGCTTTTTCGATGGGGAAGAGCTGGAGCTGATTCAGCCGGGTCAGGCGCCGTATGTGTTCCGTGCGGAGAACGTCACCGATGACGAGGGTACTGAGCGCGAGCTGTTCAACGTGCCGCAGATGCGCGTACACTTTGCGTTCCCGTTCAAGGTCAGCGAGTGGGCTATTTTGCGGAAGGTCAAAGAAAGACCGGAGTAAACAATCAATGAGGAGTTAGGAGGCAGGAATTTTCCTGCGTGCCGGCTTACCGTAGGGGCGCACATTGTGCGCCCTTTTTCGTTCCCCCTTGCAAATCGCTTGAACAGGCGAACACGGTTCGCCTATACGGCATGGTTTCTCCTGCCTCTTATCTCCTTTTTATGAATGGTTGCAACGTATGATAAATTGTGGTATCATTACAATTAAGTATGGAAACCTTTCGGGGTGAATTGAACCGAAAAATTCTAAGCAAGGGAAGTATATACATGAGCGATAACCAGAAGAAAACGATTTTCTCCGGCGTGCAGCCGTCCGGCAAGCTGACGCTGGGTAACTATTTGGGTGCTATCCGCAATTTCCCAATCCTGCAGGAGCAGTACAACTGCATTTACTGCGTGGTCGATCAGCACGCCATCACGGTCCGGCAGGAGCCTGCGGCGCTCCGCCGTGCAACACTTGAACTGATCGCGCAGTACATTGCCTGCGGTCTGGACCCGGAAAAGAGCATTCTGTTCATCCAGAGCCATGTGCCCGCGCATGCGGAGCTGGCGTGGGTGCTCAACTGCTTCACCATGTTCGGCGAGGCTTCCCGCATGACCCAGTTCAAGGATAAATCCGCCAAGCATGCGGACAACATCAATGTCGGTCTGTTCACCTATCCGGTTCTGATGGCGGCAGACATTCTGCTGTACCAGACCGATCTTGTTCCGGTTGGCGTGGATCAGAGCCAGCACATCGAGATCTGCCGCGACATTGCAAACCGTTTCAACAATCTGCATCCGAACACCTTTACCATTCCGGAGGGCTACTACCCGAAGGTTGGCGAGGGTGCCAAGATTACCAGCCTGGTTGACCCAAACAGCAAAATGAGCAAGTCCGACCCGAACCCGAACGGCTACATCCTGCTGATGGACAAGCCGGAGGATATTATGCGCAAGTTCAAGCGTGCGGTTACCGACTCGGATTCTTGCATTATCTTTGACCCGCAGAACAAGCCGGGTGTTTCCAACCTGCTACAGATTTACGCACTGGCGACCGGCAAGACCATCGAACAGGCGGCAGCCGAGTTTGACGGCAAGGGTTACGGTGAGTTCAAGCCCGCAGTCGGCGAGGCCGTTGTCGAGCTGCTGCGTCCGATTCGTGAAAAGACCACCGATCTGCTGAACAACAAGGATTATCTGGAGCAGGTCTACAAGGAGGGCGCACAGAAGGCCTCTTATCTGGCGCGCAAAACGCTGGATAAGGTTTATCGAAAGGTAGGCTTTGTCGCACGCTGAGCCAAAAGGGAGTAAACCATGTCTGAATATATTGTCATCGGCACGATTATTGCAGCGTTTGCCGTAGCTGCCGTGCTGAGCTATTTTTTCACACCGCCGGTCAAAAACTTTGCACACAAGGTCGGCGCGATCGACGTGCCGAAGGATGCACGCCGCATGCACAAAAAGCCGATCCCGCGGCTGGGCGGTCTGGCCATTTACGGCGGCTTCCTGTGTTCGATTCTGATTTTCGGGCAGCTCGATGAGACCATGCTGTGCGTCCTGCTCGGAGCGGCCATCATTGTCGCACTCGGTATTTTCGATGATGTGCTGGCGCTCGGCGCCAAGCTGAAATTCGTGGTGCAGATTGTAGCGGCAGCTATTCCGGTCTGCATCGGCGACCTGCAGATTGGTCTGTTCACCAATTTGAATCCGCTGTCGGATACGCCGTTTGTCCATCTCGGCATTCTGGCAGTGCCGGTCACGATTATCTGGATTGTCGGCATCACGAATGCGGTAAACCTGATTGACGGTCTGGACGGACTTGCGGTCGGTGTTTCGTCCATTGCGGCGATTACCATGCTTGCTGTTGCGCTGCTGACCGGCAACATGCCGATTGCCATCACGATGGCGGCGCTCGCCGGCGCGTGCATTGGCTTTATGCCGTACAACCTCAACCCGGCTAAGATCTTCATGGGCGACACCGGCTCGACCTTCCTCGGTTACATGCTGGCAACCGTGTCCATCATGGGTCTGTTCAAATTCTACGCAGTCATCTCGTTTGCGGTGCCGTTCCTGATTCTCGGCCTGCCGATTTTCGATACAGCCAATGCCATCATCCGCCGTGTGGCGGCAGGCAGAAGTCCGATGAGTCCGGACCGCGGCCATGTGCATCACAAGCTGATCGATATGGGCTTCAACCAGAAGCAGGCGGTTGCTATTCTGTACGCTATCAGCGCAACGCTCGGTCTTACCGCCGTGGTGCTCACCTCGTCCGGCGAGGTTAAGGCGATCGTGTTGCTGCTGGCGGTTCTGGCTGCAATTCTGGTAGGTGCATGCATCATTTACGGTGCGGAGCACTGGAGCAAACACGCATCCGAAAACAAGGAGGATAAAGACGATGAATAAAATCAAGGTAATGACGGTTTTCGGCACCCGCCCGGAGGCCATTAAGATGGCGCCGCTGGTGCATGCGCTCGAGCAGAATGAAAACACCGAGTCCATCGTGTGCGTTACCGCGCAGCACCGCGAGATGCTCGATCAGGTGCTCGATATTTTCGACATTAAGCCGGACTACGACCTGAATATCATGCAGCCGCGTCAGACGCTGGCGACCATTACTGAGAAGAGCCTGCACGGTCTGGATGAGGTGCTCGAAAAGGCACAGCCGGATATCGTGCTCGTCCACGGTGATACCTCGACTACCTTTGCCGGTGCGCTTGCGGCATTCTACCACAAGGTGCCGGTCGGTCATGTAGAGGCCGGTCTGCGTACCTATGATAAGTACAGCCCGTTCCCGGAGGAAATGAACCGCAAGTTGACCGGTCAGATTGCAACGCTGCACTTTGCGCCGACGCCGCGCAACCGTGATAATCTTGCCAAGGAAGGTATCACAGACGGCGTGTTTGTCATGGGCAACACGGTTGTTGACGCGATCCACATGACCGTAAAGCCGGATTTCGAGTTCCGTGATGAGCAGCTTAAGACGCTGGATTTTGAGAACAACCGCGTTGTCCTCGTTACCGCGCACCGCCGCGAGAACTACGGCGAGCCGATGGAGAATATCTGCCGCGCCATTGCCGAGCTGAGCGAGGCATATCCGGATGTACACTTCGTTTATCCGGTGCACCTCAGCCCGTATGTCCGCGAGACTGCGGAGAAATTCCTCGGCGGCAATAACCGCATTCACCTCATCCATCCGCTGGCCGTGGACGAGATGCACAACCTGATGGCACGCTGCTATCTCATCATGACCGACTCCGGCGGACTGCAGGAGGAGGCGCCCAGCCTCGGCAAGCCGGTTCTGGTGCTGCGCCGCGAGACCGAACGTCCGGAGGCCATCGAGGCAGGTACGGTCAAGCTGGCAGGCGTGGAGCAGGCCAATATCGTTAAGCTCGCGCGCGAGCTGTTCGACGATAAGGACGCTTACGAAAAAATGGCGCACGCTGTCAATCCGTACGGCGACGGAAAGACCTCGCAGCGTATCGTGCAGGCGATCGAGCAGTATTTTGGTCTGCGCGAGGACGGCCCGGCTCCGTTTAACCCGTGAAACCCGTAAAAAAAGAGAAGCACACACCGAAACACTATCTGCCGGACACTACGCCGAAGATTGCGGCTGCGGGCGCTACTGTGCTCGTGCTGTTGGTGGTGCTCAGCTTTGTGCTGTCCTCCGGCTGGATGCACGGCAGCAGCACCGGCATTATCCTGCCCGGCAGTGAGGGCGATTCGCCAACGGTTGGCACAGGCAGTGCGCTGCTCACCGGGCAGAGCGTGGATGATATTACCATCGATATCAATAACGCCAAGACCGTCATTGCGACGCTCGCACGTCCGGCGGCATACAGCAGCAGGATCGAGAACACGATCTACTATGATGGCGGCTCGGCGGCTCTGTACTGCCATCGCTATGCGCGGGATAATGTTATGCGCACGGATACACTCGGCGGTGACAATCAGGTGCAGTCTACGCTGATTCGCGTTCCGGACGGCAAGGTGTATGCGTGGAATGCAGGGGACAGCATTGCATATCAGGGCAAAGCCGGCGATTTTACCGATGATGCAGCTGCTATGCTGCCGACTTACGAGGATGTTCTGGCTGATGAAGTACAGCTGACTGCTGCCGGTCGGCAGGACATTAACGGTGAACCGTGTATTGCCGTTACATTTGAGCAGGATGGCTATCGCTGTGTATATGGCATTTCAACGGTCAGCGGTCTGCTGGCGCAGGCGTCGTTTTATGACGGCGATACGCTGACGCGCAAGGTCACCGTCAGCGAAATCAGCACGGAAACGCCGGACAGTGAATTGTTTACGCTGCCGGACGGCGAAAGCGTTATATAGAAAAAGTGGAGAGTGGAGATTGCAGAGTGGAGAGACAGCGAAACCGTTTCGTTATCTTCACTCTTAACTCTCCACTCTTCACTCTGATAGAAGGAGATTACACATAAATGCCTGAATATATTAAGATTTCACCGGAGATTCGTGCGCTCGGCCGTGAGGCTGAACGCGAGATCCGTCCGTATTTCGAGCGTCTCGAGGAGATCTGTGACCGCAACACCGAGAAGGTGCTGGCGGCATTTGCGAAGAACCGTGTATCCGACAACCTGTTTGCCGGTACGACCGGCTATGGCTACGACGACTACGGTCGTGATACGCTCGACAAAATCTACGCCGATATTTTCGGTACTGAGGCCGCACTCGTGCGCATCGGCTTTGTAAACGGCACACACGCGCTGTCCTGCGCGATGTTTTCCGCCGTCAAGACCGGCGACACCGTGCTGTCCGTCACCGGACCGGCGTATGACACGCTGCAGAACACGATCACCGGCGATTACTGCGGCAGTATGAAAAGCTACGGCATCGGCTATAAGCAGGTTGACCTCAAGAACGGCGAGCCTGACCTGCCTGCCATCAAGGCAGCGGCGGCAGATGAGAATATCAAGCTGGTATTCATCCAGCGCAGCCGCGGCTACGGCGTCCGCAAGACGCTTTCCGTTGAGGAAATCGGCGAAATCTGCAAGGCCGTGCGTGAGGTTAATACGACTGCGGCCATCATGGTCGATAACTGCTACGGTGAATTCACTGAGGAGATCGAGCCGACGCAGGTCGGTGCGGACATCATCGCAGGCTCGCTCATCAAGAATCCGGGCGGCGGTCTGGCCCCGACCGGCGGCTATATTGCAGGCCGTGCCGATCTGGTCGAGAACGCCTCCTATAAGCTGACCGCACCCGGCATCGGCGGTGAATGCGGCTGTACGATGGGTCAGAACCGCCTGCTGTATCAGGGCTTGTTCATGGCGCCGCATGTCACCATGCAGGCCATCAAGACCGCGATGTTCTGCGCAAAGGTCATGGAAAAGCTCGGCTACGAGGTAAGCCCCAAGGCAGAGGAGCCGCGTTACGACATCATCCAGACCATCGCGTTCGGTGCGCCTGACCCGCTGCGCCGCTTCTGCGAGGGCATTCAGGCCGGTGCGCCTGTCGATTCCTATGTAACGCCGGAGCCGTGGGCAATGCCGGGTTACGATGATCAGGTTATCATGGCTGCAGGCGCGTTCGTGCAGGGCGCATCCATTGAGCTTTCCGCCGATGCACCGATGCGCGAGCCGTATGTCTGCTATATGCAGGGCGGCCTGACGTATGAGTCCGGCAAGCTGGGTATTTTGCTTGCTGCAGATAAAATTACCAAGGCAAAGGCACAGTAATGGAGAATGATGTTATCCTGCATTTTTCAATTCCTCATTTTTCATGCGAAATCGGTTGACAAAGCGCGGATATGAGCGTTATAATAAATTTGTATTTATTAAGTTATAGGCAATGACGGAAATCCTGTTTTCCGAAAAGCATTTGGCAGAGAGCGTGCGCCACGGCTGCAAGCACACGCAATGCGGAGAAAACAGTACCGATTCCCGAGCCGCACAGCGGAAAACCGCAGTATGCTGTGCCGTGTCGTTCGCGTTAAGAACTCCGAGCGGCAGTCCTGCAAGGGCTGCAAGCAGGGTGGAACCGTGGGCAAGCGCTCACCCCTGAGAAATACAGGGGTGAGCGCTTTTTTGTTACTCTGCAGTAATGAAAAATTGAAAATGGGGAGTTGAGAATTGTGGTTACGCGCAAAGCGCGTCATAAAATTCCGTCCCGTGGATGGATACCTTTATTTTCTATTCTCCATTATCAATTACTCCACTCGTTATGATTTTACAAGAAAGGTCTGAATAAAAGTGTCCGAAGAAAACAAGTACACGTTTGAGAACAAGGAATACCGCGACACCTACCGTCACACGGTATCGCACATTCTCGCGCAGGCAGTAAAGCGCCTGTATCCGGAGGTCAAGCTGGCCATCGGCCCCTCCATCGACAACGGCTTCTACTACGATTTTGATGCGCCGTTCTCCTTCACGCAGGAGCACCTCGATGCTCTTGAGGCAGAGATGCGTAAGATCTGCAAGGAGAAGGAGAAGCTTGAGCGCTTCGAGCTGCCGCGCGCGGAAGCCATCAAGTTCATGGAAGAGCGCGAGGAGCCGTACAAGGTAGAGCTGATTAACGATCTGCCGGAGGACGCTACCATTTCCTTCTACAAGCAGGGCGAGTTCACCGACCTGTGTGCAGGCCCGCATCTGGACTCCACCGGCCGCGTAAAGGGCAACGGCATCAAGCTGATGAACGTTACCGGCGCTTACTGGCGCGGCGATTCCTCCAAGAAGATGCTGCAGCGTATTTACGGCACCGCATTCCCGAAGAAGGACGAACTCGACCAGTACCTCAACATGCTGGAGGAAGCGAAGAAGCGCGACCACCGCAAGCTGGGCAAGGAGCTCGGCCTGTTCATGCTGACCGAGGAAGGCCCCGGCTTCCCGTTCTTCCTGCCGAACGGCATGATCCTCAAGAACACCCTCATCGACTACTGGCGCGAGGTACACAAGCGCTACGGCTATGTTGAGGTCTCCACCCCGATGATCCTCAACCGCAAGCTGTGGGAGCGCTCCGGTCACTGGGATCACTACAAGCAGAACATGTACACCACCGTCATCGATGACGAGGATTACGCAATCAAGCCGATGAACTGCCCGGGCGGTATGCTGGTCTACAAGGCTCAGCCGCACTCCTACAAGGAGCTGCCGCTGCGTGTCGGCGAGCTGGGTCTGGTACACCGTCATGAGCTGTCCGGCGCACTGCACGGTCTGTTCCGCGTGCGCTGCTTCACGCAGGATGATGCCCACATCTTCATGACCTGGGATCAGATGAAGGACGAGATCAAGAACGTCGTTCGTCTGTTCGATGAGGTTTACTCCACCTTCGGCCTGACCTATCAGATCGAGCTGTCCACCATGCCGGAGGATCACATGGGCGAACTGAAGGACTGGCAGTTTGCGGAAAAGACCCTCGCAGAGGCTATCACCGAGATCGGCAAGGACTACGTTGTCAACGAGGGCGACGGCGCGTTCTACGGTCCGAAGCTGGACTTCCATCTGGCAGACTCCATCGGTCGTACCTGGCAGTGCGGCACCATCCAGCTGGATATGCAGCTTCCGGAGCGTTTCGAGCTTGAGTACACCGGCGCAGACGGCGAGAAGCACCGTCCGGTTATGATCCACCGCGTTGTTCTCGGCTCCATTGAGCGCTTCATCGGCGTTATCACCGAGCATTTTGCAGGCGCATTCCCGACCTGGCTGGCACCGGAGCAGGTTCGCGTTATGCCGATGACCGATCGCAATATTCCGTGCGCACAGGAAGTTGTTAAGCAGCTGACTGATAAGGGCTTCCGCGTAACCATGGACGAGCGCAACGAAAAGATTGGCTATAAGATCCGTGAAGCACAGGTTCACAAGATTCCGTATATGATCGTCATTGGCGACAAGGACGAGGAAAAGGGTGTTATCTCGGTTCGTACCCGCAAGACCGGCGAGACCACCGCTATGGAGACCGGCGAGTTTATCGAGAAGCTCGCATATGAGGTTGAGAATAAGCTGAAGTAAGTAGCAAAACGGAGAGCGGAAGCGATATTCCGTTCTCCGTCACAATAGAATAAAAGGTTCATAGAGTTTTGTCATGTATGCGGGGAGGGTGCGGCATGAAAAAATTTGTTTCCGCGTGTCTGATGGCAGGTCTGCTGACTTGTGCCGCCGGTGCGGCACAGGTCGGTACGATCGACAACAACTATCCCGGCGATACCGAAGCGCAGGCGCAGATGCTTTACGATCTCGGGCTGTTTAAAGGCACCGACAAGGGCTTTGCGCTGGAGAAATCCATGACCCGCGCAGAGGCCTCGGTGATGCTGACCCGCCTGCTTGGCGCAGAAAAGACCGCGCTGGCAGGGAACTGGAAGCACCCGTTTGCCGATGTGCCGCAGTGGGCGGACAAGTACGTCGGCTGGCTGTATCAGAACGGTTTGACTAAGGGCGTTTCCGCGACAAAGTACGGCTCGCAGCGCAATGTCACCTGCGACCAGTATTGCATTTTTCTGACCCGGGCACATTTGGATGCGGACAGCTATCAGGGTACGGCTTTTGTCGATAACGATGAGGTACGGCAGACGGACGAGGAGGGCTTTATCCGCGGAGATGCGGTTTCGCTCTCGGCTCGGCTGCTCGGTACAAACTACGCGAAAAATGGCGACGAAAGCGACTTCAGTGTGGCGAAAAAGCTAATCGACAACGGCGTTTTCACAGCGAAGCAGTTCAAAAATGCGGCATGGGACGTTCTGCCGCGTGATTACGGCAATGATTACCAGTACGATGACAAGTGGAACCTGATCGCTTCGCTGTTCGTTTGCCAGATTGCAGATGTGACAGTGGCGCAGTGTCCGATTGATGGCGTGCAGCCTGTCAGCGGTACAGACCGTTATGCGCAGAGCGATATGAGGCAGTCGGACTTAATCCTGTACCGCATGGACAGCAAGACGATGGCGCTGACGCAAGTGCTCTCGCTGCCGAAAGAAAGTTCTGTGGAATATCTCGGCAGCGCCGGAGAAACCGACTATCTGTTGGTATTCAACAAGGAAACGGAAACGTATTCGCTGTGCTCGGTACGCGGCGATACGGTCAAAACCGAACTGACTCTGACCGAAGCACAGCAGCAGCGGGCAGAACGCACTGTTTATCAGAGCGCACACGGCTGCATCATCTGCACGGACGAGACGACCGGTTATAAGCTCACTGAAACAGGGGTGGAGCCGTTGGGCGTGGCAGCGGGTATCTGCCGGCTGACGGATGACGGCATGACTGTTACGCAGAAATGTACGGCGGACGAAACCGTGCTGACGGCGTATAACTGGGACGGTCAAAAGACAGATCGCTATACCATCTCGAATGCGTATCAGTCGGATGATGCCGAGGTGCGCAAGCATTTTGCACCGCAGATATTTGGCAGTGACGGTGTGCTGTTCTGGGGCACAGCCGGGCTGTACCGCGAAGAGAACGGCCGTCTGGTACAGGTGACAGACTCTCCGGTCATCGGCGTAAAGCAGGATGCCGATGGGGCTTATTATGCTGTTTCCTGCGATAAATCTGAGCGGACGGAATACTATTCGGATGGTATCGGATACATGGCCGGTGATATGCTCGTGCGTATCGCGCCGGATGGAACGCAGACCACGCTTGCAACACTCGATGACATTCTGATCGACGAGGTAAAGACGGTCAAAAGCGGTGCTGTTCGCTTCACAATCGCTATTCCGACAGAGGGCCATAGAAGCGGACACTATACCTGCCTGTTGAAAGACGGAAATATTACCGTTCGGTCTGCAACCGATGATGTATTCTACATCTGGGGCAACGATGCGCTGGAAAACGAACAAGAGAAAATAGATAAGATTATTGCGAACCAGAAAGGTGAAGAATAATGGCAGAAAAGAAAAAACTGGTCAGCGAGATCACGTCCATGGACGTGGACTTCGCGCAGTGGTACACAGATATTGTTAAAAAGGCCGAAATGGCCGATTATTCGTCCGTAAAGGGCTGTATCATCATGCGTCCGTACGCACAGGCGCTGTGGGAGAACATCCAGCACACGCTGGACGGCATGTTCAAGGAGACCGGTCACGAGAATGTAGCAATGCCGATCTTCATTCCGGAAAGCCTGCTGCAGAAGGAAGCCGACCACGTTGAAGGCTTCGCGCCGGAGTGTGCATGGGTAACGCACGGCGGCAACGACAAGCTGGAGGAGCGTCTGTGCGTTCGTCCGACTTCGGAAACGCTGTTCTGCGAGCACTACGCGAAGATCGTCCGCTCGTGGCGCGACCTGCCGAAGCTGTACAACCAGTGGTGCTCGGTTGTCCGTTGGGAAAAGACCACCCGTCCGTTTCTGCGCAGCCGTGAGTTCTGGTGGCAGGAGGGTCACACCGTTCATGCTACCGCTGAGGAGGCTATGGAAGAGACTCTGCGCATGCTGAACATCTATGCAAAGTTCTTCGAGGAGTGGCTGGCGATTCCGGTGCTCAAGGGTGAAAAGACCGAGAAGGAGCGCTTCGCCGGTGCAGAGAACACCTACACCATCGAGGCCATGATGCACGACTGCAAGGCTCTGCAGTCCGGTACCTCGCACTACTTCGGTGACGGCTTTGCACGCGCATTCGGCATGCAGTACACCGATAAGAACAACACCCTGCAGTATATGTATCAGACCTCCTGGGGCGTTTCCACCCGTATCATCGGCGCAATCATCATGACGCACGGTGATAACGAGGGTCTGGTTCTGCCGCCGCGCATCGCTCCGACCCAGCTGGTTGTTATTCCGGTTGCGGCACACAAGGAAGGCGTCAAGGAGAAGGCAACCGAACTGTACGAGCAGGTCAAGGCAGCGGGCATCCGTGCCAAGATCGACCTAAGCGACAATACCCCGGGTTGGAAGTTTGCCGAGTACGAGATGAAGGGCATTCCGCTTCGTCTGGAGGTTGGTCCGCGCGATATCGCTGAGGGTCAGTGCGTACTGGTTCGCCGCGACACCCGCGAAAAGACCGTTGTTAAGTTCGAGGATCTCGAAAAGACCATTCCGGCGCTGTTGGAGGATATTCAGAAATCTCTGTATGAGAAGGCGCTCGCAAACCGCGAGGCTCACACATACACTGCGAAGTCTCTTGACGAGATGAAGTCCATTCTTGCTGAGCACACCGGCTTTATCAAGTCCATGTGGTGCGGCGACCTCGCCTGCGAGGAGAAGGTCAAGGAAGAGACCGGTATGCCGAGCCGCTGCATGCCGTTCGAACAGGAGCATATCGCAGATACCTGTCCGGTCTGCGGCAAGCCTGCAAACAAGATGGTTGTCTGGGGCATCGCGTACTAAGCGAAGTCTCAGAACCAAAAACTGCACAAGCCAAAAGTCCCTCATCAGTCGATGAGGGACTTTTTGCGTCAATAGAGAAACTTTTTCAGCAGATCGAACGGTTTGTGCGGCAGTGATCAGATACCGGTTGCAAAGCTGCCGATCAGGAAGCCGCCGTCTGTATTCTTAACGAGAATGAAGCAGTGGCATCCTTCAGGTCATAGATCGAATTTGCCGACGGCTTCATTTTTAACGGACAGTCGAAAACCATCGGCTTGCCGGCATACAGAACGGCGAATTTACAGCCGTCTGGGAGCAAATACTCCCAGCCGACTGCGTGTAAACGGGTAGATAGATTATCTGCAGGAATTATTGCCGCTGCAGGAATTGTTATTGCCGCAGCCGCAGCCGCTGCGATTGTCATTTACGCCGGCACTGCCGGTGAACAGACAGCCTGCCTTGTCGCTCTGCGGCGGGAAAAAGGCGTCGATGGGGAAGTCAAAGCTCGAGAAGATCTCGCACGGGTCCTGCTCACCGCCGACACCGCTGTTCGAGCAGTCGCGCCGCGGCAGACATACGTCGTAAGCGGGCATGAGCAATTGGATGTCGCGCTCAAGCCGGATGATCGAGAACTGACCGAGGGTTACGAACAGCTGATAGCCATCGTTGCTGAGCACGAGATCGTCACCGCCGAAGCACGAGCAGATTGAACGGGGTACTTCATGCAGCGCGCAGCAGCAATAACTTAAATGTTAGAGGTTTGAGGTATAGCAATTTTGGGGTGGATTGTCAGATGGAGGTCGCTTTTGGCTTTGCCGTAGACACGGACGGTTTTATGGTAGTCTATACGGCGGATTACCTGCTTTAAGAGAAGATTTTGTTCTTTTGGATCTTCCAGTGTGGGGTATACGTCCAGCACATAACGGATGAGTGGCGCGGAGTTCTTCTGCGCTTCAATGTCTGTCTGTTTATTATGGAGTTTGCGCTCGATCTCGTGCTTTGTGTTTAGCAGTGCGGTCTGATCCTGGCTGATTGCGGATTGACGCTGCAGGAAGGTTTCCTTACTGTAAACACCATCTTCGAGCAGTTCATAGGTACGCTGCAGACGGTGGTTTATATCGGTAAGCTGCTTCTCGATATTCTGCAGTGCGATTTCTTCGCTTTTCGTGTCCAGAAGGGTAGGAGAGCTGAGTTCGATCTCGTGAAGAAATTCGCGGAGAGACTGCAGGACAAGGCTTTCCACATCTTCAAACAGACTGGAGACGGTAGAGCAAGACGGATTTTCACAGCCAAACCGGACTTTATCTTCACGGCGGTATGGATGGCGAGACATCAGTTTACCGCATTGGTCGCAGTAGACCAGTCCGGCCAGCGGATTCATCTGCTGGTATTTGCGCGGTACACGCGGCGTAACGGTGTCTTTCATGCGCTGTTGGACGCTGTACCAGACGTCCCGCGGGATGATCGCTTCGTGTATTCCTTCGTACAGCTCACAGTTTTTATTGACCGGTCGCTTGGTTATCAATTTGCCTTTTTGCACGATTTTTGTGTTGACCTTCATGGCACTGGGGATAAAACCGGCATAGTGCGGGTTCTGCAGGATGGCACGGGTAGTCGCGGGCACCCATTTTTTATCGAGTGGTGTGCGGATCTTCATAGCGTTCAGTTCGTTTGCGATTTCGGAAAAGCCTTTGCCGGAAAGGTACATATCGTAGATGGTGCGGATTACACCGGCCTGCGGCTCAACCGGTCGAAGGGACCAGCCGCGGCCGTCCAGTTTGTAGCGTTCATAGCCGTAAGGCGGACGTCCGGGAACGTAGTGGCCTTCTTTCTTGGAGGCTCTCGTTCCGGCCAGCTGACGGCGGCGGATCATGCGGTACTCCTGCCGCGACATGAACAGGCCGAACTCCATCCATTCCTCATCTGCTTCCTGCGTGGGGTCGTAGGTTTTGGCGGGTGTTACGATGAGTGTGCCCGAAAACTTAAACGCTTGGGCGACGATGCCTTGATCGATCGTGTCGCCGCGCGCGAGACGAGAGGTCTCGGTGACGAGGACGCCCTTCCAGCGGCCATCCTCCACCTCGGAGAGCAGCTGCTGCATGACCGGTCGGTTCGCAATGCGCTCGCCGGAGACGATTTCACGGTATATCGCGCCGATCGGCAGGGCGCGGGACTTGGCAAGCTCCATGAGGATATGCTCGTGCCGGGCGAGGGTGTCGCCTTCGCCGTGCGCCTCTGCTTCGAGGTCGGCACGGGATTTGCGTAAATACATGGCGTATTCTATTTGCATGGTATCACTTCCTTAGTTACCAGAGCCGATATGATTGAGCAGGAAGCAGAGGACAGCAGCCACAAACGGAACAACAGCATAGCTGAGAATGGTTCCGAGGCGGCCGGACAGCAGCTTGTTTGAGGATCGTGCAACGAGCGCTTCCCAGATTCCGCTGATAATGAGCGAACAGAACAGGCCAAGAAAACCGCCTGCAAGCATGACTGCATAAGCGAACAGTGCGTCCCAGGCGTTCTGAATCGGACGGCTGGACAGGCAGTTGATTGCGGTAATGACGGCTGCGCCTGCAAAGGCGGCAAAGTTTACTTTGCGGTGCTTGATACGCAGTTCTTCGGCGAGTGCATCCGCTTTATGCTTACGGCGCACAATCTCATCGCGGGCAATCTCCGGTGTGAGTCCTTGCGGACGCTTGCGGCGGATATAGGAGCGCGCCCAGTCCTCTTTGCTGAGGCTGTTGGCATACTGGATACGTTCGATATTATCAAACTCTACTTCATCCAGAAACAGACCGGCATTTTCAAATTCTTTTTGGATATCATATTTTTCCTGTTGCATATTGATAAAATCCCCCAAACTATGTTAAAATAGTGCTGGGGGATTTCATCCGTTCGGGGGTGGGGTTCCTTTCGAGCCGTTGTCAGGTGCGTTCTGACAGCGGCTTTTCTTTATGCCTGTTTATCCACTGCAGGCTCATCACGTTTTTTATATCGGGGGTTTCCTTTCAGGTCTGCGACGTACTCGCGGACCTTTT
Source organism: Butyricicoccus sp. AF18-9LB (assembly GCF_027684505.1). Classification (NCBI taxonomy): domain Bacteria; kingdom Bacillati; phylum Bacillota; class Clostridia; order Eubacteriales; family Butyricicoccaceae; genus Butyricicoccus; species Butyricicoccus sp. AF18-9LB. Next base: position 24,818 of record NZ_JAQCWA010000021.1, read on the forward strand.
CTTTTCCCTCATCGTTGAATGAGCGGTAGTCCGTGACAAGCTGCTGCTCGTCTGGTGGCGCCTGCGTGTACGCATTCGGGCTTTCCTCGAACATTTCAGAAAATGAGATGTTCAAAATTCTACATAATTGATTCAGGAGTTCGATGTTCGGTGTGTTTACTCCTTTGATCCAGTTTGTAACCGTTGGCTTTGATACGCCGAGCATTCGGGCGATTTCAGCCTGCGTATAATCTGACCCTTTTATATAGCGTGCAACGTTGCGCTGTACAGTTTCTCGTATTTCCATTGGTTTCACCTCCTTTCTCTTTTGAGTTAATTATATCATAACTACGAACAGGTGTAAAGGAAATGATTAAGAATAAACTAACTATTTTACAAAAAAGGTCTTGACAGTTAGCGAAGAACTAATTATACTGTAAGTACAGTTAAGCAAGAACTAACAGGGAGGTGAATGGTATGAATATATACGAAAGAATTTATGAGTATCTGATCAGCCATGGAATCCAGCAGAAATTTGTCGCAGAAAAATGCGGCTGGACGAAAGTAAAAATGCATCACCTGATGCATGGTAGTCAGCGAATGACGATTGATGAATACATTATGATCTGCCACGTGCTTGGCTTGCCGTTCGGCTACTTCGGGGATGATACGACAAACCCCGCCAGTAGCAGCTGACGGGGTTTGCGGGAAATTAGTTTGCTGCTGCGATGAGTGCTTCTGAAATAGACTTTGCGAGTACATTCAGCGCACTGGTGTTAGCAGCACAGATTTCCTCGACAAGCTGCTTGCTCTGCTCGTCTGCGGCCGACTTTTCAAGAATTGCGGAACAGTTTCGAGAAAACTCATCACCGATACAGCCGAGCTCAGCCTGCAGCCTGTCATAGATTTTGTAATCCATGCGCGATCTCCTTTCATAGAATTTCGCCATATTCTTTAGGGCTCCACCTCTTGAGACGTGCAAGGATACAATTCTATTGTTACATATTCCTTAATTGTAGTCAACAGAAACATTACTGAAAGGGATGAAACAATGAAGTACGAAGTTTGGGTCAAGCGCTTAGAACCCGAAAACGGGTGTGATTGGACGCAGTTTTGGTGTACCACCCATGATGGAGCACTGGAACGCGTTGCTGAGTGGCTTGATAAGGCTGAGAAGATCGAGGTGCATATCAAATGAAACCTTACAATGAATATCTTGCCATGACGGCAGAGCAGATCATGGCCGATCCGGAAGCACCGGAAAGCCTCAAAATCGCGGCTCGGATTGAGATAGAAAAGGCTGAGGCCGGACAGGCCGAGTACAAGCCTGCAGAAGCATAGGCTTTAGAAAGGGGTGGTTACGGTGGCAATCGTGGCTGAATATCATTATCCGAACGGTACGGTTTACATTGACGACGACTGTTACCGTGACGTTCCGCCGTATGAAATGCAGCGGCGCATTGAGCGGCTGCAGAAAACGGCGTGGGAATTACTGATGAATCAGGAACGGAGGAAGAAAGATGAAGGCAAGTAAGTTTATGATGAGCCTGTCGGCGGCGGTGTTCGGCGGCGTGATGTACATGCAAATTGCCGGTGCCTGCAGCCGCATGCAGGCGGCGGTGCTTGGAACGGCGATGCTGGTATGCATGGCAATCTGCTATGCGGATCTCTGTGCGGCAAAACGCCGCCGGGCGGCAGAGGAAGTCAAGGCCCGCAAGGCGGCCCGCGTCTCCATGGACAAGGCTGCGCACATTGCATACCGTGCCGACCTGATGAGGCAGATCCGCTGATGGACTGGAAGAAAAACCGGCAGAAATTCCAGATGCCGCATGACCGGGTGGAACGCTGCATGCGGTATGTGACGGCTGTCGAAAAGGACGAGAAACGCGCTGAGAAAGCCAAGAAGGCACGCTTTGACGCGCTGCTGCTCGAACGGTGGCAGGCTCGGCAGGAGGCTAAAAAACAGGAGGGCGGTCATGCAGAGATTCAGCGGATTGGAAATTAAGCCGTATTCTCAGCTGACCGAGCTGCCGCGTGTGCGGATCGACAGGGTGCGCGTTGAGGTTCAGCGCACCCTGTTCGGCGAAACCGAGTATCACCTGGTCGGCACGATGGGTGACGAGGGCAAGGCGTGGCCCATCTGTGCGCCGCTGACCGAGCTGCCCGACGTATGGGAACGCAAGAAAGAAATAGAAAGCGCCATCTGCATGGCGCGCCAGGAGGAACAATATGAGAGAAAAAGAAAAGACGCGGGTTATCTGGAGACACCCGCAAGGCCGGTTTGAGCTGCGGGAAACCGAGCATTACAGCCTGTTTGAGGGTCGTACATATCATACACGCGAGTGTGTATTTACGCCCGATGACGATGCGCGCGGGCTGTGCAGCGAGGTGCCGACAGGCATTTTTGTGCCGGAACTGCCTACGCCGCAGAAAGGCGTGCAGGGTCCGGTCAGCGACGCGGACGTAGACCAATGGTGCGAATGGTACAAAGCCGGCAAAAATGTTGCGGATATCGCTGAGATGGCAAGACGCAGCAAAGCTACCGTTGCGGCGCGTCTGCGCGCGCGCGGACTGCTGCCCGATCGCGTTCCGCGCGTGACGGATGAGGAAGTACGCGAAATGGCGCGGCTGTTTGCTTCCGGCCTGTCCGTGCGCGAGGTTGCGAAGGCAACCAAACGAAACATGAGAACAGTACGCGAACACTTGAGAGAAACGAGGGATATCAGATGAGTTTACATAAGATCAAGGCGGCAGTGGACGCCGCCGAGGGCAACGCCCGCCGGATGGGCGAAGTTGTGCTGATGATCGCCCAGGCGGACGAGCACGCGGCAGAGGTGATGGCGGCTGACCTCGATAATCCGGAGATGAGCCTGCAGAAATGCTTTGATGCGCTTTATGAGTATGCGAAAAAGCACCAGAAGAACGGCTTCTGGGGTTGCGTGTGCAATCGCTTTGACCCGGAGAATCCGGTGATTCAGTTCGCGGCTGACTTTTACAAGGTGGATTTGGGCGCGGCGGCAAGTGAGACGCCGGAAACCCAACCGCTTGGGCGCGGCAGTGATGATCTGGATTTGATGAGCCTGCTGTAAGGAGGCGGGATTGTGTTTGAGGTCAATGATATTCCGCCGATTGACGGCGGCGCGCTCGAGCAGCTCATTGATGAGTACGCCGAGCACAGGGAGTTCCTTTTCTTCCGGCGAAATCCGGGTGATGACCTCGACCCTTTTCTTGGGCACGAGGACGGATATGAATGCTTCTGCTCGAAGTGCAGGGAGCGCTTTGTACGGCCGCTCAAGGAAGGGCCTGCTTCGCACTGGGGCTTCTGCCCTGTCTGTCACGGCGCGGTCACTCCGAAACGGTGGGGCAGCGAGAATGCAAAATTCCTTGCTGCAGAGGCTTTCCTCTTTTCCTTCTTCCTGCACGGCAGAGGGCGCGAGGTTTGGCTCGTATCCTTACAGGTTCGGATGAACCCGCACTTTCTCGAGAGCAAATACTCCGGGCGCGAGGTGTCACGGATCGTCTTTTACGAGGGTGGTGCGAAAAAGTGGAAATTCAACTTTCTGGATGATATCCAACCGGTGAAGCGGATCGCAATGCCGACCTGGCAATATGGCTGCTACGGCGGCGCTTTCCCGGGATATCTCGCGATAAATCCGGACGAGCTGCGCGGCACCTGCCTTGAATACAGCTGCTTTGAGACTGCGAACTATGCGCTCGAAGATCTTGCGGCTTACCTCGCGCTTTACTGCCGCTATCCGGCGGCGGTCGAGCACCTTGTGAAGCGCGGCTTTATTTTCTGGCTGCGGGAGCGCGAGAGTCGCGGCGGTGCGCTCTTTCAGCGTCTCATCAACCTGCGCGCGGACAGTCCGAAAAAGCTGTTTCGAGGACTCGACCGCGCGGACCTGCGCGTGCTGCTTGACGCGAAAGCGTCGCTTCCGACGGCGCTATTTTACCGCGAGCTGAGGCGCGCGGGCGCGGCACGGGCAGACGAGGACAGCGTTTATTTCGCCATGACTGCCTCTGCGGTCCTGTGTGAGTTTTCTGAGTTTTCCGCGCTCTGCACGGACTTCGGGGAGACGCCGAAGGAGGTGCGCAGGTACATTGAGCGCCAGGCACGGCGCGCGGATCAGACGCTTCATGCGGCATTGACCGAGCTGCGGGACTATCACGGACAGCTCGACCGGCTCGGTCTTGACGGCGGTCAACTGCCGCCGAATCTGCATGAGGCGCACGCACGGCTCTCTGAGCGCGAACGGCGGCTGCTGAAACGCGGAAAAAACGAGAAATTCCGCACACAGCGGCATTTGCTGCAGTGGATGAGATGGAAGTGGGGTGGGATGTTTATCCGCCCGATCGACAGCGCCGAGGAAATTGTGCGCGAGGGCGAGGAGCAGGACAACTGCGTGGCAGGTTACGCAAACCGGCACGCGGACGGCAAGACCATCATCATGGTGCTGCGAAAATGCAGCGAACCGAGGAAACCGTGGCACACGGTGGAGATCGACCCGAAGACACTGGAATGCCGGCAGTGTTACGCCGCGCACAATCACAAGCGCACGCCGGAGGCTGCGGAGTTTATGGAGAAATACCTCGACCATTTGCGCGAGGTCACGAAAATGATAAGGAGGTCAGCTTAAATGAGCGAGAATGTTGTTGCGGTACGCTCGATTGAGATCGTAACCGCTGAAATCACGATGATCCGGGACAACGCCCGGAAGGTTTTTCTGGAAAGCGTGATTCAGATCGGCACGCGGCTTGAGGAGGCCAAGCAGATGGTGCCGCAGGGCGAGTGGACGGCTTATCTGACGGACAAGCTCGGCTACAAGCCCAGCACCGCGCAGAATTATATGCGCATTGCGCGCGAGTTCGGCGGCGGGCAGGTGAGCCTTACCGGCAAGACGGCGGCGGATGCCTTTGGACAGTTATCCTATTCGCAGATTCTGCCGCTGCTCGGCATGGCTGAGGAGGAGCGCGAGGAGATTGCCGAGGAGCACGATCTGCCGAGTATGTCGAGCCGCGAAATTGCGGCGCTTGTGAAGGAGCGGGACGAGGCCAAGGCGGAAGCGGAAAAGGCGGTGCGTGAGAACGATGCCGCGCAGGCGGCACTGTCCGTTGCCGAGGAGAACCGCGGCAAGGCCATGCGCGAACGGGATGAAGCTGTGCGAAATGCCGAGAATGCCAAGGAACGGGCGGACGAGCTGCAGGGGCAGCTTGACGCCATCGAGGACAAGCCCGCAGAGGTGCGGGAGCTGACCGAGGAGGAATTGGAGGAAATCCGCGAAAAGGTACGCGCGGAGAACGCAGAGGCCGCCAGGGCGGCAGAGGAACGCGCAAAGGCCGCCGAGGAAAAGCTCGACAAGGTGAAGAATCCGGCGGCGCACAAGGTGAACTTTTTGTTTGGCGAGGTGCGCGGACTGGTGGAACGGCTCGAGCAGGCGCTCGCGGAGCTGCATCAGACGGATGAGGCCGCCCGCGAGAAGTTCGCAAAGGTGATTGCGGACTGGCTGTGCAAGGAAGGGGATCGTCTGGCGTGAAGAAGAAAGGCAAAGGCAAGCCGCGGGGCATGAATTACGCCGATGTGCTCAAGGCGCGGCGGGATCGTTTGCAGCTGGCGATGGATGAGGCGGCGCTTTTGAACGTCGAGCAGAGCATGCAGCGGTATCTCTGGCTGATGGCGGTCAGCCTGCACGATGCTTACGGCTTCGGTCCGGAGCGCCTGCAGAAGTTTTTCGAGGCGTTTCAGGAGAACTCGGATGAGCTTGCGAAAATGCGGGCAGAGGTAGACGACGATTACGCTTTTGAAAAGCTGCGGCTGCGGGCGGAGGACGTCAGCCGGATGGATATTCGCTATTATGGGAAACTCAAGATTGATTAGGAGGAAAAATATGAATGCAAAGAGAGCGGCAAAGCTGATGCAGATCGCCCATTATTACGGCGAGGAAAAGCAGGTTTGCAAGCTGATGGAAGAATTGGGCGAGGCTACGAGCGCGGCAAGCGAGGTGCTGATGCTGCTCAGCTATCATGAGCAGGGCGGCAAAAAGCGTGATCTGACCGCGAGACTCGAACACCTTGCCGGAGAACTGGCCGATGTGGTCAATGTCACTGAGCAGATCATTCAGCTTTTTGGACTGGAAACCGATTTCAAGGTGGCGCGGCACGCGGGGATCCAGAAAACCTTGAAGAGAATCAGAGAGGAGGAACAGGCGAATGAGACACGAGTTAAGCCTGCGCGGCGGAATCTTTAACGGCGCTGTCAATCTGTTCGATGATAAGCTGCGCGGCGTGCTGAATGATCTGCTCCGGCAGAGCCTGAGCGAGGGCTCGGTGACCCTCAAGGTCGATGTGTCGCTATTGTGCGAGGCAGAAGAGGATGAGGAAGGCATTCCACACTCGATCAGCAAACCGTATTTTGAGTATAATGTGACTTCGGCCATCACACAGAAAGACAAGTCCAGCGGCGAAGTGAAGCAGCAGCTCAAGCTCCGGCGCGTGGATGGTCAGCTCGAACTGCGCGATCTTGACGAGAATACGCTGTTTGATATTGTGGAGGGTGGTGTTCAGGATGGAGCGCAGCCCGACAGAGACGGCACACCTGGTTGATTCCCATTACAGCCGGTCGTTTGGACGGCCGCCGGATAATGAAATGCGTGAGTTTATTCGGAATGCTGCCGAGCATGGTTTGACGGCGGACGAGCTGATCAACTGCATGACGGCGGCTGTGGTTACTTACGGCTTCGGCGCCTATGAGCGCGATTACCGAAAGGTTTTCGTGGCTGAGGCGCGGAAGGTTTGGAAGATGAAAAACGGAAAAGAGAAAGCCAGCCCGTGAAGGGCTGGCTTTGAGGACTATTAACTTTATTGCTCTGCCTTAAAGATGAGCGATTCGAAGTATGCGGCAAGTGTGATTTTCTGCTGTGCGGCTGCACGGCGCGCCTTTTCGATGGCGGCGGCGCTGATTGAGAGCGACAGCGGAACGCGGGTATTGTCCTCTTCGTCGATCAGGCCAAAGAGGCTCTGATACTGATCAGCATCGAGGTGCTCTTCGGCCCATTCGCGCGCTTCCTCATAGGTCAGCGGCTCTATTGCGTCCTCTACACCGCGATAGCCTTCGCGGTAAATGAAGTATTCGCCTGTGCGCTTACGGTACAGAGTCTGTCCGTAGTACACATCAGCGACCGAGCCGCGGTCGATCCGGTTCGATACCGCTTTCGCAGTATCGGTGTCGTACAATTTTCCGGCGATAATCTTTTTCATGGTTTTTCCTCCTCTTAATTCTTGGTGCGGTCGATCCACTGCTTGGAATTGGCGTCCCATACTTTATTTGCTCGGAGTGTGCTCATTACGAGATCGTGCAGGTGATCAAAATCGAGCTGACCGCCCATATTGATGACGTGCTCTGCATTTTTGAACTGCTCGCTTTCGCAGCAACAATTCAAAAAACGGCGGACCTCATCGACCTGTGCGTATGTGTAGCCCGCCAGCTTTTCGCCGTGGCCGGCATCGTAGGAGTCCAACTTGCGAATGTAGTTTTCCATATTGTCGAGGTTTGCGAAAGCCTCGTCGAGGATATCATACGCCCAGCTGCACTGCTTTTTGGAACCCTTGGTAAATGTAAGAACTTCTCGGATACTCATTTTTATTTCCTCCTTGATTGGTGGATTCTGTTCCCTTTTCTATGGTTTTATTATATCATATACTTGCAATGAAGTCAAGTAAAATACAAATTAAAATAAACTCTATATACACAAGAATTACAATGTATTTTGTGTAATCTGCTATATCTCTGAGCGCAGGCGCGGGAGCCGGCTCGGGGAGCAATATGCCCGCGGCCGGGGATCTTTATGCTTGCATAAGCCAAGGCTGCAGGGCAACCCGGAATAAAGGTGAATTATGTTATATCAAAAACAGGAGTGCAACGGTGCGCTCTATCAGATGTGTTTATATTCCATGGGCACGATGCCGGGCATGTCGCCCAGGCAGAGGGCGGGCAGACGGCGGACAACCGAGAAGGCCAAGCAGGAGATCAACCGGCGACAGCGCAAATGGCGGCTGATGCAGCTGATCAACGCCAATTTTGTGAGCGGTCGGGATCTGTTTGTTTGCTTGACGTATGCGCCGGAGGCTTCCAGAGCGCGTGCCTTGGAAAAATTCCATGCGAAGATGAAAAAGGCGTATGCCAAGATTGGCCTTACCTACAAATACATAGCGGTAACAGAAGAACATGACATGGACGGTGAGCCGGTGCGGCTGCATCACCACCTGATCCTCAGCGGTGCGCACGGTGTGCAGCTGGCCGAGGTGGTGCGTGATTGCTGGGCTTCCGGTCTGGCCGATGTGCGCACGCTGCGCGAGGGCGCGGACTTTTTCGAGGATACCGCCATCTATCTGCTCAAGGAGGATTGTCACAAGGGCAAAGGTGCGCGGCGATACTCCACCAGCCGCAATCTGACCCCGCCTGCAGAGCCGGTACGGCTGCGTTTGGGAGAGGAAGAAGAAGCGGAAGTGCCGCCCGGCGTGAAAATCATCGAGCATGTGCAGAATGCGAATGAGTTCGGCCGCTATGAGGTTATGGTCGGCCGCATTTACAACCAGGCGGCGTTTAGCGCGTGGTGGGCGGCACAGCGGCGCAAGGCTGCTCCCGATCCGTGGGAACGGCTGCGCAGGAGACGGCAAAGAAAAGTTTAAGATATCGGCGGCTGGGTCCGCCTGACAGCCTTGTAGGGGGTCTAACAATTCCCCTGCAGTTTGTCGGAGAGGTTCGGACGAATGAATACAGAACGTAATCACATTACTGTTTGTACTCTCTCAAAGGACGGAGCGCGCGGAAGCGCGTAACGGTTACGGCAGTAAGGCGGGAAATCTGCGCGGCAGGAGGTGCAGCACGGCACAATGACAAAAGACAGATTAAAACAGGTGGAAAGCCTGGTCTGTGAACTGGAAGAAGAAAGAGAACGGTTTGCGCGGGAGGCTCGGCACCACAAGCGGATCGAGGAGACTTACGGCGTTGGCTGTCTGTTTGGTCGGGATGCACTGGACGCGGCATGGGATCGGCTGCAGGCCATTGAGGCCGAGTGCCAGGATGAGCGCGACATGGTGCGGCAGTGGATCGACAGCGTTTCCGACTCCATGACCCGGCGCGCGCTGCGGCTGCGGTATCTGGACGGGAAGAGCTGGGGCGAGTGCGCCCGGCGGATGGGGTACGCAGATGAGAGCGGTCCGAGGAAGTTGGTCGAACGATATATGCGGATGGCCTGACGATGTGTCACCCGTCCGCTTTGCTGTGCCCTTCGGTGTAAAAATAGAACATGCCCAAATGGGCAGGTGTGCAGGAGCACCGAAAAACGTAAAAATAACATGGTTTTCCGCTTTGTTTTACAGTTGTAAAGCAAAGTCAAGAATACAACTTTACAAAACATCAACAAGGAGTGGATAACATGGCAAACGGAGCAAAATTAGCGTATGTGCGCGTATCGACTGAGGAACAGAACGAGGCGCGGCAGGTGGAAGCCTTGAAGCAGTATGACATTGACAAGTGGTTTATCGAGAAGGTGAGCGGCAAGGATATGAACCGCCCGAAGCTGCGGGAAATGCTGGACTATGCCCGAGAGGGCGATACAATCTACATCCACGACTTTTCCCGTATCAGCCGAAGCGTTGCTGACCTGATGACGTTGACCAAGGATTTACAGGAACGCGGCATCCATCTGAAAAGCAACAAGGAGGGCTTTGACACCATGACCCCTATGGGGCGTGCGATGATCGGTTTTATTGCAATCATCAATCAGTTTGAGCGGGAAAACATGCTGGAACGTCAGCGGGAGGGAATCGAGATCGCAAAGCGCGAGGGCAAGTACAAGGGCAGGAAAAAGACGGAGATTGAAGATATTGCTGGTGCATATCACGCCTGGGTAACACGGCACAAGAGCAAGGCAACGATCGCACGGGAAAACGGGATCAGCAGGCCGACACTGGATCGGCTGCTGAAGGAGTACGAGCGGGAGGTTATTGCGAAATCGAATAGCTGAAAACACAAGCGCTTGGGCGGGCCGTGAGGCTCGTCTGGGCGCTTTTTTTGCTGCCCGGACAAAGTTGTCCGTTTTGTCCGATTTTCCCGATTATACTTGTATTCAGCAAAACAAGATACGCGCGGAGGTGATTGGATGCAGCAGCGAGGTAGTAAGTATGACCAGAAAATCAAAGACGAGGCGCTGGCACTGATTGCGTCCGGCGTGAAAATCTCCAATGCGTCGGTGCGGCTCGGAATCCCCAAGAGCACGTTATCGGATTGGGTACATACCCAGAACGAGAGCGACGAGGACGGTGTGGCTGCACGGCGGGAGATACGCCGCAAGCAGATCGCCCGGTGCGAGAAGATCGGGGACAAGGTGCTGCGTGCGCTCGACCGCAAGGCTGAGGCCGCCGCGAAGGACACCCGGACCATCAATGACGGACTGGCAGTGCTTGAAAAAGCGGCCAAGGACGGCGTAATCGCGCTGAGTGAGGCCGAGGTGGCAAGTCTCAGAAACGTTGTAAGCGATTACACCGGCGTCGGCCTGCGCGAGCTGGCCGGAACCATGAAGGATGTTGCGGCAAGACAGGAAACGCTGGAGTCCCATCTGGCTGAGAAGGAAGAAGCGGCTCCGGAGATCAACCTGCAGCTGACGCTTGTTGATCCGGCAAAGGCGGTTAGCGATGAATCTTGATTTTCAGATCACGCCGAAACAGCAGCTGTTTATGGACACGGATGCTTTCGAGGTCCTTTACGGCGGTGCAGCCGGCGGCGGCAAGACGTTTATTCAGGCGCTGGACGCTCTTGTATACGCGCTGCGGTATCAGGGCAGCAGACAGCTGATCCTCAGACGCACATTTAAGGAGTTGGAACGCTCCATGGTGCCGCAGACGATGGAGTTGTATCCGGCCAGTGTTGCCAGCTACAACACGAGCAAGCACATTTGGAAGGTTGGCCGCTCCACCATTGAGATGGGATACATTGCAACCGAGGGCGATGTGCAGCAGTACCAGTCCGCCGAGTACGACGTGATCCGGTTTGACGAGATGACGCATTTTACCGAGAGCATGTACACCTATATGATCTCTCGCGTGCGCGGCACGAGACCGTTTCCAAGACACGTCAAATCCACCGCTAACCCCGGCAGTGTGGGACACACCAACGCCAAGAGCCGGTTTATCGATATCGGCGCTCCGATGGAGGTACACCGCTGCGAGGGCGGCACGCGGCTGTTTATTCCGGCCAAGCTGGAGGACAACCCGTTTCTGCTTTCCAAAGACCCACAGTATGAGGAACGCATGAAGAACCTGCCGCGTGAAATCTACATTGCACTGCGTGAGGGCAACTGGGATTACTACGTCGGACAGTATTTCACCGAGTTCAAGCGGGAGCTGCACGTTGTTCGTCCGTTTGAGATTCCGGCATGGTGGAGACGGTATGTTGCGATCGACTACGGCCTCGACATGCTGGCGGCGTACTGGATCGCGGTGGATGAGAACGATTATGCGGTGGTTTACCGTGAGGTTTACCAGCCCGACCTTATCATCCCGGAGGCGGCCAAGCGACTGTTGAACGCAAACTGTAATGACGATATCACGGCATGGTTCGCGCCAAAAGACCTGTGGAACAGGCGGCAGGAGACCGGCAAGAGTGTCGCCGATCTGTTTGCGGAGTACGGTCTGTATCTCTCCAAGGTGAGCAACGGCCGCGTGGCCGGATGGTACGAGCTCAAGCGCCGGCTGCAGCCTGTGCCCGATGTGGATGGTACACTCAGACCGAAATTGCAGATTTTTGATACCTGCTTGAATCTCATTCGCACACTGCCGGGCTTGCAGCACGACGAGAAGAACCCTAACGATACGGCAACCGAGCCGCACGAGCTGACGCACGGACCGGACGCGATCCGGTATTTCTGCGATGGATGCCCGCTGCCTGCGGAACTGCCGAGAGTAAGAGACGAGGATTATCTATCAACTGAGGAGGAAATGGGAAATGTATTTAGCTATTAGTGCCGTTGCGGCGATGTGTGCTTTTCTGGCGGCTGTGCAGACCCGAAACGCCAAGCGCTTGGGCGAGGATTTGCGGCAAAAGACCGTGGAAGCAGAATCCTTTCAGCTGACTGCGCGGACGATGGAGCAGAGACTGCACACCGAGGAGGCGGCGCGCATGCAGCTTGCGGACCGCATTACCAAGGTGGAGACCGCCCTGCGTGAGAGTGAGGACACGGCCTGCCGTCTGCGGCAGGAGCTGCAGACTGAGCGCAGGAAGTTCAAGGAACTGCAGGAAGAACTCGACGCTGCCAAGCATGCACACGATGCCGCTATCTGGTTTTCCCGCAACGAGGTTGATAATCTCAAGCAGGAGAACGGTAAGCTGACCGAGGCGCTGAACACCGAGCGGGAGACCGCAGAGCACTGGCGCGAGGAGCATCAAAAGGAGCAGCTCTGGCGGATGAGCACCGAGGGACATATCCTGCGGGAGCTGCACAACATCCTCAACTATGACGGCACCGCCCACGGGCAGGAGGAATTAAGCGATGAATGAGCAGAAAACCACGCTCACGGCTGACAGGGTGCAAGCCGAGTACGAAAAGGGCGTGCAGTACAACACAGGCCTCGGCCTGTACGAGGACGTCAAGCAGTGCGAGAACTTTGTGGAAGGGAAGCAGTGGGAAGGACTCAAGAGCAAGAACCTGCGTCCGATCACGATGAACGTACTCGACCCTATCGTGCATTACAAGGTTGCGCAGATCGTCTCGAACGATGTGGATCAGGAGGTTGAGCCGTTCCTTCCAGATGAGCAGGCCGAGTATGCGGCGAAAATCCTTGAGCAGAGCATTGATCGTGTGGTTGAGCGAACAAAACTGAAAAGTAAGCACCACATGGTCCTGCGTGACGCCTGCGTAGACGGTGACGCGGCACTGTATTTTTACTTTGACGCAAGCAAGCCGTCCGGTTTGGGCGGTGTGCAGGGAGAAATCTCTGCCGAACAGGTCATGAACACGAACATTCTGTTCGGAAATCCGTCCAACTCGAACGTGCAGGAGCAGCCGTACCTTATCATTGTGCGCCGCAGACCGGTATCCGAAATCCGCAAGGACGCGAAGCGGCTCGGTTGCAAGGAATGGGAGACCATTGAGGGCGAGTCCGACGGCCTGTACAAGGGCGATGACGAGCAGAATAACAGCGACAGTCTCGGCAACGAGCTTGTGCGGTTCTGGAAGTCCGCGGACGGCCGCGTGCACTACTGCCGCTCCTGCGGTCGTGTTATGATCGAGCAGGATGTGGCAACCGAAATGACGCTGTATCCGGTGGCTTATCTCAGCTGGAAGCCGAGAAAGAACTGCTATCACGGCGTGATGGAGATCAAACCGCTCATCAACACGCAGATTGAGATCAATAAACAATGGACCGCGCTTGCGCTTATGCTGCGGAATAATGCTATACCGAAATTGGTATATAACCGCAATAAGTTCCCCAAGGGATGGGACCCGGACGCGACCAGTATCGGCGTCACCGGAGATGTGAAGGACGCGCTTACCGGCGTTGCAGGCTCGATGCCGATTCCGACCGAGGCCACCGGCATTACGTCAACAATGACGGACGCGCTCAAGAGTGTAGCGGGAGCGAATGACGCCGCGCTCGGCAACGTCAAGAATCCGGAGAACAGCAGTGCGATTGTAGCGGTACAGACCGCGAACGCCGCGCCGCTGGCGCTGACCAAGATCGCCTATTATCAGTTTGTCGAGAACTACGAGCGGGTGCTCATCGACATGATGCATGCCTATTACGGCATGCGTCAGGTCAAGATCATGGACGAGGCGACAGACCCGGAAACCGGTGACACGCAGGAGCAGACCCGCGTGGAGATGTTCGACTTCGGCGCGATTCCGGTGGAGGCGCTTGACCTCAATATTCATATCGGCGAGGCAAGCTACTGGAGCCGCATTCTGCAGGTATCCACGCTTAATAATCTGCAGACGGCAGGCGTTATGCCCAATATGGTTGAGTTCCTTTCTCGTATGCCGGAAGGCTCGGTTAAGGATCAGGAAGGACTGGTCGAGGCTGCAAAGAGAGTGCAGCAGCAGGCCAGCATGCAGCAGGCATTACAGCAGGGAGGTTTGATGAATGGATAACAACAATGAGAGCAAGGCGGAACGATTTGTGCGACTGGCAGAGCCGCGCGTGAACCGTGCTTGCAAGGCAATCAGCATGATCGGCCATCTGGCGGCCAGCTCGTATGAGTACACCGAGAAGCAGGTTGAGGCCATGTTCGGTGCGATGCAGGAGGAGCTGAATGCGCAGAAGGCGAAGTTCACCAAGGTTACGGACCGGAAGTTTCGGTTTTGAGGTAAGAATATGAAGTACACAGTTGTTTTGGATTTCGATGGTGTTATTCATAGTTATTCCTCTGGTTGGCGGGGCAAGACCTGCATTCCGGATCCGCCCGTCCCGGGTATCCGAGAAGAGATTGATAAAATACGGAAGTTCTATGATGTGGTTGTTGTCTCGACTCGCTGCGATACGCAGGAAGGCATGGATGCGGTGAAAGCCTACCTGAAACAGAATGCTATTGAGGTAGATGCCATTATGAAGGAAAAGCCGCCGGCTATTGCGTACGTTGACGATCGAGCGATTTGTTTCGATGGCAAGGCGAATGGACTGCTCGATAAGATTGTTTCTTTTAAGCCGTGGACTGAAAAATAGGAGATACGACATGAAAAAGTTATTTATTTCTCAGCCGATGAAGGACAAGACCAACGATGAAATTGAACGCGCGCGTGAGCGTGCTATCCGCGAAGCGACTGAATATATCGGTGAGCCTGTCGAAATCATCGACTCCTTTTTTAAGGATGCACCGCACGACGCAAAGCCACTTTGGTTTATTGCGGAGTCTATCCGGCTTATGGCAGATGCGGATCTCGTTTATTTCGCCAAGGGTTGGGAGGACGCACGCGGCTGCATGATTGAGCGCGAATGTGCTGTGCAGTACGGCGTTCCGATTCTCGAACCTGATTATTGATTTTTCTGTTCCGGCGTTCGGACGGGCGGGAGCTGACCTCACCCGCCCCATTGATTCCCCTTATTTCTTTCTGATGGCGGGCACCCTCGTTCGGGTCGAGGGCGTCCGTCCGAGCGCCGGAATACGATATTTTCCTGCACTGCGGCGGGCGTGGGATTCTCGCCATATTATCTCGCGTCCGGGTTACGCATTCCCCGTGCGTGCAAGGATACAAGCGGGTGCACTGCTTACGGAACGGCGGTGCGTCCGCCGGAGTGCAGGAACACACGATAAACACACGGCAATGAGACGCAAGTCTTTTGCATATAGGAGGATTGTCTAAATGGATTGGAAAACCAGCAATCATATGGACGGAAGCGAGATCCGTGACAGTATCGGTTTGCAGTATTTTGCCGAGGACGGCAATACATCCGACACCGGCGCGGACATGGACGGTTTTAACGGCGACGATTTTCTTGCGGCGCTTGAAGGCAATGACGTTCTGGAAAACCAGCAGACCGCCGCCGAGGGTGCAGAGGAGACCGTGCAGGACGGCGCGGAAAACCAGCGCGCCGAAGAGCAGCAGGAAGAACCGGAGAATCAGCCGCCAGAGGGCGGCGAAGTACCGCCGGAGACGGTGGAACAGCCGGTACAGACCGTGCCGCTCGTCTACAACGGACAGCAGATTATGCTGCCTGCAGATGCAGTACAGGCGCTTACCGGTGCGCTCGGTGCGAACCCGGTCGAATTGCTCCAGAAGGGAATGAATTATGACCGGAAGGCTGAGCGCGAAATGCGCGTACTGGATCAGTACGCCGAGGCCGCCGGCATGAACCGGCAGCAGTACCTTGAACAGCTGGAGGGCGCACGCAATGAGCAGCTGCTCTCGGCTGAGATGGAGCAGTGTCGCACGGAGTTTCCGGATACACCGGACGCGGCGCTTAAAGCAATCGCCGAGGGCCGCATGGCTTCCCGGCGGGCGGCCGAAGCACAGGCTGCCGAACAGCAGCGCGCACAGCTTACCGCCATGCAGCAGCGCATTGATCAGACTGTTGAACAGGCACGAGAAGAAGCCGATGCACGCGCGTGGGAAGAATATGTTTCACTCTCTGGCGTGAAAAGTTTCGAGGAAGTGCCAAAACGCGTGCTTGAATTGGTGCAGCAGGAAGCTATGACGCCCGTTGCCGCGCACTGGCGCTACCAGGCTGAACTGAATCAGCAGGCGGTCAGGATCGCAGAGAAGAATCAGACAAACAGACAGACAAGCCCCGGCAGTGTGGCAGGAAATGAGAGTGACACCTCTGATCCGTTCCTGCGCGGACTGTTGGGACTGTGAAGCTAAAAGGAGTGACAACACTTTATGGCAATCAATCTTACGACTAAATATGCCTCTACTATTGAGAAACTGTATACCCACACCTCGTTCCTGCGCGCTCACTGCAAGGCGAACGTGGAGATGACCGGCGCGAAAACCTGCCGCGTATATATGCTGAACACCACCCCTGTTGTGGACTACACCCGCAACGGCAACAGCCGATACGGCGAGGTGAAGGACGTACAGGACACCGTTGTTGAGTACATGATGACGCAGGACAAGTCCTTTACCGGCGTTGTTGACAAGGGCGATGAGAGCGAGCAGGCTATCAGCAACAAGAGCGGCCAGTGGCTGCGTCAGCAGATTGCAGAGCAGTGCGTGCCGACCGGTGACAAGTACGGCTTTGCGCGTATTGCAAAGCTCGGCCACATTGCAGGCGTAACCGCAGAGCCGACCAAGAGCACCATTGTTACCATGGTCTACGACGCGGCAACCTACATGGACGAGAACCTCGTACCGGAAAACGGCCGCGTACTGTTTGTACGCGCTAAGGATTACCCAAAGATTATCCTGTCTGACGAGTGGCACGGCCTGGATTCGCTGGCTGGCAAGCAGCTGCCGACCGGCACGGTTGGCCAGATCGCTGGCTTTACCGTAGTCAAGGTGCCGAGCAATATGTTCCCGACAGACGTTTACATGGTTGCGGCGCAGGAATCCGCGCTGGCGTTCCCGTACCGTATCAATGACACCAAGATTCATCAGGACCCGCCCGGCATTTCCGGTGCGCTGATCGAAGGCCGCCAGACCTACGACCTGTTTGTACTGGCCAGCAAGGCGGACGCCGTTGTGGTTATCGGCAAGGATGGCAGCAAGCAGGCGTGCACCGTAGCGATCGCTTCGCACAGTGCGACCGTTACGGCGGCAGATGCGGACGAAATCTGGTACACGCTGGACGGCTCGGACCCGCGCTTCTCCGCAAACCGCATGCTGGTCGCAAGCGGAGGCACGGTTGCAACGACCGCAGGCCAGACCATCCGCGTGGTTGCGTTCGGTAAGGCCGGCAAGCTGACTTCGGATGTGGCTGAGGCTACGGATAAGTAAAGACCCAGGAGGGCGGGCGGCTGCCCGCCCTCTGTTTGTTAGGAGGTGAGAGCGTGGCGACGACTATTAAACGCATTTACACGCTGGCACTGGCGAAAATCATTGAAGCGCCCGGAACAGACGTTGACTTTGACAGCTACTCGCCGACACTGCTTGACAGCCTGCTTGTGGAGGCGTTACCGTACGAGAACGCCATCCGCGCACAGCGCGGTGACGCGGAACTGACAAGCACGCCAGAGGTCACGACGATAGACGGCACGGTGCTCGACTGGGACGACCGGATCACGCGCGTTGCGCTGCCGTGGGGACTGGCGGCGGCACTGCTGTTTGACGATGAGAACCGCAAAGCGGAAAGCGTGATGTTCCGAAACGAGTTTGTTTCGGCACTCGAGGACGCTGCGCCCGCTGTGCCGGATTACGGGGAGGAGTAAGACATGCCGCGTAAGGTTACGGTGCCGGATTTCACAGAATCCGAGGAAGGCACCAAGCACTATAAGCGCTTCAAGGGTTTGGACTACTCCACGGATGAGACCCAGATCGACGATGGACGCTCTCCGCGGGCGGTGAACGTTATCGCAGACGAGGGCGGCTTCCCTGAGCGGCGCTATGGATGGCGCACCCTGCTGCGGTTTACCGATGCGGACGGCAAAGCGGTTCCTGTTGCCGGAATCTTTCCGTACGAGAACGACAGTGACGAGGAAAACCTCACGCTCATCGTTCATGCAGGCAGCAAGCTGTATGCGGTAAAGCTGGATACTGACTACAAGGAAGTAAAGGACAGCCGCAAGGAGCTGCTGGACAAGCTGAACAGCGGCGGCCGCAGCCAGGGCTTTTACATGCACGGCAAGCTGTTCATCCTGACCGGCGAGCACTACGTTGTGTATGACGGCAAAACTGCCGTACACGCGGTAGACGACAACGCCTACTGTCCGCTGACCAGCTATCAGCGCAAGGCGACAGGCGGCGGCGAGACCTACGAGAACGTTAATATGCTGTGCAAGTGGCGCAAGAACCGCTTTATCGGAGACGGCTCGAGCACGACCTATCAGCTTGACGTGACCGGCATTGACAAGGACTGCACGCCGACAGCGGCCTACCTCAACGGCAGTGCAATCCCTGTGAAAAGCTACGATGCGGAGAAGGGCACGGTGACGTTTGAGACAGCACCGAGCGCGCCGGAGAACGCCGGTATCTCCAATTTTGAAGTGAAGTTTGCCAAGACCACCGAGGACCGGAAGAAGGTGCTCGGCTGCACCATCTTTGCGATTTACGGCATGGACGGCAGCAGCAACCGCGTTTTTGTTTCCGGCAACAGGGAGCACGCGGCGATGGAATGGTTTTCCGGCCTGTCCGACCCGACCTATTTCCCCGACATTAACTATTCTGTCGTGGGTTCGAGCGATTTTCCCATTATGTGCTATCTCAAGGCACAGGGTGAATTACTGCTCATTAAGAAGGACAACCGGCAGGAGGGCACGATCTGGCACCATTCGGGCGCAATGCTGAACAATGTGGCAACCTTTCCGCTGAAAGAGGGCGTGCCCGGATACGGTGCGATTGCAAAGTATTCCTCGGCAAACCTGAATGATGATCCTCTGTATCTCAGTCCGCGCGGCGTATATGCGCCGACTACGACGTATTACAACAACATGCAGGTGCGGCAGTTATTCTGCCGGTCGAGGCGTGTCAACCCCAAGCTGTGCAAGGAGCGCAGACTTGCGGACGCTGTAGCCGCCTGCTGGCGCGGCTGGTATGTGCTTGTGATAGACGGCTGCGCGTATGTGGCAGACGGCAATCAGGACAAGGCAGACAATGGGTATGAATGGTACTACTGGACGAACGTGCCTGCAAAGGTGCTCTGCTCGCACGAGCAGGCGCTGTATTTCGGCACCGAGGACGGCAGGGTTTGCCGGTTTAATGACGATCTCGTGGATGAGAACAATGACATTATGATGAATGCGTTCTCGGACGACGGTGCGGCCATTCACACGGAATGGGCTACCAAGCTCGACACGATGAACACGCCGATGATACTCAAGACCATGCCCAAGCGCGGCAGCGGCGTGCACCTCAAGGCGTACACGCGCAGTGCGGTTGAGATTTTGGTAAGACTCGAAACCGACCACGGAACGCTCATGAAGCGCGTGACAGCGGATCGGCTGAATTTTCATTATATCAGCTTTGAACGGTTTCCGTTCGGAACGGTGGTCAACTCCATTATCCCGTTCCTGTTCAAGCGGAAGGGCTGGAAGGCGATTCAGGTCATTCTGCAGTCCGACACGGTGGACGAGGGCTTCGGCGTACACGAAGTGGTCATCCGGTACTTTATTGCAAAGTACGCAAAGAGACAGTGAGGTGAGGACATGACGTTTGATGAAAGCAAAATTTCAGCCGAAAAGGCGGCAGAGACCGGCGTGCAGAGCCAGCCGGACGCGCTGACCGGCTCGGCCGAGGAAAACAAGAAGGTTTTCGATCTGCTGCCGCTGCTTATTATCGAGAGGCTCAACAAGCTGATCGAGGCATTGCAGGCCGCAAACAGCGCCGGACAGATCGGCGCGACCGAGTTTTCCAATGTGACCGGCGACACGGTGCAGGAGCAGCTGCAGAGCATTCAAAAGAACCTCGAGGACTACCGGGACGCGGTAAAGGAGAACGGCGCGGGAGACGTCGGCATGACACCGTTCGACGGCGTGAACGCAAACACCGTGCAGGCCGCGCTCGAGCAGCTGCAGGCTAACCTTGTGCAGTATATCAATGCTGTAAAATCCGCCGAGGGCGCGGGTAGGGTCGGCATTACGCCGTTCAAGGGCGTGACGAGCGGGACGGTACAGGCTGCGCTCGAGGAAATTCGCAGGCAGATCGACGATGTAACGGCGGGCGTTATCCCGGACTACGGCGTGACCACAATCAAGCTGGCGCTGCAGGCCGTGACCGCCGATCGACTGGCGCAGGATGTGCTTGACATGATCGAAGCGGCAGAACCGGCGCGCAGCACCAACGAACTGGACGATTACACAATGGAGACCGGCCGCTTTATCAACGCCGGTGCGGGCTGGAACACGTTCAAGTTTCGCCATCCGTTCGAGGGCGTGCCGGTCCTGACGGTGACGCCGAAGGAATTTGACGGCTTTTGCGAAATTAAGAGCGTGACTGCGGAAGGATTCCTCTATTGCCTGCGTCAGCCGAGTTTGCAGGGCGGCAGTGCGACGAAGGGCACGGTGACAACGGCTACCGGCTATATCGGCTCGGGCACCGGCTCGTCACCCAGTCACAGTCAGATCACCTATGTTTCCGGTGTGACGCTGCCGCAGGTCGTTCTGCCGACGCTCGGCACGATTACAACGGCAGAGAAGATCGAAATGGATTATATCGCTATTGAGTTTGGAGGTGACGAGTAATGATCAAGAAGATTCAGCAGGATTTCAGCTATTACTCGCATGAGTTTAAGGATAACTACCGAAAAGGCATACACCGCCTGCGCACCATCCTTGCCAGCAGGGCACAGGCACAGGCGTTCGTAAGCAACGCAGGCGGCGTTGCGGTCGTGCTCGGCTATGAGCCGGAAACGCCGGACAAGAACGCACAGGAGCTGTATGCGCTGCTTGCGGCTTCGCCGTATATCGACGATGCGGTGCAGACGTTCCTGGGAAGCATTTACGAGGCAGGCGCGGAAAGCCAGAATGTGATGTATTCGGACAGCGCTCGCTGTCTGGAAATCCTGCACGATCCGGTTATGTCTCGCTCCGCAGGCGCAGGCGCGGTAAGCGCCGGGAAATGGATCGCAACTCTGGCAGGACAGAGCTGCAATTTGTACAGGGATATGAACGCGGTTGCCGCCAGCGATATCGCTATGACGGCAGTGGCTGCAAGTGAGACTGCAATGGCGGCTGTCGTCAGCAACGCGACGGCGCTTAATGCTGTTGTAACTTCTCAGGTTGCACTCAATGCTGTTGCCGCAAGCGAGACTGCGATGGCGGCTGTCATCGGCAATGTGACGGCGCTTAACGCTGTTGTAACCTCTCAGGCTGCAATGAACGCGGTAGCTGCAAGCGAAACTGCTATGACGGCGATTATTGCGAACAGTACAGCGCTCAATGCGGTGGTGACTTCTCATGTAGCGATGAACGCGGTAGCTTCGTCCTATGTGGCTGTGGCCGCAGTCTACGAGAGCGCGGTAGCGGTTGAAGCTGTCAAGGCAAACGAAACAGCCTGGGCGACCCTCACGGGAGCCTCGAGCGCAGTTATGGGCAAGGCCGCGGCGAAGCTGGCCGGTTTGAATCCGGCGGACTATGCCGACATGGCGGCGATTGCGTCGTCCTCGACCGCTATG